>CAZVUU010000051.1:0-16799 GCA_964630465.1 uncultured Christensenella sp.
CAACCAGCTTTACTTTGAAACGGGGCAGGGCAGCGAGCTGTCAAGCGACGCCCACTACGGCTGGGATCAGGTGACGATGGAGTCTCGCTGCTACGGCTTTGCCTCTCACTATTCTCCCTTCATGGTCAATACGGTGGTTGGCTTCATCGGGCCCGAATACCTCTACGACAACCGCCAGTTTATCCGCGCGGGGCTGGAGGACCATTTCATGGGCAAGCTGCACGGCCTGCCCATGGGCTGCGACTGCTGCTATACCAACCATATGCGCGCCGACCAGTACGACAACGAGAACCTCATGGTGCTCCTGGCTGCTGCCGGCTGCAACTTCTTTATGGGCGTGCCCCACGGGGACGACGTGATGCTCAACTACCAGTCGACGGGCTTCCACGACTCAGCCGCCGTGCGCGAAACGCTGCGGCTGGAGCCGATCGCGCCTTTTGCGCGTTGGCTTGAAAAGTGGGGCTTCTGGGAAGGCGGACGCCTGGGCCCCAACGCGGGCGATGCCTCCGTCTTTCTTTGAGATCCGCCAACCGCGCAGAAAGGAGCAAGCAGGATGACTGAGCAGGAAATCAAACAGATCGTGGATGAGGTACTGGCGCGCATGGGTCACCGCCCGGCGGACGGCACCCCGGCATCCGATGATAACAGGCTTGTTGAAAGCGATATGCCCGACATCGCCAAGGAGGACCTCCGGCGCCTGTACCTGGTGGAAAACCCGCATGACCAGGCCGCCTTCCTCGCCATGAAGGAGCGGACACCCGCCCGTGTCGGCGTGGGCCACGCCGGAGCACGCTATAAGACACAGACCATGCTCCGCTTTTCAGCCGACCATGCCGCCGCGCAGGCCTCTGTCTTCGCGGATGTGCCGCAGGATTTTCTGGATCAGCTGCGCCTGCCTGTCTTTCAAAGCTCCTGCAAGGACAGGGATGAGTTTCTGACCCGCCCGGACAAGGGCCGGGTGTTTGACCCCGAGACGCTCAGCGAGCTGCGCGCGGGGATTCAGCGGGATGCCCGCGTGATCCTCTATGTGGCGGACGGCCTGTCTTCCTCCGCCGTACTGGCCAACGCGGCCGATATCCTGCCGGTGATCCGCAAGGGGCTGGAAGGAGAGGGCATCAAGACAAACGATCCCTTCTTCGTGCGCTACGGGCGCGTCGCCACGATGGAGCAGATCGGCGAAGGGCTGGACGCGGAGGTGGTCTGCGTGCTGCTGGGTGAGCGCCCGGGCCTTGTGACCGCGCAGAGCATGAGCGCCTACCTTGCCTACCGCCCCACCGTCGGCATGGTGGAAAGCAGGCGCACGGTGCTGGCGAACATCCACCGCGGCGGCACCCCGGCGGTCGAGGCGGGCGCGCACATCGTTGACCTGATCCGTAAGATGCTGGACAAAAAGCTCAGCGGCATCGAGCTGCCCGCGTAAATGAGGAGGGAATAAGATGCTTGGCGACAGATTGCCTTCCAAGGTGCTTTCCATGCGTGTGATCCCGAGCCTGAACGAGGAACTGAAGGCGAAGCTGCAGCTGGACAGCGCGGTGCGTTCCATCGGCCTGATCACCTGCGACAGCGATGATGTGGGCTATACGGCGCTGGACGAAGCCACCAAAAAGGCTTTTGTCTCCGTGTGCTATGCCCAGTCGATGTACGCGGGCGCCGCCAATGCCAACACGGCGCTGGCGGGCGAGTTTCTGGGCATACTTGCCGGACCCTCCCCCTCTGAGGTGGAGAGCGGCCTGCGCGCGGCCCGGCAGATGATCGAGCACGAGGCCTGCTTTTATTCGGCCAACGATGAAGACAGCATCGTCTACTACGCGCGCTGCATCTCGCGCACGGGCAGCTATCTGTCCGGCGCCTGCGGCATTCCCGAGGGCTCGCCGCTGGCTTACCTGATCGCGCCGCCTCTTGAAAGCATCTATGCTCTGGACCGGGCCATGAAGGCTGCGAGGGTCGAGATGTGCGCCTTTTACGGGCCGCCCTCACCCACCAACTTCGGCGGGGCGCTCTTAACGGGCAGCCAGTCGGATTGCGAAGCCGCCTGCGAGGCTTTTGCCGAGGCTGTGATTGACATTGCCCGATACCCTGTCGAAGACCTGTTCAGCTGATGAGAAGGAGGGCATGACAAGTGGAAGTGACCGCTCTTGGCATGATCGAAACCATCGGACTCGCCTCTGCGCTTGAGGCTGTCGATGCCGGGCTCAAGGCGGCCAATGTGCGCCTGCTGGGCACGGATTACGTGCGCGGCGGCCTGGTAATGGTCCGCTTTGAAGGACAGGTCGCTGCCGTGCAATCCGCCGTCGACGCGGGGGCGGCCTCCGCCCGCCGGGTCGGCGCTGTGTTCAGCACCCATGTCATTGCCCGTGCCATGCCCGAAGTGGTCTGCATGCTGGCCTCCGATTCATCCCCGGGGCCTGCCCGCCGGGCAAGGGGAGGCTGCAGCGCCTGCGGCGGCTGTGAAGGCGGCCGGCGCGAAGCGAAGGCCATGAGCAATCCCCGGAGCACCGTGCCCGATATGGATGCTCTTCGCGGCTGGAAGGTCGTCGCTCTGAGGAAATTCGCCAGGCGCCTGCCGGGCTTCCCCCTGAGCCCCAATGACATCCGTTATGCCAACAAAGCCCTGCTGCTTGAAAGCTTGCAGCGGTATTTTGAGCAATAAAACTATTTCGTAAAAGGAGTTGATGGCGTGGAACTTGACCGTGACCTTGCCTCTATACAAGAAGTCAGAAACCTTGTGCGCCGGGCCCGCCGCGCGCAGGAAGCGCTGGCCGAACTGGACCAGCAGGGGGTAGACCGCCTGGTGGACGCCATGGCGCGCGCAGCCGAACAGGCAGCGGAGCCTTTGGCGCGGATGGCCGTCAGTGAAACGGGCTTTGGCGTCGAAAAAGATAAAATCGCAAAGAATCTTTTCGCCGCGCGCACCGTATACGCCTCCATCAAAGACGCGAGGACCATCGGAGTCATCAACGAGATCCCCGAGAAGAAGATCATGGAGACCGCCGTCCCCATGGGCGTGGTCGCGGGCCTGGTGCCCAGCACCAACCCGACCTCCACCGCCATCTTCAAGGCCCTGATCTCCGTCAAGGCAGGGAACGCCCTGATCGTCTCCCCCCACCCCGCGGCGCAAAACTGCATCGCGGAAACGGTGCGTATCCTCAACCAGGCGTTGCGCCAGGCCGGCGCGCCGGAGGGGCTGATCGGCATGATGACCCTGCCCACCATCGTCGGCACTTCCGAGCTGATGAAGCTCAGCAACCTGATCCTGGCCACAGGCGGATCGGCAATGGTCAAGTCGGCCTATTCGTCGGGCACGCCGGCCCTGGGCGTCGGCCCGGGCAATGTCCCTGCCTTTATCGAGCGTACTTGCGACATTCCTGCCGCGGTGCGCCGCATCATGGCCAGCAAGACCTTTGACAACGGTACCGTCTGCGCCTCCGAACAGGCCATCGTGACGGAGACCTGCATCCGCGATCAGGTGGTGGCAGAGTTTAAAAAGGCGGGCGGCTATTTCGTCTCCGGCGAGGAGGAAAAAAAGCTGGCAGCCATCATCATGCGGCCAGGCAGCGACACGGCCAACCCCCGCATCGTGGGGCGCAGCGCGCTGGAAATCGCCCGGATGGCCGGTATCCAGGTGCCGCAGACAACGCGCGTGCTCCTGTGCCATCAGGAGCATGTGGGCAAGGATTATCCTTTCTCCATCGAGAAACTGTCACCGATCCTGGCCTTTTACACCGAGCCCGACTGGCAGCGGGCCTGCGAGCGCTGCATGGAGCTGCTCCGCTTCGCGGGGCTGGGGCACAGCTGCGCCATCCATACCGAAAACCCGGAGCTGGTGCGTGCCTTCCTGCTGAAAAAACCGGTTTCCCGCCTGCTGATCAACACCGGGTCCGCGCAGGGCGGCATCGGCGCCACGACAGGCATCATGCCCTCGCTGACGCTGGGCTGCGGGGCCGTGGGCGGCTCTTCCACCAGTGACAATGTCACGGTGCACCATCTCTACCAGCTGCGCAGGGCAGCCTGGGGTCTGACCGAGCCGGAGGAGGTCGAAAGCACGGAGACCTCTTTCTCCCCCTCGCGCACATTCGCGCCGGTCACTTCCGGTGATGAGCCGGGCGGCGAAAGCCTCAGCGCGTCGCAGCGCGAACAAATCGTGGAAGCCGTGCTTCGCCAGTTAAGACAGGAATACTGATCAAGAATCAATTTTGAGGAGGAACAACAATGAATCGTGACAAAATCGCTCTGGGCATGGTGGAAACAAAAGGACTGGTCGGCTCGATCGAAGCGGCAGACGCGATGGTCAAGGCGGCAAACGTTACCCTGATCGGCAAGGTACATGTCGGCGGCGGCCTGGTCACCGTCATGGTGCGCGGCGATGTCGGCGCGGTCAAGGCGGCGACGGACGCGGGCGCGGCTGCGGCACAGCGCATCGGCGAGCTGGTCAGCGTGCATGTCATTCCCAGGCCCCACGACGAACTGGAAGGCATTCTGCCGACGATCGGCTGAATATAGCAAGAATTTTAGGAGGAACAATCAATGGAACGCGATAAAATCGCTCTGGGCATGGTGGAAACAAAAGGTCTGGTCGGCTCGATCGAGGCGGCGGACGCGATGGTCAAGGCGGCAAACGTCACCCTGATCGGCAAGGTGCACGTCGGCGGCGGCCTGGTCACCGTCATGGTGCGCGGCGATGTCGGCGCGGTCAAGGCGGCGACGGACGCGGGTGCTGCTGCGGCGCAGCGCATCGGTGAGCTGGTCAGCGTGCATGTCATTCCCAGGCCGCATGATGAGCTGGAAGGCATCCTGCCCCGTCTGGACTGATATCGCTATCGCTGTAGCAGGTTCTGTCTCCTCGCGAAGGGAGTTGTTTTATCATGCGCTATATCACAGAGGCTGAGCTGCGGGAGCAGTTCATCAACGGCCTGCCGGCCGGTTATGAGCTGCCCGCGGGCTGCAAGCTGACCCCGTCTGCCCGGCAATACCTGATGGATCTCAAGCTCTATCAGCAGGGCTCGGGCGCCCAGGGGCCGCAGGCTGCGCGCGGCACGTCAAAGCCGGAGCACATGACCCATCTGAACGCGCGGCAGATGGTGTCCAAGGCTCATCCTTCCATTACCCTGCGCGGCAAGCTGGACACGCTGGAGGCGGAAATCCTGATTCTGATGATCACGGCTCCCCCTTCCTTTCACCGTCCTTTGCAGGACGCGCTGAGCCTGACCCGTGAGGTGCTGGCCGCAGACGTCAAGGACGCGCCCCTGCCCGGTTGGACGCTGGACGGAATGACAGCGCAGGAGGTCCACAGCCTCTCCCATCATCCGCAGCGCCTCGGTCTGAGCGGGCACATCCTGCCTGCCCCCGAACAGGGGTTGCTTGCGGCCCAGTTCAACCGCCTGCGCGCGCTGGCCAGGGAAACGGAGCTGGCCGCCATCGCCGCCTGGCGTCAGGCCGACCGCATACGCCATGAAGACTGCCTTCTGGCGCTTAACCGGCTGTCAAGCTACTTCTATGTACTCCAGCTGCGCGCGGTGCAGCAGGCTTAGGAGACGATATGGAGCAGAACATCAAAGCCATTATCGAAGCCGTGCTCTCACGCCTGAAAGAAGAGCAGCATACGGGCCCGCTCTCTCAGCCGCAGACGGAGCGGCCGCCGGCCTTGCCTTTATCCCGGGAAGACATACCGGCCGAAATATCGGCCCGGCACGTCCACCTGTCAAAGGAGGACCTGCTTGATCTGACCGGCCTGACGGAGCTTGCCAGCAGCCGCGCCATCTCCCAGCCGGGGCAGTATCTGTCCGATCAGCGCGTCACATTGATCGGTCCCAAAGGGTCTATCTCAAACGTGGCGGTGCTCGGCCCTCTGCGCTCTCAAACGCAGGCGGAGATCTCTGCGACGGATGCGCGCCAGCTGGGCATTGCGGCGCCTGTCCGCCTGTCGGGCGACCTGAAGGATGCCGTGTCCGTCCACATCCAGCTGGGCGACAACATCATCTGCCGCAAGGCTGCCATCGTCGCCAAACGCCACCTGCACGCGACCCCGCAGGACGCTGAGCGCCTGGGGTTCAAGGACGGGCAATCCCTCGCCGTTCGTCTGCGGGGCAGCCGGCCTTTGATCCTGGAGGGCGTGGTGGCCCGGGTCAGCCCAAAGGCGGCCCTCGCCCTTCACATCGATACGGATGAAGCCAATGCGGCGGGCCTGGCTCCGGGCGCCGTCTGCCGCCTGGCGGCCGTTGAAGCGGCGGGGGACGATGCCCCTCAGCCGTCGCCGGATGCTCCCGTTTCGGACGGAGCACCGTCCCTTCCCGGCCGCTTGATCACCGAGGAGCATATCAAGCAGCTCAAGCGTGAGGGCGCGCGCATGCTCAGGCTTATGCCCGGGCAGCTGATCACTCCGCTGGCGCGCGACACCCTCAAAGACTGCGGCATCACACTGGAGGAATAAATCATGATCATCGCAAAAGTAGTGGGAAACCTGTGGGCTACCCGCAAAGAAGAGTCTTTGGTCGGGCGCAAGCTGATGATCGTTCAGCCTGCCCGGCTGGACGGTGAAGCGGCCGGAGAGTGCTTTGTGGCCGTGGACAATATCGCCGCGGGCATCGGGGAAATGGTCCTGGTCGCCCAGGGTTCTTCTGCCCGCAAATCACTTGGCCAGATGGATTCGCCCGTGGATGCGGCCATCGTCGCCATCATCGACATCCATGAGGTTCTTCCGGTATGAACGAGCTGAACATTTTAAAAGAATACGGTATTGTGGGCGGCGGCGGCGCGGGCTTTCCGCTGTGGAAAAAGCTGTCCGCGCAGGCGCAGATCCTTTTGATCAACGGCGCGGAGTGCGAGCCTGTGCTCAACAGCGACCGCTACCTGATGCAGACCTACCCCGAGGCCCTGGTCGAAGCGACAAAAAGGCTGGCTGCCCTGATCGGCGCCGAAGAGGCCATCATCTGCCTGAAGGATCACTATCACGCGCAGATACAGGCCGTCAAAAAGGCGATGGAGCAGTCAGAGCCGGGGCCGGCCGCCCTGAAGATGCACCTGCTCCCCTCCATGTACCCCATCGGCGATGAGCAGGCCATGATCCACAGCGCGACCGGCAGGATCGTGCCGCCGGGCGGTCTGCCCGGGCTGGTCGGCTGCACGGTGGTCAGCGTCTCAACAGCGCTGAATGCCCTGCGCGCCCTGGACGAAAAAAAGCCCGTCACCGACCGGTTTTTGACAGTCGCGGGCGAAGTGAAAAATCCAGGTGTTTATCTGGCGCCCGTGGGGATGCCGATCCATCTGCTGCTGGAGCAAGCGGGCGGGGTGACCCTGCCCGATTACTGCCTGCAGCTGGGCGGCCCCATGATGGGCGAGTTTATCGAGGAGGGCAGCGAGCCCGTGGTCACCAAGACGCTGGGCGGCGTCCTGGTGCTGCCCAAGGGGCATGTGCTGGAAGAGTATGACCAGCTCTCGCTTGAACACGTGCGCAACCGAGCCAAGTCGGCCTGCATCCAGTGCCGCTACTGCACCGATCTGTGCCCCCGCTACCTGCTGGGCCATCCCATCTACCCCCACATCACCATGCGCGCCTGGGCGGCAGGCGACGAGCTGGAGCCTTCTGCCGTGCTGTGTATGGAATGCGGCATCTGCGAGCTGTATGCCTGCCCGATGGGCATCAACCCCCGGCGCATGCAGCAGCTGCACAAAGAAGCTTTGCGCCAGCGCGGTGACAAGCTGCACTTTGAGCTGGGCCCCATGCCCCCGATGGCAGAGTTTCAGCAGGCCCCTTACGGACGGGTAGCCGCCAAGATCAATGTGCTGCAGTATGAGTTCGATGTGCCGGACAGCGTGCAAAGGCTGACAACGCCCATTGCCTGCATTCCTCTCAAACAGCACATCGGGGCACCGGCGCAGCCTTGTGTAGCTGCGGGAGATAGGGTCCGGCGCGGGGACACCATCGCCAGGATGCCGGAGGGCGCCCTGGGCGCGGACATCCATTCCAGTGTCACGGGACGTGTAGAGCGGGTGGAAAATGACATGATCGTTATCCTCGCCGATGAACATGAAGGAGGACAAGCCATATGATCTCGCTGGGTTTGCTTGAAACCAACAGCATCGCGCGGGGTGTCGAAGCAGGGGATGCCATGCTGAAGGCAGCCGATGTCACATTGATCCGGGCCGGAACTGTCTGCCCCGGAAAATACACCGTATTGATCTATGGTGAGGTAGCCGCCGTCGCCGCCGCGATGGACATCGGCCGCCACATCGCCGACCGCTTCCTGGTCGACGACCTCACCATCGCCAGCCTCCACCCTCAGGTGATCAAGGCCATCAGCGGCGGCAATGACCCGGGGCCTTTGAACGCCATGGGCGTTATGGAGTTTTATTCCGTCACCTCCGCCGTGATCGCGGCCGATCTGGCCGCCAAGGCAGCGGATGTGCGCCTGATGGATGTGCGCTTGGGCATGGGCATCGGCGGCAAGTCTTTTGTTACCCTGTCCGGTGAAGTGGCGGCCGTCCAGGCTGCCATTGAGGCGGGCTGCCTGCCCGCCCAGACAAAGGGCTACCTGGTATCCTCCTGCCTGATCCCTTCGCCCAGAAAAGAGATGTTCGAATCCATGCTCTGACCCTGAAGCAGGGCCTCAATGTCCCTGCCGGAACATGAAGAAGACACGGGAGCTGTGCCTTCCGTGTCTTTTTATCGTTCTACGCTTATTATTTTATGCTTATGCCTCAGCTGCCTGCTTAGGTTTCACAAACCTGACGATCAGGGCGCTTAGCTCATACAGGACCAGCATGGGGATCAGCAGCATGATCTGGCTGACCACATCCGGCGGGGTCAGTATGGCAGCCATAACGGCCGCCGCCAGGATATAGAATTTGCGGCTTTTGTTCATCCCCTTGGCTGTCACCTTGCCGTTCTTGGCCAGCAGCCAGACCACCACGGGCAGTTCAAACATCAGCCCGAAGGGCAGAAGGAAGCCCAGTGAGAAATTAAAGTAATCGTTCACCGACCACATCGCTTCGGCCACGCCGTGCCCGGCTTCATAAAACAGGTCGATCATCAAGGGGAAAACCGCCATATAGGCGAATACGATGCCGATGGCAAACAGCAGCAGCATGGACATAAAGATCATCCAGAAGCCCTTCTTCTCCCGCGGGTAAAGGGCCGGCGCGGCAAAGTCCCATATCTGATAGATGATCATGGGCATGGAGCAGATCAAAGCCGCCACCAGGCAGACCTTCATCTGCATCACGAGGGATTCCGATACCCTGTAGGAGATCACATCGATCCCCCGGGACACCAGCGGGCGCAGCAAAAAAGCCGCCAGCTGCTGGCTCATCTGGTAGAACATGGCCGCAAATACAATGACCACCGTCGCCACGATCATGACCAGCATCCGCCGCAGGGCGTACACATGCGCGATCAGCGCCTCTCTTTTCAGGCGTCTGGCCTGATTGTCAGCTGTGTTTGATTCAGCCACTGTCAGGCCTTATCTTGTCCGTCTTTTTCTTTCTCCCCGTCCTGTTCCTTGTCTTCGGGGGCGACTTCCTTCTTGAATTCTCGGATGCTCTGCCCCAGAGCCTTGCCCACGCCGGACAGCTTTTTGCCGCCGAACAATACCAGAGCCAGGATCAGGATCAGGACAATTTCTGTTACACCGAAGCGCATGTTGTTCCTCCTAATAAAACGTTTTTTCCTCCGCCATTCAGCGGTCTACCGGGGGTTTTTTTATCCGGGTGGCCTCTTTGGCCTCACGGATCGTTTTTTCTGTATCGCGCTGCAGCTTGCGCAGCTCTACGCTGGGATCGACATCGCGCATGGTCTTATCCATATCGCGCTTTAATTCCATCAGCTCGTCCGCTGTTTCATCGAGCCCCATCTCTGCTTTAAAGTCATTGTACATTTCCTTTGCCATGCGCACCCAGCGGCCCAGCGCGCGGGCGACACGGGGCAGATCCTTAGGCCCCACGATAATAAACCCAACAAGAAGGATCATGATCAGCTCAGAAAAACCGATGTTGAACACTACTCTTTTCCCTCCTTGTACGCGGTGATTATATCAGCGCGATCTGCTCCTGTCAAAGCATAAATATGTGATGATGTGAACATGTGGCCCCGCCTCCGGGAAAACAGGAGCGAATATCCGGGGCCGCGCCTTCTTCCTCCGCTTGTGGTATAATTCTATCAACCTTAATATGACAGGAGGCAGATAAGATGTTAACGACCCAGCCCCCCGCCGTAGCCTTCAGCGCCTTTTCCGGTACCGGAAAGACCACCCTGATCGTACGGCTGATCCCCCTCATCATGGCCCGCGGACTGCGCCTGGGCGTGATGAAGCACGATGCCCACCGCTTTGAGATCGACAAACCCGGCAAGGACAGCTACCGCTTCAGCCAGGCAGGCGCGCTGATCACTTCGATCGGTTCCCCTGAGATGACCGCCTTTGTGGAGCGCCGCCCCCTCAGCCCGCAGGAGATCCTCGCCAGAATGCAGGGCGTTGACCTGGTGTTTATCGAAGGCTATACCGGCTTTGACTGCCCCACCATCGGCCTTGAGCGCATATCGACCGGAAAAGGCCTGCGCGGCGCTCCGGACAGCTTCGCCGCCATCGTCACCGACGGATCCCCGTACCCCGGCATCCCCAGTTTCAGCTATGAAGACGTCAATGAAATCACGGAACTGATCCTTAAACTATGTGAAATCAATAGTTAGTTGCCGCTAATGTTTTGTCAATAAGCTCGGTTTTTGCACAAAAACGCTGAAAAACCTCCTCCGTCCACTTGTCATGACATTCACATTGTGCTATGCTCTGAGCAAAAGAAGTTCTCCGAGTCCACGTGGCCCTCGCGGTCTATGGGACCGATGGGGGGAGCGAGCAATCACTCACCCTGCCTTATGCAAAGGAGATACGGCCTGACCCGAAAGGATCTGCCGTGTCTTCTTTTTAGATTTTGCGCGAAAGCGCGGTAACAGGAGGTCGACTCACTATGTCTAAGAGCTTGATGAACCGTGAGTACACCCGGCGTGAGTTCATGAAGATGACGGCCAAGGGCCTGGCAGGCGTCAGCCTTTCAGGTTCGATGCTTTCATTGCTCGGCTGCACGCTGGCACAGGCTGAACAGGTTCAGCTCTACCCCAACGCGGAATACCTGCTGGTATTCAACCCCGCCCGCTGCACGGGCTGCCAGCGCTGCGAAGCCAACTGCACGCTGGCCAACGACGGCGTCGCCCAGCCTTACATGTCCCGCATCCATGTGCGCGACTACGCCCAGTTCGGCGGCAAGGTGACGGTTGATTATCTGGACGGCCCCGGCATCTTCGGCGATTTCTCCATCCCGGCGGAGACCTGCCGCCAGTGCAAGGACGCCCCTTGTATGGTAGGCTGCCCCGTGCAGGCCATCAGCCCTGATCCGGTGACCGGCGCGCGCATTGTGGACGAGGATGTCTGCATCGGCTGCGGGCTGTGCGTCACAAACTGTCCCTGGCAGATGCCCAGGCTGCGGCTGGATACACGCAAGTCCACCAAGTGCATCAACTGCGGTGCCTGTGTCGCCGGCTGCCCCACCAGCGCGCTGAAGATGATCCAATGGGAAGATGTCGCAACTGCCATGAGCGCAGGGGCATAAGCAAAGGAGGCGTAGAATATGAACGGATGGACCGGTAAACTCTTACGCGCTAATCTCACGACACGCGAATGCACAGTCGAGAGCAGCGAGAAATATTTCGGCTATATCGGCGGCAAGGGCATGGCGACCCGCATTCATTATGATGAAGTGCCCGTCGGCGTAAAGCCCTACGACCCGGAAAGCAAGGTCATCATGGCCATCGGGCCCAACTCCGGCTCCTCGGCCCCCTGCTCGGGCAGGACCACCTTGTCCTTCCTCAGCACCTTCACCAAGGGCAACGCGATCACGGATGCCCACATCGGCGGCGACATTGCCACCCAGATGAAGGCCTGCGGCTACGATGCCGTCATCATCGAAGGCGCGTCGGACACCCCCGTTTACATCAACATCAAGGATGACAAGGCCACCGTCGAAGACGCAGCCGCTCTGTGGGGCATGACCACAACCGAGACCACTGCGGCCCTGTGTGACAAGGAAGGCACAGGCACCACCGTCATCTCCATCGGCAAGGCCGGTGAAAACATGATCAACCTGTCCTGCGTGATGACAGGCGTCGCCCACTGCGGCGGCGGCGGCGTCGGCGCGATCTTCGGCTCCAAGAAGCTGAAGGCTGTCTGCCTCTACGGCACGGGCGCCACCCTCATGGCCGACCCCAAGCGCGTGATGGACCTCAACAATTATGTCATGAGCGATCTGATGGGCTCCAACAACAACCACGTTGTGCCCAATACCCCCCAGTCCTTCAGCCAGTATGACAGCCCCAACTCCCGTTGGACCGGCCGTCCCGGCCTGACCTGGGGCGCGGCCCCCGGCGGCCCCATCGATACCGGTGAGTCGGCCCCCGGCCAGCCCACCCTGATGGGCTACCGCTGCCAGAAGTCCGTGTTTGACCACGGCATGATCGCCGAGAAGTATACCACCAAGATGATCGGCTGTACCTCCTGCCCGATCCGCTGCTACGGCGCGGTCAACCTGCCCCAGCTTAAAAAGTTCGGCCGCAATACCACCCACGCCAACACCTGCCTGGGCAACAACCCCTACGGCGGCATCATGAAAGCCTACCAGGACTTTGAGGAAGAGGGCGACGGTCTGCTGACTGCCCGTGTCTTCAGCTCCATCCTGGCGGATGATCTGGGCCTGTGGGACAACTACGGCGAGCTGCGCGCCACGCTCAACTACTTCATGAACAACGGCTACATGGAAAAGATCCTGACGCCCGAAGAGTACGCCGAGATCGACTGGGAAAAACGCGAGACCGGCGATATCACCTTCATCGAAGATATCCTCACCCGCGTCTGCGACAAAAACCACAGCCTCTCCACCCTGGCCCAGGGCGCGTACTTTGTCGATCAGCAGTACCACGACATCGTGGGCGATGACTACCTCAACAGCGCTGCAATCACCCTCTGGGGCCTGATCGGCGCCAAGCGCCACCACGGCAACGAGTGCGCGGCCCAAGTCGGCATGCTGACCAACATCGTCTACAACCGTGACGGCATGTGCCACACCATCGTCAACATCACGGGTTCGGGACTGCCCTATCATGTGCAGCGCAACATCATCGAAGAAATGTTCGGCAAGGGCGCGCTGGATATGCCGCGCAACTACACCCCGATGAACGAGTCAAAGGCCAGGTTCGCCAAGTTCGGCGTTGTCAAGCAGGCGCTGCATGACAGCTTTACACTGTGCAACTGGGTATGGCCGATGACCTTCAGCCCCCGCAAGGAGCGCGGCTACAAGGGCGACCTGACGGTCGAGGCGCAGTACTACTCCGCCATCACCGGCGAAGAGATCACGGAAGAAGAGCTCGACTTCATGGCCGAAAAGAGCTTGCAGCTCGCCAGGGCGATGACCGTTCTCACCTACGGCACCCGCGACATGCGCAACGAGCACGACGTCATCCCCGAGTACGCCTATAACACCGAGCCTGATGTCCCCGTCTTCACCGAAGGCACCATCAAGATGGAGAAAGAGGACTGGCAGCTCGCGCTGAGCCTCTTCTACAAGGAGTTTGGCTGGGACGAAAACGGCGCGCCTACCCGCGAGACGCTCGAAAAGTTCGATCTCAAGGACGTCGCCGACGATATGGAAGCTTCCGGTCTCCTGTGATCCCCCTCCTCATAGCGGATGACTTTTAGGAGATCAAATCCCCGCCCCGGCGCAGTCACACGCGCCGGGGCCTTTTATTTCCCGGCGAGCTGTATTCATGTATAATAAGACCATCTGACAGGGAGGTATAGCCAATGAACGAACAAGACAACAAACAAGTATCCGGCTCGCAGGACATGATCCTGCCGGAGGGCGAACCCACTGGGCTGAGCCCGGAGGAAGCAGCGAAAAAAGCGGCCGCTTTATTGCTGGCCGATACCATTTATGACCGCACGGCGCAAAACCTGGTGGCTCCGAAAAAATGGCTCAGACAGCTTGGGCTGGAAGGGCTGGATGATGAGCTTCTTTCTGACCTGCTGCGCGGCGTCGAACTGGAGGAGGCCGCGGAAGAGCTCAAGGATGCCGTCCACATCAAAGGCAAGAGGGACAGCTATTATTTTGACGCCGGCATCATGACCCCGGAGTTTGCGAATATCCAGGCCCTGATCGAGGACAAGGACATGCTGACCACCATCGCGCAGATCACCAGGCGCGATTGCGAGCTCTACCCCCGCCCGGCTCCCTTTTCCAAGTTTTCAAACTATCCCTTCCGCTACAGCATGGATGAAATCGAGGGCGCGGCGGCCCGCATGCAGCTGAGCGATGACTACCGGGATATCGGCATCGTCGAGGCCAGCAACGGGGCCAAAGCCTTTTATTCGTCCAGATCGCTCAGCAAAGGCTACGCGCAAGGACTGTTTCAGGACATTGAGGTCGACAGCAGGGAGTGGCAATGAGCAAAGACACCGTATTTCAAGAGCGTTACTTCACCCTGCGGGTCAACGGCGAGGTGATCGACCAGATATTTTGTTCGCAGGGGCACTGGCGCGAACTGGCTCTGGGCTATCTGCTCTCTCAAAGGCGCATCGCTCACCCCGGGGAGATGCCGAAGGTCGTTGAGCAAAAGGACTTGCTCGAGCTGCACATCAGCAGCCCGCTGCTCCCCGCCGCCTTTTTGACGGACAGGCTGGATGCTCTGCGCCCCTTCGAGCGCAAAGCGGAGGCTGATGAAGCCCTGATCCGCAGGCTTGGCCGGGCCCTGCAGGAGAACGCCCCCTTTGGGCGGCACCGTGCCGTCATCCGCCATCAAAGCGGGGAGGAGGCCATGTTTGATGACGCGGGGCGGCACAATGCCTGCGACAAGGCCATCGGCCATGCCCTGTTGAAGGGCTGGTCCATGGGCGACTGCATCCTGGGCACCAGCGGCAGGCTGTCCCTTGAGATGCTGGGCAAAGCCGCCTGCAGCGGCATCCCCTTGTTGTTCACGCTCAAATACCCCAGCGATCTGTGCAAGGACTACGCGGATCGGCTCAAGCTGCGCCTGGTGTCCGGGGCAGCCGGCGAGTCCCCTCTGTATCTAGATGCAGCTGATGACCGATGACCGGCCGGGTACAGTGGCCTTCTATGAGTCTCTGGCCTTTAAAAAAGCACAGGACCTCGGCTGCTGCGCATTGATGAGAGTATAGATCGATCATCGCAGCAGTGCTGATCGCCTGCCGTTTGACATTCCTGTTTTTATTCCCTACACTGAACTCATCATATCCAGCACCTCTGCCGACCGATAGGGAGTATACATATGAAAAAGTTTCTTGCCGTTTTCATGATGCTTTGCCTGGCTGTCTTTTCCCGCGCCGATCAGCCCGTCTACCTTTCCATCGGCGACGGTGACAGCTACCTGCGCCGGGCGGAAGACCATACCGGGGAGGCAGTCAGCCTGAAGGGCCGTCTGTTTCACATCCGGCAAGGGGCTGCCGGCATGGAGTACTTCCTGTCGCTCGAAGGCCACCCGCAGCGGGTCTTTCTGCTGCGCTATGAGCCTGGTGCGGAGGAAGATGCCCTGCTGCCCGGCGATCCGGTCAGCGCCCGGGGCATATTTCTCGGCCTGCAGCCCTACGAGATAGGTGACCCGCTCGGCAGCGGCACGGGCATCATAGAGGCCGAGCAGATCCTTCTCCAAAACCCCGGAACTTCGTCATTGGCTGCCGATCCCTATGCCGCCACAAGGGAAGATCCTGCCCCGCTTGAAGTCAGCGCCTTTTATGAGGGCTCCTACTGGTCGGGCTATGCCGCCTTTGAAATCCGGATGCTCTCCATGATCAGAGGAAACGCCGCCCTCAAGGCAGCGCAGAAGATGAGCAAGTATAACATCACCCCGCCCAGGGCGCAGGAGTGGTACATCGTCACCCTCTGGGTCAAGGCGCTGTCCGCGCCGGGTGAACGGGCCGAGATCAGAAGCGAGGATTTTCACTTCGTCAGTCGCAGCGGCACGGAGTACCGTCATCACTTTTTGATCAATGACACCCAGGGGCTGCGCAACCTCTACGTCGGCGGCGAACAGACGGCCTATATCGCCTGCCTGATCGACAAGGACGATGAGCCGCTGATCGTCTACAAGACCGAATCCCTCAGCCCGCTTTGGTTTGACCCGGGCAGGCAGCCGGACCTGCCGGAGGGCACATGAAAAGGCTGATCGGCTTATGCCTGCTGCTCTGCCTGTGGGCGGGGCTTGCCCGGGCAAATCCGGCCCGGGCCATTCCCCTGCCCAGTGCCGGGGGCGACAAGGGCATCCATGTCTGGGAAACACAGCAGGCCCTGCGCTCCCTCGGCTATCTTGAGGGAGAGCTTGAAGGGGTTTTCGACACTCACACCACGCTGGCTCTCTTGACCTATCAGCAGGAGACAGGCCTCCTTCCCTCTGGAGAGGCCGACGCCCAGACGCTGCAACTGCTGTTTACGCCGCCCGCGCCCGGGCAGGGCGACACGCTGCGCCCCTACTGGTACGGCGGGGGCAGCGATGTGGTGCCCGTCGGCGCGCGCTTTCTCATCAAGGATGTGCGCAGCGGCATCATCTTTGAGTGTGTGCGCGTCATGGGCCTCAGCCACCTGGACGCGGAGCCCGTCACCGCCGCGGACACCGCGCTGATGCTGGAGGCTTACGGGGGCAAATGGGCCTGGGACAGACGCCCCATCCTCCTGAATTATTCGGATCAGATCTATGCCGCATCCATGAACGGCAAGCCGCACGGCTGGGAAGTGATCCCGGGCAATGACATGATCGG
>CAZVUU010000052.1:0-3358 GCA_964630465.1 uncultured Christensenella sp.
CAGATGCTGGGCGGGGCGATGATATTGCTGTTCACCTTTTTGAGCGAGCGGGGCGGACTGAAAGGGGCGGAGTCAGCCCTTAAAACCTGAGCCAAAAAAAGGGGAGGTCGTCGCAACCGCGGCGGCCTTTTTTTATGATCTGTGCCTTTGCTTTTCCGCCTGTTCGGTGCTATATTTGAAGGCAGGCGGCGCGTGTCGGCGCGCCGGACGATTGGAGGATATATGAACCGAAACCCGCAGGAAGGCCCGGCCCGGGGCTATCTGTACGAAACACATTTTCACACATCCCTTTCAAGTGCCTGCGGCAGATCCCGCGGGCCGGAATATCTGGTGCGCTACAAGCGGTTGGGCTACGCCGGCATCATCGTGACCGATCACTTCTGGCGCGGCAACTGCGCGGTGGACCGGCGCCTGCCCTGGGCGGAGTTTGTGCGGGCCTTTTGCAGAGGCTACGAAGAGACGCGCGAGGCGGGCGAAAAGATCGGGCTTGATATCTTCTTCGGCTGGGAGGAGACCTTCGACGGAGACGATTACCTGGTCTACGGCCTGGACAAGCAGTGGCTGCTCGACCACCCCGAGGTGTGCGGATGGAGCAGGCGCGAGCAGCTGGAGCAGGTGCACCGGCACGGCGGCTGCGTGGTGCAGGCCCACCCCTTCCGCGACCGCGACTATATCCCCGCGATCCACCTGGGGCTCAAGCGGGCGGATGCCTTTGAAGCTTACAATGCCGGAAACGACGCGGAGTTTGACGCGCAGGCCCTGGCTTTTATCGAGCGCCACGGCCTGAGCATGACGTCGGGCAGCGACATCCACCATGCCGAGCAGTTTGAGGACGAGGAGCTGGGCGGCGTGATATTCGACCGGAAGCTTCACAGCATCAAGGATTATGTTGAGGCGATCCGCTCGGGCGCGCCGCGTCGGCTGCGCGTGCCCCGAGGCCGCTTTAATGGGCCGGTCAGGATGCCCGCCAAGTCCGTCTGGCTGCACGGCGAGAGGACCCGGCGCGTCAGGGAGCGCAGGGATCTCTTCAGCTGACTGATATAAAAACAAACGCTGAATAAGCGCAGGAGGACAGCTCGCATGAAGATCCGGCAGGAGGCTTTCGGCTCCAACCTTTCGATGCTGCGCGGGGCGCTGCACTGCCACACCACCAAGTCCGACGGGCTGAGGGAGCCGGCGGAGCTGCTGCGCTCCTATGCCGGCAAGGGCTATGATTTTGTGGCGCTCACCGACCATGACCGATACAACTTCACCCATTACGCGCCCGAAACGGGCCTGCTGCTGATCCCCGGCGTCGAAATAGAGGGGGATATCATGTCGGCAGACAGCCGCCGGCAGGTGCACACCTTTCATCAGGTGGGCCTGGGGCGCGCCTATAAGGCGGGGCATACCTATGAACAGGATGAGCACATCCCCCGCACGAAGGTGGCCGATCAGCATGACTTCATCCCGCGGGTGGAAGAGCTGCAGCGCCGGGGCAACCTGACGATCTACTGCCACCCGGAATGGAGCGGCACCGCCCTGGATGAGTTTGCGGACATCCCCGGCAACTTTGCCATGGAGGTCTGGAACAGCGGCTGCGCCGTGGACAACGGCATGGATACCAACAACGCCCTCTACTGGGATGATCTGCTGTGCCGGGGCCGGCGCATCTTCGCCGTGGCGGTGGACGACTGCCACCATCCCCATCACGAGGGCCTGGGCTGGGTGATGGTGCGTGCGGAAAAGTCGATCGATGGCGTGCTGGACGCCCTGGAAAGGGGTGCCTTTTACGCCAGCTGCGGCCCCGAGATCCACGACTTTTATGTGGAGGACGGCACAGCATACCTGACCTGCAGCCCCTGCGCCGAGATCACCCTGCGCTTTGAGCGCAGGCCCGGCCGCAGGGTGAGAGGCCTGGATATTCGGGATGCCGAGGCCCCCGTGCCCCGGGGCAGCGGCTATGTTCGTGCCGAGTGCGTGGACGAGCGGGGCAGAAGGGCCTGGAGCAACCCGATCTTTTTATAAAGGGATGGCTGAAGGAGGCATCAGGTCATGAGGCTTGCGAGGCAGAGGATGTCACGGCGGCTGGTGCTGCTGTGTTCCGTTGCCTACTTCTGCAGCTACCTGACGCGGATCAACTACGCGGCCGTGATGGTGGAGATCATCGCCCGCGAAGGCATCAGCCGCATCGAGGCCTCGGCCGCGCTGACGGGCCTGTTTGTCTGCTACAGCGTGGGCCAGCTGGTCAGCGGCTATCTGGGGGACAGGCTGGCCCCGCAAAAGCTGGTGTTCACGGGCCTTTTGGTCTGCTCGCTGATGAACCTGCTGCTGCCCCTTTTTTCAGCCGCCTGGGCGAGGACCCTGATCTGGAGCGTCAACGGCTTTGCTCAGGCGATGATGTGGCCGCCATTGGTCAAGATCATCTCCGACCGCTTTTCGGGTGACGCCTATAAAAAGGCAGCCGTCCGGATCGTGTCGGGCGGTACGATCGCCACGGTCTTTGTCTACCTCAGCGCGCCGGTGATCATCAGCCTGGCGGGCTGGCGGGTGGTGTTTTTTATGTCGGCCGCGGCTGCCTTTTCGATGGCCTTTTTGTGGCGGATGGGCTTTGAAAAGATCGACGCCCGGCTTGAGTCGGCGCAGGCTGATTTAGGCCCCCGCGCCGCCCTCAGGCGCATCCCCATCCCCCGGAGCCTCTGGGGCATGGTCGGCCTGATCATGGCAGCCATCATGCTGCAGGGCATGCTGCGCGACGGCATCACCTCCTGGATGCCGAGCTATCTGAATGAATCCTTCATGACGGGCAGTGCCGCGTCGATCCTCAGCAGCGTGGCCATCCCCGTGATGGCGATCGTGACCAACTATTTCGTGCTGTACATCAACCGCAGGTTTATCCGCAATGAAATGCTCTGCGCGGGCCTCGTCTTTTCGGCAGGGCTTCTCTCTCTGATCATGCTGCGGCTTTTCGGCGCGGGAAATTTTATTGTCAGCGTGGTGGCCCTGACCGCGACCGCTGCCAGCATGAACGGGGTCAGCCTGGTGCTGATCTCCCTGCTGCCCAAATATTTTGAGCGCTTCGGCTTTATTTCCTTTATGTCGGGCTTGCTCAACTTTTTTGTCTATGTGGGCAGCGCCCTGTCCACCTTCGGCATCGCGGCGCTGACGGAGCGCTATGACTGGCCCACCACCGTCCTGGTCTGGTGCCTGGTCGCCCTGCTCGGCACGGCCTTCTGCCTGGGCAGCGCGCGCAGGTGGAATCATTTCAAGGCGTCATAAACATATTGAGCGAAATATTCCCGGATAAACAGCTCTGTTTTTTTATCGCATTTTGTTGCACATGATATTGACAGATCGCTTTTTTCTGCCTAATATAACA
>CAZVUU010000052.1:3368-16596 GCA_964630465.1 uncultured Christensenella sp.
TGCCTGGTCGCCCTGCTCGGCACGGCCTTCTGCCTGGGCAGCGCGCGCAGGTGGGACAGGTTTAAACAATCATAAGGCATATATTAAAAAGTAAACTGATTTAAATAAAAAATCGCCTCTGGCATTTGTTGTATTCGGAATGCATTTTTCGTTTTACATCCATTGACAGAATGCTTTTTTCTGCCTAATATAACAATATGTTGTGGTCACCGACATGACTGCACACCATATATGCTGCATGCTGAATGAAAAAAACCAAGAGCGAGCATACATTATCAGAGCAAAGCGCGGGCCTTTTGCCCGGCGCTGTAGGAGGAGACACCATGGCCCTGCTATCGAAAGAATTCCTGGATCAATACGCGGATCGTCCCGCGCACATGACCCCGCTGGGACTGTTCACATTTTACAGGACCTATGCCCGCTTTTTGCCTGAGGAGGGCAGGCGCGAAAACTGGAAGGAGACAGTTGCGCGCGCGGTTGAGTATAATGTGGGGCTTGATATCAAGCACCGCGAGAAGGCGGGGCTGCCCCTGCCGCTGATGTGGCTGAAGCGGGAGGCGGAGGATCTGTTTGACAATATATTCAACCTTCGCCAGTTTCCCTCCGGGCGCACGCTGTGGGTGGGGGGCACGCCGGTGTCTGAAAACTACCCGATGGCAAACTTCAACTGCAGCTTCACCAACATCGAAACCTGGGATGACCTCAGCGAGCTGTTCTACCTGCTGATGCTGGGCAGCGGCGTGGGCTTTAAGTGCACGCCCGAGATGGCGGCGGGGCTGGCGCCCATCCGCACCAATACGCATCTGATCCTCTCCGAATACAACCCCGTGCCCGAAGACTACCGTCTGGAAAACACCGACGTGCGCCACCTGGAAAACGGCTTTGCCAAGATCTACGTGGGCGACAGCAAGGAAGGCTGGCGCGACGCGCTGCGCGAATACCTGCGCCTGCTGACGGAGGAGCAGTACGAGCATGTGCACACCATCAAGGTGTCCTTCAACTCCGTGCGGCCCAAGGGCGAGCGGCTGAAGACCTTCGGGGGCACGGCCTCCGGCCCCGAGCCGTTGCACGAGATGTTCGCGGGCTTTGATGACGCGCTCAAGAACAGGATCGACCCCGACCTGCCCCCCATTGAGACCGATGAAAAGGGCTACGGCCGCGTGCGGCCCATCCACATCCTTGACATGGGCAACCTGATCGGCAACAACGTGGTGTCGGGCGGCGTGCGCCGTACGGCGGAGATCTTTTTGTTTGATCCCTCCGACATGGAGTGCCTGTTTGCCAAGTACGGCATCAACGGCTTCTGGAGCGAGCGGCACTTTGAGCAGCACGAGGCGGTGCGCAGCCATCTGACCAAGATGGGCATCACCCCGCCCGCCTGGTTTGATCAGCTGTCCCAAAAATCCTACGATCAATCCGTCAACGGGGACGCGCCCTACAACTTCGGGCGGGCGAACATCGGCCACCGCAGGCTGTCCAATAACTCCATGGCCCTGCTGGGCCGGCCGCCGCTTGACCTGCTGCACCTGGTGTTTTTGATGATCCAGCTGGACGGCGAGCCGGGCTTTATCAACCTGGAGGCGGCGGGCAAGCGCCGCGAGAACGTGGAAGGCGTCAACCCCTGCGGTGAGATACTGCTTGACTCAAAGCAGCAGTGCAACCTGACCACCGTGAACCTCTGCGCCTTCCGGGGGGAAGAGGGCTTTGACATGGACAGCGCGATGCGCGCCCAGGCTCTGTCCGCCCGCGCGGGGCTGCGCATGACCCTGATCGATCTGGAGCTGCCCGAGTGGAATGAAAAGCACAAGCGCGACCGCCTGGCCGGCTGCAGCCTGACCGGCGTGCAGGATGCCTTCGCGGGCTTTGACGAACAGCAGCAGGACGAGTATCTGGCGACCCTCTCTGCCGCTGCCAGGTCGGCCGTGGATGATTACGCGCACAAGCTGCGCATCCCCTCCGCCCTGCTGGTGACCACCATCAAGCCCGAGGGCACGCTGTCGCTGGTGGCGGGCGGCGTATCGGCCGGCCTGCACAACGCGCACGCGCCCCACTTCATCCGCCGCATCCGCATTTCGGCGGACGATGCCCTGGCCCGGGCCGCCCTGGCCCAGGGCTGGCAGGTGCACCCGGAGATCGGTACCCCCGGCGGCCTGATCGACAACGCGCGCACCCTGGTGATCGACTTCCCCGTGGCTTCGGGCTCCGGGATCACCAAGGACGATGTCTCCGCCCTCGATCAGCTGGCCCGCTACATCCGCTTTCAGAAGCACTATACGCAGCACAACTCCAGCAACACCATCACCGTCAAGCCCGATGAGTGGGACGGCGTGGAGCAGGAGATCATCCGCGTGTGGGATGACTTTGTGGGGGTGTCCTTCCTGTCCTTTGACGGCGGTACCTACCAGCTGGCGCCCTACGAGACCATCACGAAGGAGCAGTGCGAGCAGATGCAGGCCGCCTTCAAGCCCTTTGACCCGGAGGTGCTCAAGCAGTATGAAAAAGCCGGCGTATCCGAGCTGGAAGAGGACGCCGACTGTGTGGGAGGGGCCTGCCCGATACGGTGATTGATACCAACTCAAGGCTTTCCCGCATCGCCGCGCCGGGTCTTTTGGCCCAATGCTGCGTCGCCGGAAGCTCGACGTAGCGCTGCTACGCCTTCGCTTCCGCTCCTTGCCTTGAACCAAAACTCCTCAGCGCTTTTGATGTGTTAAAGTCTTTCGTTGGTACTGAACGCTGATATATGGATAAAACAAAACCTTCTGCTCTGACAACAGGGCAGAAGGTTTTGAAGTATATGGTCGAGTTTATGGTTATGGTATAATGCATTCAGTCACACTACATATGGGAGAAACAACAGAATGAGTAAGTATGATCCACTGTTTGCTTATCTATCAGCATCCCCGCATGATGAACTGAGCATGACCTTTGCTGAGATAGAAGACATATTGGGATTTCGCTTGCCTGACAGCGCATATCGTTACCCGGCGTGGTGGTCAAACAACAACCAGCCACATGTTCAGGCAAATTCATGGCTGGAGGCTGGATACCATACAAGGCACGTGGATATACCCCGAAAGTCTCTCTTTTTTTTCAGATACCGGTAAGGAGCTTTCAGGTGTCCGGATCGGCGGGTCATACTGCCTGAGGCAAACCGCCGTGAGGCGCCTTACAGGTCGGAGGAGGCACCCACGATGAAGCCGACGCCCACGACGCCCGGTCCGGTGTGCGTGCCGATGACGGCGCCCAGATCGCTTTCGTGGGTCTCAGCACCTTCGAGGATGGGCTCAACGCGCTTGATGACGTCCTGCATCAGGTCGAAGGCATCTGCGTTTCCGAAGGAAACGCCGTAGCTGAGATCCGGCTTTGCGTTTTGAAAGTGCTCCATCAGGGTCTTGATGATGTTTTTTTCGCCGCGGATGCGGGCGATGGCATTCACCTTGCCCTGCTTGACCTCCACCATGGGCTTGATGCCAAGCAGTGTGCCGATGAAGGCAGCGGAGCCGGACAGGCGGCCGCCCATTTTGAGGTATTTAAGCGAGTCGAGCACAGCGTAGATGCGCACGCGGGGGGCCAGCTCATTCAGTTCGTCGGCGATCTGCTTCGCGCTCAGTTTACCTTCCCCGCGCAGCTTGACGGCCCGCTTGACCAGCAGCGCCGTGCCGAAGGAGCCGGAGTTGCTGTCGATCACATGGATCTTATCGGGCGCGACATTCTGAGCAGCCGTGACGGCGGAAGAATAGGTGGCGCTCAGCAGGGAGGCGATGTTGATCACGATCACCTCGTCACCCTGCTCGACCATCGGACGGAAGACATCCTCAAACTCTCCCGGGGGTACCTGGGAGGTGGTGGGCAGCTCCTTGGCTTCGCGCAGCTTGCTGTAGAAGTTTTTGCTGTCAAGGTCAATGGTATCCCGGTAGCTTTCGCTGCCGAAGTGGATGGTGAGGGGCAGCATGGTGATGTCGTGCTCCCGGCGGTATTGCTCGCTCAGATCACTGGTGCTGTCGGTGACGATTTGGATCATGATGTTTGATTCCTTTCCTTCATAAAGAATTCGGAAATGTTTTGCAGCGCCCGTAGCAGTACCCGCGTTTCCTCCTCGTCCAGGAGATTGGCGACGCTGTCGACCAGGCGGTTGTGGATGCGCCGATGGTCGCTCTCGGCCCGGCGGCCCCGCTCGGTCGGGGTGACGCGGATGCGGCGGCGGTCATGGGGGTCGGGGCTGCGCAGGAGGTAGCCCTTTTTTTCAAGCACGTTGATGGCGGTCGTGAGGGTGCCCGGCGTGATGCCGAGCAGCTGCGCGATGCCGCGCGCGCTGTTGGTCCCGGCGGGCTCCAGCTGACAGACCGCCTCGATCACGTGCATTTCGGAAATGGACAGGTCCTTATAGCCCAGGGCCTTAAGATCCTGCGCCTCGCTGCGCAGAATGTTGTGGAACACTTCCACTAAAAAGGCGTTGAGCTGTTCACGCGTGTCGATGGTTTTGCCTTCCCTTCTTAAAACGTTTGAACATCAAATAGTTTGAAGTTCTAAGAGATTATATCCATTTATCAGGCGGTGTCAAGGAAAATGCGGCACAAAATTTTTATCGGGAAGATCCGGAGCCTGTTTTGCATGTGTTCCGCGGGCTTTGCCCTTTTTCGCTGTGCGGGGCTATGCTATACTGTGTCTACTATCGAGCGGGAGGAAAAGCCATGGCCGGACAACTGTGGGTGAGGCTGATCAAAAAGTCGAAGATCGAGCGGGACAGCGTGGTAGACTGCCCGGCGGGCGACTGGCGCCGGGCGCTGGAGGCTGCCTGCAGACAGCTTGACCTGCCGCTGCCCATCACCCTGCCCAACCACGAGCGGGACTGGGAGGGCCATGGGCGCACCCGCTTTCTGGCCGAGCATTTTATGGAAAGCGTAGCCTTTGACCGCATGGAGATCGAGTACTTCGACCCCGAGGACAGGGATACGCGCCGCCGTTCGGACGACCCGAGAAACGGCTGAATAAATGAGCAATTACATCCTTGACCTGCGCCGCCTCGTCGGCAAGAGGCCCCTTTTGCAGGTGGGCGGCAGCGTGATCTGTGTAAACGATAAGGGCGAGATCCTCCTGCAGCAGCGCAGGGACAACCGCTGCTGGTGCTACCCGGGCGGTTCGGTGGAGCTGGACGAAGTCGTGGAGGAAGCCGCGCGGCGGGAGCTGTTTGAAGAGATGGGCATCCGCGCGGGTACAATGCGACTATGGGATGTGTTCTCGGGGCCCGATACTCATTATGTGTATCCAAACGGCGACGAGGTCAGCTGTGTGGATATCGTATATGAGTGCCGGGAATGGGCGGGGGAAGTGAGCCCCGATCCCCGTGAGGTGATCGGCTGGGGTTGGTTTTTGCCCGACCGGCTGCCCGGGCCCCTGTCACCCCCGACAAAAAAGATACTGCTGCGTTTCGCGGCGGAGCTGTCACAGGGAGGTCACCATGGCGACAAAGCGTGAACTGGATGCCCAGATCAAGGCCATCGATCTGAAGCTTGAGCAGGCCGAGGAAAAGGCTGAAAAGTACAAAGGCTATCTCAAGAAGATCAGCGAGGAGAAAAAAACGCTGAACGCGAAGCGGCGGAAGCTGGAAGCCGAAAAGGCAAAGCTGGCGGCCGGCAAGACCACTGCCTCAGCGAAAAAACCCGCAGCCAAAAAAACGACAACAACCGCAAAGAAGACCACGGCCGCCGCCGCGAAAAAGACAAGCACCGCCACAACGGCAGTCAAGAAAACAACGGCCGCAAAGAAAACAACAGTGAAGAAGGCGGAGCCTACCCTGCTGGAGGGTGTGATGGATGAGGTAAAGAAGCTGGGGATCGACCCTGCCGATCTGCTCGGATCGCTGCTGGGCGGAAAGTAAGGCTGAACCTGCCCCTCCGCACTTTGCACCCTGTACTTGAATAGGAGGTCTATATGCTCTGGTGGATCTTGCTGCTGTTGGCGGCGCTGGCTTATATCGGCCTGCTGATCTATAACACGATCCGCTTCGTGCCGCCCAAGGAAGCGCGCAGGAGGCCCGTGCGCGCGCCGGCCTCTGCGGAAATGCCCATCGCGGTCAAGCTGAGCGAGCTGGTGCAGATCCCCACCGTGTCCTTTATGGACGGCGTTGGGGAGGATCTGGCCCCCTTTGCCGCCTTTCAGGAAAAGCTGCACGCCCTCTTTCCCAGGGTAGTCGAGCGCTGCGAGCGGATGATCGTCGGCGAAAAAGGCATCGTCTACCGCTGGCCGGGCAGCAGCCAGGAGAAGCCCGGCGTTTTGATGAGCCACTATGATGTGGTGGCGGCGCCCGATGACAAGTGGATCCACCCGCCCTTTTCGGGCGCTATTTTGGAAGGTTATGTATGGGGCAGGGGCACCATCGACACCAAGTGCACGCTGGTTGCCGCCATGGAGGCGGCGGAGCAGCTGATCGCCCTGGGCCATGTGCCGCAAAACGACCTGTATTTCTGTTTCGCGGGCGATGAGGAGGTGGCGGGGCCTTCTGCCCCCGCCATCCTGGAGGCGCTGCAGCAGGCGGGCGTGACGCCCTGGTTTGTGCTGGATGAGGGCGGCGGCATCGTCACTGATGCGCTGCCCGGCGTCAACAAGCCCTGCGCCCAGATCGGCGCCTGTGAAAAGGGGCAGGCGGAGCTGATCTTCTCGGCGGAGGCCCTGCCCGGCCATGCCTCGCGCCCGCCGCGCCATACGGCCCTGGGGCAGGTGGCCCGCGCCATCCGGCGGGTGGAGATGATGCCCTGGCCGCTGCGCTACACGCCCGTCGTCAGAAAGCTCATCGACACCATGGGGCGCCACGCGAAGCTGCCCTGGCGCTTTGTCTACGCCAACCTGAGCCCTTTGAAGCCCTTCATCAGCCTGGCCCTGGGCCTGCGGGGCGGGGAGCTGAACGCCCAGCTGCGCACCACGGCGGCCTTCACCCTGGCAGAGGCCTCGACCGCCACTAATGTGCTGCCGCAAAAGGCGCAGGCCAGCGCCAACACGCGCATGCTGCCCGGGGAAAACAGCAAGTCAGCCAGACGCCGTGCCCAGCGGCTGGTCAAGGGCCTGGGCGTCAAGGTGGATACGCGTGTATTCAGCGAGCCCAGCCCCGTCAGCCGCACCGAGGGCGATGCCTGGCAGATGCTCTGTGAGGCGGTGGAGGAGGTATGGCCCGAGGCAGTGCCCGTTCCCTTCATGTACATGGCCTGTACCGACGCGCGCCACTACAGCCGCGTGTGCGAGCATGTCTACCGCTTCAGCGCGCTGAGCTGGACCAGGGAAGAGCGCGCCTTGATGCACAGCTTCAATGAGCGCATCAGCCTGAAGGCCCTGTCCAAAATGCAGGCCTTCTACCAATCTCTGATCATGAAACTATAAGCTGAAGGAGGAAGTATCGATGATGAAGATCGCGTTTATCGGCATCGGCGTAATGGGGCGGGGCATGGTGGCCAACCTCTTGAAGGCAGGCTATCCCGTCAATGTCTACAGCCGCCGGGAGGAATCCGCCGCCGGGGTCGTGGCGCAGGGAGCCGTATGGAAAAAGAGCATCGCCGAGTGCCTTCCGGGGGCGGACATGGTCATCACCATGGTCGGCTATCCCAAGGATGTGGAAGAGGTGTACTTCAGCGAGGGCGGCATCATAGAATCCGCAGCCGCCGGGACCATCGCGGCCGACATGACCACCACCTCGCCCAAGCTGGCCGAACGGATCTATGAAGCGGCCAAGGCAAAGAGGATACTGGCGCTTGACGCGCCCGTCTCCGGCGGGGATATCGGCGCGCGGGACGCCACGCTTGCCATCATGGCCGGCGGCGAGGAGGAGGTATTCCGCCGCGCCCTGCCGGTGTTTGAAAGCATGGGAAAGTCCATCCGTTATCAGGGCCGGGCAGGCAGCGGCCAGCACACCAAGATGGCCAACCAGATCGCCATCGCGGGCGCGGTGGCCGGCGTGGCGGAGGCTCTCAGCTATGCCAAGGCGGCGGGGCTTGACCCGCAGGCGACGCTGGAAGCCATCTCGGGCGGCTCGGCTGTCAGCTGGCAGATGCTCAACAACGGCCCCAAGATGCTGAAGAGAGACTTCGCACCCGGGTTTTATATCAAGCACTTCATCAAGGACATGGCCCTGGCCCATGAGGAGGCAGAGGACAGAGCCCTGCCCCTGCCCGTTCTTTCACAAGTACTCAAGAGCTACCGGGGGCTCGATGAAAAGGGCCTGGGCGACGAGGGAACGCAGGCCATCATCCGGGCTTATGAGGAGGAATGAGCCTGATCCTTCGCCCGGAGGAGCCGCGCGATCACCGCGCGGTGGAGGCTCTGACGCGGGAAGCCTTCTGGAATGTCTACCGCCCCGGCTGCGCGGAGCACTACCTGCTGCATATCCTGAGAGATTCAAAGGGCTACCTGCCGGGGTTTCATATGGTGGCTGAGCAAGATGGTGATATCATTGGCAGCATCGTCTACAGCCGTTCGGTGATCAAGAGACAAAAAGAGACGCTCCTTGACACGCTGAGCTTCGGCCCGCTTTCGGTGCATCCCGCCCGGCAAGGGCAGGGCATCGGCAGCCTGCTGGTCAGAAGGACGCTTGCCATGGCGGCGGATATGGGGGAGCGGGCCGTCATCATCACCGGCAGCCCGGGATACTATGCCCGCTTTGGCTTTAGTCCAGCGGTCGGCTTTGGCATCACCCTGCCGGACGCAAGCAGCCCGCCCTATCTGATGGCGCTTGAACTGCGCCCAGGGGCCCTGGCAGGGACGGGCGGCGTTTTTTATGAGGATGAGGCCTTCGATCGGCTGGACATGCAGTCGGTAGCGGATTTTGACAGGCGCTTCCCCCGCAAGGAAAAGCTGGTGCTGCCGGGGCAGCTGGAGTAGCTTATTTGGACAACATATATTGATATACCGGTAAGTAAAGAACCGTGCGTCCGGGCGCGGTTCTTTACTTTTGAATGATCCCGTCCGCGATCAGGTCCGCGCCCGCGCATATCAGGCAGATGAACAGCAGCAGGGGCAGGGTGAACACGGCCGGCAGGGGGTTAAACACCAGCAGGACAGCCGCCGCCAGCAGCATAAGGTTGAGCGCCAGGCTGAGCGTGCCCAGGCTTTTATTTTTCGCGCGCAGATTGAAGAAGGCCGCGAGGCCGCGAAGCGCGGTGAGCGCGAAGGCGGCTGCGGCGACCCACTTGAGGATCGGCGCCACAAAGCTGGGGGCCGCCAGCATCAAAATGCCGACGCTGACCAGCAGCATGCCGATGCCGAGGTTGATTTTATCCCTGAAGACCGGAAGATCCTTCAGCCTGTAGAAGGATACGAGGCCTGCCGCGCCGCGAAGCAACAGCATCAGCCCCAGGATCGTCAAAAAGACGCTGAGCGCGCCTTCCGGCTGTGTCAGGGCCCATATCGCGCCCGCGATCATCACCAGCCCCAGGCCGATCTGCGCCATCCTGGGCCAGAATTCTTTTTTCTGAATGCTTTTTTTCATCGGGATCCATCTCCTTTTTGGTGATTACAGAGTGAATACACCGCTATCATACCCGGCTAAGCCATCTGCGCGAGCAGCAGCTTCCGGGCTATTTCCAATGATCCTTGGTTTTGGGACAGGCCCTGCGCAAAATCGGGCCGGCCGCCGCCCCGGGCGCCGCAGGCGCGCAGCAGGGCGGCCATGTCCCTGGATACATCGGCGGATCCGGCAAAGAGCAGGCGCTCGCCGCCCGATCCGTCCGGGGAGGCCAGCAGGACGATCGTGTTTTCCTGCCCGATCAATTGCGCCGCGATGTCGCGCAGGCTGTCGGGATCGGGGACGGTGGCCGCGATCAGGCGCTCGCCGCCGGGCAGAGTCTGGGCGGCGTCAAGCAGCGCCCGCGCCAGGTGGGCGGCGTTTTCTTTTTTGAGCGCCGCGATCTGCGCGCGCAGCTCGCCCTGCTCGCGGCGCAGATGCTCTGCCGCCGGGCCGATCTCCTCCATGGGGGCGCTGAGGACAGTGCCCGCCTGTTTGGCAGAGGCCATCATTGCCTGCACATAGCGCAGAGCCCTCATGCCGCACAGAAAGCTCAGGCGCAGCTTGCCGCGCGCAGGCGCCGAACTCAGCGGCAGGATCAGGCCGACCTCGCCCGTGTTGCTGGGGTGGGTGCCGCCGCAGGCCACGCATTCAAAGTCGCCTGCCATCACCACGCGTACATGCCGGTCCACCGTCGGCTCCTTGCGCAGGGGAAGGCTCTTCATCTCATCCGCCGTGGGAAACCAGGCCCGGATGGGGGCGGCCGTCTGCACGCGCCTGTTGGCCAGATCGCCGAGCCGCGAGAACTCCTCTTCTGTCAGTGTCATCCGCCCGTCCGGCATGGTGATGTCGATGGTGCAGAGCTCTTCGCCGATGTGCAGGCCGTGCGTATAGCCGCCAAACAATGACAGCAGGCTGCCCGCCAGGATATGCTCGCCCCCGTGCTGCTGCATGTGGTCAAAGCGGCGGGGCCAGTCGATCTCGCAGGCGAATGTTTCTCCCGGCTCAAGCGCAAGATCCGTCAGGTGGATCACGTCATCCTCTTCATCCGTATAGACATCCTTTACCCGGGCGGGCCCGATGCGCCCCGTATCGTGGGGCTGGCCGCCTGAGGTGGGGTAAAAGGCGCTGCGGTCCAGCCTGACTGAAAAACCGCCCTGCGACTCCTTGCAGGAAGTCACCCGCGCCTCGAAACTCTTTAAATAAGAATCTTCATAATAGAGCCTGTCCGTCATCCTCATATCTCCTTCTTTGGGGGGAAGAGTAGCACGCGGGGCTCTTGTTTGCAAGGGCATAAAGGTGGTAGACTGTCCAGCGGATCGTTGTTTTTCGGAGGAAGGTATGACGGGAGATATCATTCTGGGGCTGATGATCCCCTTTATCGGTACTACGGCCGGCTCAGGCATGGTCTATCTGATGCGGGGAGAGATGCGGCCGGCGGTTCAAAAAGTGCTGACGGGCTTTGCGGCCGGGGTCATGATCGCGGCCTCCGTGTGGTCGCTGCTGCTGCCGGCCATCGAGCAGTCCGAGGCGCTGGGGCTGATCGGCTGGCTGCCGCCGGCGATCGGGTTTTTGCTGGGCATGGGCTTTTTGCTGCTGCTGGATACCTTTACGCCGCACCAGCATATCGGCTCGGATGAGCCGGAGGGCATCAAGACCGCAGCCAAGAAAAACACCATGCTGATGCTGGCGGTCACGCTGCACAACATCCCCGAGGGCATCGCCGTCGGCGTGCTGTTCGCGGCGCTGTCGGTGGGGGATCCGAGCATCACCCTGGCTTCCGCCCTGGCTTTGTCGCTGGGCATCGCCCTGCAGAACTTTCCGGAGGGGGCCATCATCTCCATGCCCTTGCGGGCAGGCGGGGAAGGCAAGCATAAGGCCTTCGTCATGGGCACGCTCAGCGGCGCGGTGGAGCCGATAGCCGCCGGGATCACCGTTTTGATGGCGCACCTGCTGGTGCCTGTGCTGCCCTATCTGCTGGCCTTTGCCGCCGGCGCCATGATCTATGTGGTGGTGGAAGAGCTGATCCCCGAGCTGCAGGTCGGCAGCCACTCCAATATCGGCACCGTCGGGGTCGCGCTGGGTTTCACGGTGATGATGATCCTGGACGTGGCCTTGGGCTGACGCGGCAAAGGGATCAAATATTGTCTGACAGCTTTGTTTTTATCTTGCTCGGACGGACCCGTTTTTCGGAAAGGAGCCTCGCGTGATTGCATTCGGTACCGGCGGCTGGCGCGGTATTATCGGCAAAGACTTTACCTATGACAACATCTGCCTGGTCGCCCAGGCGCTGGCGGAGATGATCCTTCAGGAGGGCCGGCAGGATGAGCCGGTCATGATCGGCTATGACAGGCGCTTTTTATCCTATGAAGCGGCCGGCTGGGTGGCCGAGACCCTCTGCGCCGCCGGTATCCCGGTCTGGTTTATGAGGCGCACGGCGCCCACCCCGCTGGTGATGCATACGGTGAAATTCAAAGGTCTGTCCTACGGCCTTCAGATCACGGCCAGCCACAATCCCTCCAGCTACAACGGCATCAAGCTGATCGTCCGGGGCGGGCGCGACGCGCAGGAGGATGTGACGGCACGCCTTGAAGGCCTGGTCGCGCAGGCGCAGGCCGCGGGAAGAAAGCCGGGCTCCCTTCCCTTTGACAGGGCGGAGGCCCTGGGCCTGATCAGCTATCCCGACAGCATTTTCAATGACTTTATTGACAGCATCCAGAGCCGCATCCGCATGGACATCATCCGCGAGCGCGGCCCCCGCATCCTCTTTGACCCGATGCACGGCTCCGGCGCCTACCCGCTGATGGTGCTGCTGTATACAGCCCGCTGCACGGTGGACCACATCAACTTTGAGCGCGATGCCTACTTTGGCGGCCTTCTGCCGGCCCCCAGCGAGCACAGCCTGCAGGAGCTGAGCCAGAAGGTCATCGCCAAGGGCTATGACCTGGGCATCGCCTTTGATGGCGACGGGGACCGCCTGGGCGTCATCGACCGAAGCGGCCGCTACATCACCGCGGACGAGATCCTGGTACTGCTGTACTATTACCTGCATGAGCACCGGGGCTGGAAGGGCCCCGTGGTGCGCAATACCACCACGACCCATATGCTGGACAAGCTGGCGGCCTCCTTCGGAGAAGAATGCTACGAGGTGCCGGTAGGCTTTAAACACGTATCCAAAAAGATTGAGGAGACCGACGCCGTGCTGGGCGGGGAATCCTCCGGCGGCCTGACCGTCCGGGGGCATATTCCGGGGAAGGATTCCGTCTACGCGGCCGTCCTGCTGGTGGAGGCGCTGTGCGCGATCGGGAAAAGCCCCTCCGCTATTCTGGATGAACTCTATGAAAAGCTGGGCCGCCACTTCACCGCCGAAGAGGACCTGGTATTGACGCCTTATGAAGAGCAGGCTGTCCGGCGGGAGATCATGGAAGAAGGCCGGGTCCCGGCATTTTCCCGGGCCGTCCGGCGCGTGTCCCAAGAGGACGGGTGCAAGGTTTATTTTGATGACGACAGCTTTGTCGTCTGCCGCTTCTCGGGCACCGAGCCGCTCCTGCGCCTGCGCGCGGAGGCGGGGGAAAAGGCCCGGGCGAAGGGCTATATCCTGGACTTCAGGGAGTATATAGCGGGCCTGACAGGTTCCGGGCGCGGCGACTGAACGCCTTCGGGGCAGTTTCTTGAGGCGGCGCAGCTCACGGTTTACGCATGAAGGAATGAGAAGAGAGATCGGTGGAAAGTGGTATTAAT
>CAZVUU010000053.1:0-16595 GCA_964630465.1 uncultured Christensenella sp.
GGAAAACCGGGCAGCGGGGATATGTTTCCCCGCTGCCCGGTTTTTTATCGTATTAATTAAAGGATAAACCTCGTCGCGATGGAAAAATAAAGGAACAGGCTGCTCGCGTCGACCAGGGTGGTGATCAGCGGAGATGCCGCCAGCGCCGGATCAAGACCGATCCGCTGCGCCAGAAGCGGCAGGGTGCACCCAATGCTTTTGGCCAGAACGACCGTGGCAAACAAGCTGACAGAGATCACGATCGCTATGTCAATGCCTGAGTGATTCATGAATAAGAGCCTCGCAAATGTAAAGGCGGACATGACTGCCCCGACGATCACGCCTACCCTGATCTCGGTCCACAGCACGCGCGGCAGGTCGCCAAATTTGACCTCTCCCAGCGCCATGCCGCGAATCATCAGCGTGGAGGCCTGCTGGCCGCAGTTGCCGCCGCTGTCCATCAGCATCGGAATGGTGGCTGACAGCAGGATATTGATCGCCAGCACGCTTTCGAAGTGAGCGATGATTGCCCCCGATACGATGGAGGTAAACATCAGAATCAAAAGCCAGGGCAGGCGGTTTGCCGCCAGCCTGAAAAGGCCCGTTTTAAAATAGGACTCTTCTGCCGGTGCCAGGCCGGACATCTTTTCAAAGTCCTCCGTGTTTTCCTCTTCAATAACATCCATGATGTCGTCGCTTGTAATGATGCCGACCAGGCGCCCTTCGCCGTCAACCACGGGAATGGACAGCATATGATATTTTCGGACGGTATCAGCCACAACTTCCTGATCATCCAAAGTAGTGACGGATATGATGCCCGGATCCACCAGGTCTGCCAGAGCCATTTTTTCATCAGACACCAGGACCTTGTGCAGGGGGATCGTCCCCAGCAGTTTGCGATGAGCATCCACCAGGTACAGGGTATAGACCGTCTCTTTATCCACACCCGTTTCCTTGATCGTCCTCAGAGCATCCTGTACATTCATATCGGGGGTAAACTCACAGTACTCAATCGTCATCAGTGAGCCGGCAGAGTTTTCAGGGTATTTTAAAAACTGATTGATGATCACTCGGGTCTGCGGGTCCGTGTTTTGCAGCACGCGTTTGACCGCGTTGGCCGGAAGCTCTTCGAGAAAATCAACCGCGTCGTCAACAAACATATCGCTGATCAGTGCTGTGATCTCGGCGTCACCTATGCTGTTGACCAGTGTTTCGCGCTGGTCGGAATCCATATAGCTGAAGACCTCTGCAGACATATCCTTGGGCAGCACACGGAAGACAAGCAGCAGTTTTTCGGCATCCAGATCCTTCATGTAGCCGGCTATGTCCACAGGGTTCAGCATCATCAACGCGCCGCGCAGCAAGCCATGACGCCCCTGGCTCAGCAGCGCATCCAATTTATCCTTAATTACATCCCAATCCATATCCTTTCTCCTCAACGCACAAGATTAACCACAAAAAAACACCTTGCTAATGAGTCAGCAAGTGCAGGCGGCGTTAAGATACAAGGATGAAAGAGTCTATACAGGCATGGCATCGCGAATGCGGCCTATAGGAACACTTTCATCAGCCTGACATCTACTGTCGCCGTCATCCATGATGCTCAACCTCCTCTATCAAAATCTTTCTGGATTATAAAGGAATGAGCGGAGTCATGTCAACTTTCTTTTTCAGGCTTCCTATGATACACTTACAGCAAATTACGGGAGGCAAAGTATGCGCGTATGCGGCATCATCGCAGAATACGATCCCTTTCACCGAGGGCACTATTTTCAGCTGCATGAAGCAAGGCGGTTGGCTAAAGCCGACTATGTTGTCTGTGTCATCAGCACTGCCTTTTCACAGCGCGGCCTGCCCGCCCTGTTTTCTACCCACACCAGAACCGAGATGGCTCTTCGCTGCGGCGCTGATCTGGTGCTGGGCCTTCCGGTCGACTATTCTTGCGCTCAAGCCAACCGGTTTGCCTTGGGAGGTATCGGTATCCTGCATGCGCTGGGTGTGGTAAGTCACCTCAGCTTCGGGATCGAAAAAGATGTGCTTCCCCTTTTGCCGCAGGCAGCCGGCTTGCTGAGCCGCCCGACAGAGGCCTTCCAAAAGGCGCTTGATGAGTCGCTGAACCGGGGAGAATCATTTGCCAGAGCACGAGGCCGGGCACTGGCCTCTTCTTTAAGCGGAGGAGACGGAAAGATATTTGACCGCCCGAACTTCAACCTGGGTATATGCTATCTTCAGTCATTAAAGGCTTTAGACAGTGAGATGTCGGTTCTCCCCGTTATCCGGCGGGGTGATTACCATGATACGCGAAACAGCCCTTATCCCTCCGCCAGCGCCATGCGCGCGGCCATTCTTCGCGGCGACTGGGCTGCCGTGTCAGGCGGTCTGCCGCCTGACAGCCTCCTTCTGGTTGAGGCCATGGCGCAGGCGCGCCGGCTTCATCTCCCCGAAGCGCTTGACATGGCACTGTTGTCGAGGCTGCTGGAGTCCCCGGACCTTTCGGGCTTTGACGAAATCAGCGAGGGGCTGGACCGCCGCATCCTCAAATACGCGAGGCAGGCTGTAAGCCGAAAGCATCTGATCAGGCTGGTCAAGACAAAGCGGTATCCCTATGCCCGAATTTCCCGCGCGCTGACACACTGCTTGCTTGGCATCAAAAAACAAGCCCTCCGGCCGCCGGGCTATGCCAGAATATTAGGCATGAGAAAAGAGGCCGCGCCATTGCTGGAACAAATCGGTCAGCACGGCTTTCCGCTGATCACGCGCCCCGCAAAGGCAGACCACCCGGGTGTTGCCCGGGACATGCGCGCGGAAGAATTATGGTATATGGGTGCCGGCCGCCCCGCGGCAGAAGCCTGGCAGCAAAAAGTCATTAGTATCTAAATATTAGTTCAGGAGGTCGAAACCATGAGAACCATACAATCCGGTCTGATCACACAGGCCATCTCGGAGCTGTTTATTGAATGCAGCTATGTCATCGGCGATGATGTGCGCGAGGCCATCGATGAGGCCAGGACAGCCGAACCTTCCGCTGTCGGCCGCAATACCCTGGAGCAGATCAGCGAAAACTACAAAATCGCCGCCAAAGAACGTGTTGCCATCTGCCAGGATACCGGTTTGTCCGTTGTCTTCGCAGACATCGGACAGGATGTCCGCATCGAAGGCGCCCCCTTTGAAGAGGCCGTTCAGCAGGGCGTCAGGGATGCTTATCAGACAGGATATCTGCGAAAATCCATTGTCCGCGATCCCCTGTTTGAGCGTGTCAACACAAAGGACAACACCCCCGCAGTGATCCATACGCGCATTGTTCCGGGTGACAGGATCCAGCTGACAGCGGTGGCCAAAGGCTTTGGCAGTGAGAATATGAGCGCTTTGAAGATGCTTGTCCCCGCTGACGGCGTGCAGGGCGTCAAGCAATTCCTGCTGGATACGGTTGAAGCCGCAGGTCCTAATCCCTGCCCGCCCATTGTCATCGGCATGGGCATCGGCGGCACCTTTGAATCAGCCGCGATCATGGCAAAAAAGGCAACGGCCCTCCCCCTCAGCCATTCAAATCCGGATCACCGGTACAAGGCACTGGAAGACGGGCTTTTGCGGGCGGTCAATCAGCTGGGTATCGGCCCCGGAGGAACGGGCGGCGTCACCACCGCGCTGAAAGTACATATTATTCAGGCCCCCACACATATTGCAGGGCTGCCTGTCGCCGTCAATATCTGCTGCCATGCGGCGCGCCATGCGTCCGCCACACTGTAAGGGAGGAGAGAGCCATGAATACCATCCACTTAAACTTACCGCTTGACGAAAAAAAGGCGCGCAGCCTTCGCGCAGGCGACGAGGTCACATTATCGGGCTCCATTCTGACCGGCAGGGATGCCGCGCACAAGCGTCTGGTCGAACTGATCGACAAAGGAGAAGAACTGCCCGTCTCTTTAAAAAATGAAACGATTTATTACGTCGGCCCCGCTCCCGCCAGCCCCGGGCATGCCGTCGGCTCTGCCGGCCCCACCACAAGCTACCGCATGGATGCCTATACGCCTAAGCTGCTGGCTCACGGGCTGCGCGCAATGATCGGTAAAGGGCTGCGAAACGAAGAGGTCATCCGGGCGATGAGCACCTTCGGCGCCGTATATTTCGGCGCGGTCGGCGGCGCCGCAGCCCTGATATCGCGCAGCATCCAGTCAAGCGAAGTCGTCGCTTACCCGGACCTCGGCCCGGAAGCGATCCACCGATTTGTCATCAAGGATTTTCCCGTCATCGTGCTCATTGACAGCCTCGGAAACAACCTGTATGAGAGCGGCCCCAAACTATACAAGCAGGCCGATTTGTGATACGATCTGCGCTTGCGGGGGATGCAGCATCCGGCTGCTCCCCCCGCAGATTCACGCCGGAGGGGGGAAGGACTCTTGAACAGATTTTCGGTTCGCTGCCTGTTTTGCATGCTGGCAGTCATGCTGATCCTGTTTCCTTTTGCATCATCCTTCGCTTCAGGCGATGAATATGATACCCGGCATCCCGAGAATCTGAAGAGCAACCAGCTCAGCGGCCAGAGCGCCATTGTGATCGACGCCCGCACCGGTGATCCCCTCTTTGAAAAAAACGCGGATGACAAGCGGTTTCCCGCGTCCACTACAAAGATACTGACTGCCTATATCGCCCTGAATATGACCGATCCTGATGATATGGCTACAGTGTATCCCAGCGCTCTGTTCTGGCCCGAGTACGATGGCAGTGTCATCGGCCTCACAGCGGGCGAACAGATTTCAATGGACAATCTCATCAAGGCTACGATGGTTTTTTCGGGCAACGACGGCGCAAATGTGATTGCTGAACATATTGCCGGCTCTCAAGAAGCTTTTGCGCAGCTGATGAATCAAACTGCTCAGCAGCTTGGCGCGACCAACAGCCATTTTGTCAACGCGCACGGCTACCATGACGACAATCAATACTCGACGGCGCGTGATTTGGCCATTATCACCAAGGCCGCGATGGAGACGCCCGGGTTTCGCGAGATCGCCAGGCTGACAACCTTCTCCCTTCCCGCCAATGAGTGGCGGGAAAAGGCTGTGCGCAGAACCTCTGACGATGATGTGCTGATGAACCCCGGCCGGGAAGAAGGCCAGTACTACTACCCCTACGCGATCGGCATCAAAACCGGTTACCATTCCCAGGCCGGCCGCTGTTTTGTGGGTGCCGCAGAAAAAGACGGCATCGAGCTGATATCAGTGACGCTGCATAGCAGCTCCAGAGGCCGCTGGAGCGACACCAGGCGGCTGATGGACTACGGCTTCTCACGCTATGTTACCACCAGCATTGAGGCGCTTTACCGCGAAAATCCAAAGGTGGTTGATATTGAGTCCTACGCGCTGGAAGATACGGGTCTGGGTCAGCTGGAGCTATCCCTGCGCAAGCGTGAACCGCTGGCCGATGATACACTGGTGGGCTACGCCGGTCAGACCACCAACTGGCAGCGCATATTCAATGCACGGACGACCGTCAGCCTGGATCGCATTCTGGTCGCCCCGATCAGTGCGGGCGAATTGATCGGTACCCTGACTTACAAGCCTGAAGCGGCAGACGCCATGCCTGTCGAATATGATTTGATCGCTACCCGAAGCGTTGAGCGCCGTCCGGCAGCCGCGCCCTCGATTGCTGAAATCATACAGTATTCAGACAATGATCCCAACCCCTTCCCTCGCTTCTCGCTGGAATTCGCCTTCATTGTGGCAGCCCCCGTATTGGTGGTATTCACCGTCGGCCTGGTGTTTTACAAGCTGATCACGAGGCGTAAAAAACCTAAGTACAAGCGAAATACCAGCTATAAAACACGCTACTACAGATAAATAGTATCCCCGACATGCGATGCCCCGCCTCATCAGCCAGGATGAAGCGGGGCATCGCATATCTGCCGGGAGACGGGTTTAGGGCGCGGCTGTTGCCTCGGGAGCCGGCAGAGCAGTCGGTGTTGCCGTTGCCGGCGCCTGCAAGGCATGCTCAACAGCGTCAACGATCTGGTTGATATTCATGGCTGCGACAGGGCTGTCACCGGCTACTGTCGTCAGAAAGTAATACAGGCCAAACAGCACACCGGCCACCATGAGCAGCATAAATATGCTGCCAAAACTCAAGCCGCGCCTGCGCCGTCGTCTATGGTTCATAGCATTTTCCCATTTTACTGATTTTTGTCATAGATGATCTTCAGACCCTTTAATGTCAGCAAGCCGTCAAGGCGGTCAATGTTCTTGGCTCTCCCGGCGATCAAAAGCGCCAGGCCGCCCGTCGCAACCACGTGAACGTCGGGGTCGGCCAGCTCTTCTTCCATGCGTTCCACCAGGTAATTCACCTGACCCACATAGCCGTAGAGCAGACCCGACTGCAGATTGGTAACGGTGGACTTTGCGATGACCTGATCGGGTATCACCAGTTCAAAGTGCGGCAGTTTAGAGGTGCCGCTGACAAGCGCCTCGCTGGCAAGTTTCATCCCCGGGCAGATGCATCCTCCCAGGAAGCTGCCGCGCCTGTCTACGACACCAAAGGTCGTGGCGCTGCCAAAGTCGATGAAAATACAGGAAGGGCCGTAATGATGGTGCGCCGCCACAGCGTTGCATATGCGGTCAGCACCCAGATCTCTCGGGCTTTCGTACAGAATATTGATGCCCGTCTTGATGCCCGGGCCGACAAACATCGGCTCTTGTTTGAAGTATTCCCGGCACATGTGGTCGATGGTAAAGTTGATCGTCGGAACGACGGAAGATATGATGATGCCGTCAACTTCCCTCGTGTCGCGCCCGGTATGACGGAACATGCCGTCCAGCAAAATGCCGTATTCATCCGAAGAATAGGTGCGGTTCGTTGAAACGCGCCAGTAATTTTTCAGTTCATTTCCTTCAAATAAAGCAACTTTAATGTTGGAATTGCCGATGTCCATCGCTAACAGCATCTTGTTGTCCTCAAGCTCTCTTCATCATCTTTTTAATGGCAACCAGAATCGGGGGTACCACCAGGGCAGCCACCACCGCCTCAGATGTCCCGGCGATCAGCCCTGTCCCCAGTATCAGGGTCTGCACCGCGCTTGAGTCAAGCCCCGCAACACGATAAAAGACAAGCATTAAGCCCAGGTAGAACACGGTGTTGGTCAAAGAACCCAAAGCCGATGAAATAGCCGGGGCAAGCTTGATAAATCTGCTGTTCAAAAGCTTTTGATAGCTGAGGTGCGACACCAGCGGAATCAACAGGCGAGGCAGTATGCACATGACCACCGCCAGCGCTGTATTGGCCCCAAGCAAGGGAGCTACCAGGGCGCTCGGCCCCATAAACATGCGGGCCGTGCTGATTGAGCCAAACACGAGTCCGAGGATCAGGCCTTCCTTCAGGCCCAGCAGGAGTGTACCAAGAATAACGGGCACACATAGTATCGTCACATTGATGAAACCCAGGGGGATCAGCCCCAAGGGGGTCATACCCAGCAGTGCGACCAAGGCCGCCAGAATCGCGGTCCAGGTAAAGCGCTCAATTTGTTTGTCCATTTTGTCCTCCGTTCAAGTTCTCAAGGATACCTGACGTTTCGCAGGGATAAGAACATTCCTTGTCCGGCCCTGTGAGGTGCCGGCAGTGTTATTATAACAAAGAAAATCCCGGATTGTAAAGAAAACAGGCGATGCGCCGGGGCCCTCCTGTTCAAAGAAGGGCCACGGTTTGAATGAATGATTTTATTATACGGGCATCGAACCGGTCACTTCATCAAAGGTGGTTGGATCCACCTGAAGCTGAGCGGCCTGACGGGTCTCAAAAAATTTGGTCGCGACCTGCGGGAACAGCGCATAGCTCAAGGCATCCTCATCCTGCTGGCTATAGGGCGCGACTTCCTTGCGGTACATATCCAGCTCCGGCGGAATATCATCCGCGGGACGGTGAGTAATCACCTTTGCGTCGCCGATAATCTGGCGGCGTACCTCGTCATTGACCGGGGCAGGAAGGCGGCCATACTCACCCATGATCAGGGCCTTGGACTCTTTGGGCACCATCTTATAGCGTTCACCGGAGATGATGTTCATGACGGCCTGCGTTCCCACGATCTGGCTGGTGGGGGTCACAAGAGGCGGCAGGCCGAAATCTTCACGTACCCGCGGGATTTCATCGAGCACGTCGTAGTATCTGTCCATCTTCCCGGCTTGTTTCAGCTGCCCGATCAGGTTGGACAGCATACCGCCCGGAACCTGATAGCGCAAGGTATTGGCATCGACTGACAGCACGCGCTCCGGGTCGCGCCAGCCGTCCCGGTTGAGCCGCTCGGCTACCTTTCTGAAGTACTCCGCGATATCGCTCAGAAGGTTCAGATCAAGCCCCGTATCATACTCCGTCCCCTTGAGGGTCGCGACAAAGCCTTCCGTCGCCGGCTGAGCCGTTCCGCTGCCCAGGGGTGACAGGGCCGTGTCCACGATATCGGCGCCAGCCTCTATGGCCTTCAGGTAGGTCATATCCCCCGTGCCGGTTGTGTTATGCGTATGCACAACGATCGGTACTTTTACGAATTTCTTCAGCTTGGACACCAGGGAATAAGCCGCATAGGGCAGCAAAAGGTTTGCCATGTCCTTGATGCAGATCAGGTCCGCGCCCATGTTTTCGATGTCCTGAGCCAGCTTGACGAAGTACTCCTCGGTATGGACTTTTGAGATGGTGTAGCTCATCGCCACCTCTGCCGTACCGCCGTACTTCTTGGTAGCCGAAACAGCCGTTTCCATGTTGCGCAGGTCATTGAGCGCGTCAAATGTCCTGACGATGTCAATGCCGTTGTCGATAGATCTTTTGACAAAGTAATCGACCACATCATCGGCGTAGTGCTTATATCCCAGTATATTCTGCCCGCGCAGCAGCATTTGAAGCTTGGTGTTGGGGAGCGCGTGGCGCAGCTTGCGCAGCCTCTCCCAGGGGTCCTCATTCAAAAAACGCAGGCAGGCGTCAAAGGTGGCGCCGCCCCAGCACTCCAGCGAAAAATAACCTACTTTGTCAAGCAGGGGGCAGATGGGCAGCATCTCATCCGTCCGCATCCGCGTAGCCGCCTGGCTTTGGTGCGCGTCACGCAAAATAGTATCGGTAATTTTGACTTTTGCCATGATATCCTCCTCTCAGGCTTTGATCAGGCGCTTATTGCAGCACCATCAAGGGGTCGCCCGCGTTGACCGAAGCGCCCTTGCTGACCACGACCTGTGCGATCACCCCATCGCGGGGAGAGATGATCTCATTTTCCATCTTCATGGCTTCCAGGATACACAGCACCTCTCCCTTAGTGACACTCTGTCCGGCGGCTGCCTTGATGTCAAGGATCGTGCCGGGCATGGGGCTGTTTACCTTCTCACCTCCGGCTACAGGAGCGGCTGCCGGCGCGGCCGGTGCCGAAACCGGCGCTGCCGCGGGAGCGACGGGCGCTGCAGCGGGCACAGGGGCCGCTGCGGGGGCGAGGGCAGCCTGAGGCGGAGCAGCAAAGCCGCCCGCCACCTCTTCCACCTCTACCTGATAGGGAACACCGTTGACCTTAACTTGAAATGTACGCATTTAATTCTCCCTTCACATCCTGACTTGGATACGATTGTTTTATACTCTGCGAATGCGGCGCACAACAAAACCGCCGCCGTTTAGGTTCTGATTGCCGGCACCGCCATGTTCCTGCGCCAGAACGCAGGAGACAGCGGCTGAAATGGCAGCGACGATCGCCGCGTCACCCGCGGCATAGCTGCCCGAATCGGAGGGCGCAAGAGACGGCGCCGCTGCCTCTTTTTTATGACCTGTCCGCCTTCCCCTGCCTATGGCCGCGAAGGCAACGAGCAGGCTGAGGGCCGCGATCGCGATCAGCACATAGATCAGTGTCGTCTGATTGCCAAGCGCGGCCTGCAAACTTTGGATCGATTCCATCAAAGCGCCGTCAGGCTGAACGTTCAAGATTTGTTCCAGTTCCATGATGATCCCCCTTTACAGCGCGGCGCTCTTTGTACGCAAGAGCTCAAGCGCTGCGATCAGATGCTTGCGGGTTTCAGCCGGGTCGATCACATCGTCGACCAGCCCGGCTTTGGCCGCGGCAAAGGCATCCGATCTTTCAAAGGCCTTCGCCGAAAGAGTCTCCCGGTCGGTATCACGAAGCTCGTCGGGCATAAAGGTCTGTACCGCAGCATCCACGCTCAGGGGCGACACATACGCCGTCGGCCAGGCATAGCTGATATCGGACAGCGATTTTCCTGCCATGCTGACATAGGCAGGCCCAACGGCATTGCCTGTAATGACAGCGACCTTGGGCACGCTTGCCCCGGCATAGGCGCTCAACAGCTTGCCTGAAGCCGTCATCAGGTCTGTCAGATCTGCCGCCGGAGGCACGCTGAGCCCCTCAGAGTCCAGCATCGTGATGACAGGCAAACCATAGGCATCGCAAAATTTTACAATCTTTGCCATCTTTCGGCAGCCGGCGGCATCAAAGCGTCCGTTTGCTGCGACGATGCCGCAGGCATAGCCGCCCAGGCGTCCCAAAAACACCTTTGCCTGCGTCTCAAGCCCGCCGTAGAGTTCCTGCAGCATTCCATCGTCGCAGAGCTCTTTAACAAGCTCTTCCCCCGTTTTGGGCGGCATCGAAATCAGACGGTTCAGCTGATCGCTGTCTTCAAAAGGTGTCGCTTCATACGACGACGAGGGAAGCAAGTCCACCAGCCGGCGAACCATATCCAGCCCCTTCGCCTCATCTGCTGCTTTTAAAGCTGCAAAGCCGCTTGTGTACAGCATGGACGCGCCGCCAAGCTGCTCTTCATCGGCCTGTGTGTCGTTGACTGCGTTGATCACACCGGGGGCGAAAGGGGCAGCGTAACTCCGCCCCTCGACAGCTATCGTAAAATCAGACAGGGCGGCAAACTGCGCGCCGATGCCGGCTGCGCGGCCGCTTAACAGGGTAATGATCGGGCAATAACCGCTGAGCCCGGACAATCCGGTGAATACATCGGCAAAGGCAGCCAGCACAGCTGCTCCCTCCTCAACCTTCGTCCCCCGGCTGTCAGGCATCAGTACCAGCGGCGCCCCGGTCGCTTCGGCCAGCTTGATCAGCTTGATGATCTTCTCAGCCTGTTCCCGGGTCATCGTTCCGCCCTCATCAGCCATATCCTGAGCCGCAACATAGACAGGGCGGGCATTGATCAAGCCGTAACCCGTCACTATATGGCTGCCTGTCCTGTAGAGATCGGTTTGTATAAAGGAACCCGGATCAAGCAATCCGAGCACGCGGCCCAGCGCGTCCTGACCGTCTTTTTTCTCCCGGATCAGCGCCTCGCGCTCCCGGTTCAGCTTGAGCATTTGCTCTGCAAAGTCCATGCGCACCCTCCTGTCTCATTTCTCCGCATGCATGCCATGCGTCATAAAGTCTCAACACTCCCCCATTATGACCGACTATAATATTAGCACACATTGATCAAGGGGTGAAGCATTTTTGTGTTTCTCTTTGGTTTATTCATGTATGCCTGCATTCGCAGCCAGTATATCTTTCAGCTTCAAAGACGCGGCATACACCGCGTTTTTTCGCTCGCCCGACTCTATCAGTCTGGCACAGGCGCCGCGCATATCCTCTCCTTTGAGCAGCCAGTGCAGCAGCTTCGCTTCCGTGAGTATTTCATCAGCACCCTCATCCTGCTCACCCCGCAGGCCATGCAGATCAAGCACCAGTACATATTCACCCTTTTGTGATTTTTGATTGGCCTTCAGTTGTTCCAAAACCTCTGTAGCGCAGCCGCGCAGCGTCAATTCATACAGTTTGCTTATATCACAGCTTAAGGATACAGGCACATCACCCAAGACGGCGATCACCGTTTCCATCAGTCTCTTGATGCGAAGCGGCGACTCATACAAGATGCTTATCTCATCTTTACCGGCCATGCTTTTCAGCTGCAGGGTCAGTTCAGCCGGCTTTCTGGCCGGAAATCCATAAAAAGTAAAGCTTGGTCTGTGAAAACCGCTGATACTGAGGGCCGCGACAGCGGCGGATGGCCCGGGAACCGCCAAGATATCGATACCGGACTTTGCCGCCAGATCAACAAAAACAGCGCCGGGATCGGATATCGCGGGTGTGCCCGCGTCCGTTACCAGCGCCACATGGATTCCTTCTTCCAGCATCCTCTTGACCAAGGTCTGCCCTTTGAGCGGCTCATTGTGCTCGTGCAAGCTCGTCAAAGGGGTATGGATATCAAAATGATTGAGCAGCTTGAGGGTATGGCGGGTGTCTTCCGCGGCAATCAAATCCACAGACTCAAGCGTTTCAATCGCCCGGCGGCTTATGTCTCCGAGATTTCCGATGGGCGTCGCTACGACATACAGCATGTTTCCCTCCTGATCACAGTTTTTCGGCTGTGCGAAGCAAGGCGCTTCTGGCGCGCTCATTCTCCTCGATCTCAGCTTTTCCGGGCTTGACAGCGCCGCCAGGCAAAATCTTGATAATCGGCTTTTTATGGCAGGTGCACACAGGCGCCTTGGGCGGGCAGACGCAAGGATCACGAAGCGCGTTGAAGGCGCGCTTGACGATGCGGTCTTCAATCGAATGAAAGCTGATCACGCACAGACGTCCGCCCGGTTTTAGCATGTCCACCCAGTCCTTGATAGCGTTCGCCAGGGGCCCCAGCTCATCATTGACGGCGATACGAACCGCCTGAAAGGTCCGCCTGGCCGGATGCCCTGTGTCTTTGCGCCGCACGGCCTTGGGAATGGCGCGGTCGACCGCGCGCACCAGATCGGCAGTCGATTCAAACGGCCGCTCCGCGCGCATCTCCAGGACTACTTTTGCAATTCTGGCTGCCCAGCGCTCATCAGCATAATCAAAAAGCGTTTGCGCGATGGTCTTTTCATCCATATGATTCAGCCAGTCCGCCGCCCGCAGCCCCCTCGAGGTGTCCATTCGCATATCCAGCGGCGCGTCTTCATGATACGAAAAGCCTCGAAGGGGGGTATCCAGCTGATGAGAGGACACCCCCAGATCGAGCAGGCCGCCGTCAAGCTCCACACCCTCCAGCAGCTCTTTTACATCGTGAAAATTTCCGTGAATGGCACGAAATCCCGGATAGGCACACAGCCTTCGCATTGAGGCCTCGATGGCGTCCAAGTCACGGTCTATGCCATACAGACGGCCTTCATCACCGATCAAGCGCAGAATGGCCTCACTATGGCCGCCGCCGCCCAGGGTGCCGTCGGCATATACTCCGCCTCTTTGGGGGGCAAGCCTTTGCAGCACCTCATCGGGCATGACCGGTATATGTGAAAAACCGTTTTCCATCCTAGCTCCTCAGCTCGGCCAGACGCTGCTGAAGAGTCTTCTGCATGATCAAGCTGTCTTCCAGCTTTTGCTCCTCCTGCCGCACCAGCTCCTCGGGCGCCTTGGAAACAAAGCCGGGATTATTCAGTTTCCCACGGGCACGGGCAATCTCGCTTGTCAGGTGATCGTACTCCTTTTGAAGGCGCACAAGTTCTTTTTCAAGATCGACCAGTTCACCCAGCGGGATGAATAATTCCGCGGGTCCGGTCACCGCAGACACGAGTTTGCCTTCCGGCTGCTCGTCTTCCCGGATAAATTCGACGGAAGAAGCCGAAGCAAGCCGCATAAAATGCGCTGAGGCCTCACGCAGGGCAGGCTCCCACCCGGGCTGCGCGCGCAGCAGCAGCCGTGCCTTATGTCCGGGCTGAACCTTCAGCTCGGCTCGCAGGTTCCGTACCGAGCGGATGATGTCCATCACGCCCCGCATCAGCCTGTCTTCCTCGGGAAAGTACAGAGCTTCAGTATGCTCAGGCCAGCTTGACAGCATGCAGCTGTCGCTTTCATGCCCGGGCAGAAAACGGTAAACTTCTTCCGTCAGGAAAGGCATGAAAGGATGCAGCAGCTTGAGCAGGATTTCCAGTACATACTGCAGTACGGCACGTACCGTGTTTTTACGCTCTGTATCTTCTCCGAACAGGTCAGCCTTTGCAAGTTCTATGTACCAGTCACAAAATTCTCCCCAGGCAAAATCATAGACCTTTCCGGCAGCCAGGCCATGTTCGCAATGCTCAAAATGCTCTCCTATTTCCCTGGCTGCTTCCTGAGCCCGGGTCAGAATCCACTTGTCGGCCAGGCCAAAGTCCTTGCCCTCCGTGCTTTCCCGCCCTTCCAGATTCATCAGAACGAAACGGGCAGCATTCCAGACCTTATTGGCAAAATTGCGCGAAGCCTCTGCGCGCTCGGTTGAAAAACGCGTGTCAGCGCCCGGACTGATCCCCTGGCAAAGTGAAAACCGCAGCGCGTCAGCGCCATAAGTATCAATGACTTCCAGGGGGTCAATGCCATTGCCCAGTGACTTTGACATCTTGCGGCCCTGCGCATCGCGCACCAGCCCATGGATCAGAACCGTATCAAATGGAACCTCTCCCATATGCTCCAGACCGCTGAAGATCATGCGCGCCACCCAGAAGAAGATGATGTCATAGCCTGTCACCAGGGTGCTGGTCGGATAAAAGTATTCAAGATCCTCTGTTGTCTCAGGCCAGCCCAGTGTCGCAAAAGGCCACAGCGCGGAAGAAAACCAGGTATCCAGCACATCCTCATCCTGTCGCAGCTTCTCGCTTTTACATGAGGGGCAGACATCAGGCGTCTTTCGGCTGACGATCACTTCACCGCAGCTGTCACAATACCAAGCGGGTATGCGATGCCCCCACCAAAGCTGCCTGCTGATGCACCAGTCGCGTATATTCTCCATCCAGTTGTAGTATATCTTTGAGAATCGTTCGGGGATAAATTTCGTCTTTCCATCCCGCACAGCTTCGATTGCGGGCTTGGCAAGCGGCTCCATATTCACAAACCACTGGAGGCTCACCAAGGGATCTACCGTGCTGTGGCATCGGTAGCAGGTGCCGACATTGTGAGTATACGGCTCCGTCTTTTCAAGATAACCCTGATCGGTTAGATCCTGTACCACGAGTTTGCGGCATTCACTCTCCGTCAGTCCTTGATAGCGCGCGCCCGCGTTCTCATTCATGGTGCCGTCCAGGTTGGTCACACACAGTACAGCCAAGCCTGTGCGTCTGGCGACCTCAAAGTCATTGGGATCGTGTGCGGGCGTCATCTTGACGGCGCCGGTGCCAAAGCTCATGTCCACGTAGCTGTCTGCCACCACCGGGATCTCGCGCCCGGCAAGCGGCAGGATCACCGTCTCGCCCACCAGGTGGGCATACCGCTTGTCCTCCGGATGAACCGCAACACCGGTATCGCCCAGCATGGTCTCCGGACGGGTCGTGGCCACCACCACACCCGGGCCGCCGTCGGCTGCGGGGTAGCGGATATGCCACAGGAAGGAGTCCTGCTCCTCATACTCCACCTCAGCATCCGACAGGGCGGTGCGGCAGACCGGGCACCAGTTGATGATACGATCCCCCCGGTAGATCAGACCTTTTTCATACATGCGCACAAACACTTCACGGACAGCCGCGTAATATTGATCATCCATTGTGAAGCGCTCCCGTGACCAATCGCAGCTGGCCCCAAGGCGGCGCAGCTGATCGGTAATTCGGCCGCCGTACTCCTCTTTCCAGGCCCAGGCATGCTTTAAGAACTCCTCACGTCCGATGTCTTCTTTTTTGATCCCCTCTTCGGCCAGCTTCTCCACCACCTTTACTTCGGTGGCGATGGAGGCATGATCCGTTCCGGGCAGCCACAAGGTGGAGTCACCCTTCATGCGGTGGTAACGGGCAAGCGCGTCCTGGAGAACGCCGTCCATGGCGTGCCCCATGTGAAGCTGACCGGTAATATTCGGCGGAGGCATCATGATGGTAAATGGTTTCTTTCCCGGGACGGGCTTGGCGGCAAAGGCTCCGGACCCCTCCCATCGCAGGTAAATATCTTGCTCGATATCCTGCGGAGCATATTTCTTTTCCATATCCTTCGCTCTGTTTTCCATTGGATTCCTCCTGCTTTCTGATAAAAATCGCCCCGTCATCTTCATTCGAAGGACGGGGCGAGCCGTGGTACCACCTTGCTTTACAGCCGAAGGCTGCCTCAAGAACGCGTTAAGGGGCGAACCCCGCGGCCTTCGCCGCACCCTCCGAAGCGACCTTCGGCGCAAACGATCCCGGCCTCCTTTCAGCCAAGGGAGACCTCTCTGACAGGGTGTCCGCGTCTACTCCTCTTCGTCATCGGGTTTCGATTGTGCGTGAAGATGGGATCAGGCCTTGGCCTCTTCCATCTTAATGACTTCAACGCCGTTATAATAGCCGCAATTCTTGCATACGCGATGCGAAAGCTTCATCTGCTTGCACTGGGGGCAGGCAGAGATGGTGGGAAGCTCAAGTTTCCAGTGCGTACGACGCTTGCGCCCGCGGGCACGCGATACTTTTCCCTTTGGTAAAGCCATGATTACACCTCCTGATCCTTATTCAGCAATTGCTGCAGTGCCGAAAAAGGATGCTGCCTTGTCAAATTCTCCTGATCTGCATCCGCTTCCCGGTTTGTTTTCGTGATACTGAGCAAGCCCTCGCAATCTTCCCTGCATAGGAAGCGCATCGGCAAATCCAGAACCACAAGCGTCAACGCCAGTTGATCGACCGCAAGCTGCGGGCCGTCATAGGCGAGGCGATCTGTCTGATCC
>CAZVUU010000054.1:0-16450 GCA_964630465.1 uncultured Christensenella sp.
CGCCTTGATTGGCGCTCGGATATTATAGCATTGCTTTCCTTATTAGACAAGGGGTCGGGGTGATTTCAGTTTGTTTTATGTATATGCATATATACGCATATTCATTCAAGTACTTTTCAAAAAAGGTGCTTGAAGCCCGTCTGAGTGGATACCTTCTATAGGGGAGAGGTCTGTTCGTCTTCTTATACATCGACTGGTGACACTGGGGGGTAGCCGCATGCAGACGGGTAAGCCGAAGCGTGAGATGCGCACGACTATGCGCGATGTGATCCTGGTATTGGTCATACTGTTTTTGATCGCTGAAATAGCCGTCTTTGTCCATATGATGGGCGGCACCGATTCGGCATTCCCCCATATGATGTATATCCCCATCATCCTTGCCGCCTACTACTTCAGCACAAATGCCACGATCATCTTTTCGGCGCTCGGCGGCATCGCGCTGGGGCCCTGGATGGCCAGGAATGTCGAGCTGAGCCTGACGCAGATGCCCTATAACTGGCTGTTCCGGATGGCCTTTTTCATTATCATCGGCGTCATCTGTTCCCTGCTGTTTCAGCGCGTCAACCACTACAGAAAGACGGAGGTCGAGCGCTCTTACGTCAACTTTATGACCGGGCTGCCCAACATGAACAAGCTGCGGGCCGATCTGGTGGACCTCATCGACAAGAAGCAGAACTTTTCACTGGTCTCTTTCAAGGCTAAAAACATCAACAGCATCGTGCAGAATATCAGCTATGACATCGGCCTCAGCGCCATGAAGATGGCCCTGAGCGATCTGGAAAAGATATCCGGCGGCATGGTCTATTCGATTTATGCCAATGAGTTTGCCGTGCTGCTGCCCGATACACGGGTGGATGCCGCCTATGAGGTCAGCAAGCAGTATCTGGAAAAAACACTGGAGCCCTACGCGGTGGACGGGGTGCACGTCGTCCTGCTGATCAGCGGCGGCATCGTCAGCTTTCCGCTCAACGCGGTCGACCCGGACGAGCTGATCAAAAAAATGGGCATCGCTCTGGAGCAGACCACCGATGATGACGCGCTGTGCGTATACAACGATGACATGGACAGGCAGAGCAAGGCCCAGGCCACTATGATCCCCATGCTGCTCAATGCCGTTAAAAACAAGGAGTTTTACCTGGTCTATCAGCCCAAGCTCAGCCTGAAAGGCGACGGGCAAAGGAGGGTAGAAGCCCTGATCCGCTGGAACAACAGCAAGCTGGGCCCCGTTTCCCCCGCCTATTTCATCAAGCTGGCGGAGGAGATCGGCTTCATCGGCGAGATCACCAAATGGGTTGCCCGAAGCACCATCAACCAGAGCCGCGCCTGGCAGGAAGCCGGGATGTCCATCAAAATAGCGATCAATGTTTCCCCCAAGGACCTGTCCAACGCGGACATCGTCAGCTACTACAGGCGCGTTGTCAGCACGGAAGATGTTGATCTGTCGATGTTTGAGCTGGAGCTGACCGAGCGGGCCATCCTTGACAACAGGGACCTGGTCATATCCCGCTTCAACCGGCTTCGCGACAAGGGGCTCAGGATCGCCCTGGATGACTATGGCGTGGGCTATAACTCACTGATCAACATGGTGCAGGTGCCGGCGGATTACATCAAGATCGACAAGACTTTTATCGACCATATCGCTGTTGACGACTCCTACAGGCTGATCATCGAACACACCATCAGCGCCGCCCATCAGACGGGACGGCAGGTGGTCGCCGAAGGGGTGGAGCACAAGGAGCAGCTGGATGTGCTCAGGCAGATGGGCTGCGACTATGTGCAGGGTTATTATTACAGCAGACCCCTGCTGCCGGACGACCTCATTGAGTTTTATAAGAAAGAAGAATCCCGGACGGGCGAATCAGACCCCGCCGGGTCCGGGACAGCCGGGTAAAGGGCAGGCAGCCTCAGGCGATGCCGCCCACCACTTTGCCGGGGTTCAGCAGGCCCTTGGGGTCAAACACGGCCTTGATGCCGCGCATCAGGTCCATCTGGCGGCTGCCGATCAGGCTTTCCAGGTATTCCACCTTCGCGTGGCCGATGCCATGCTCACCCGACACCTCGCCGCCCAGACGCTGCGCCTCGGCGTACAGGGCATCCATGGCCGCCGCGCGCTTCGGCTCCCACTCCTCGTCGCTCAGATCATCCTTGCAGGCATAGATATGCATGTTGCCGTCGCCCGCGTGGCCGAAGCTGCGCATGCGCAGCCGGAGTTTCTCGCCGATGCGCACGCTGCTCTTGACAAACTCGGCGATCTTATCGCGCGGCACCACCACATCGCACTCATCCATGGAGGGGGTGCTTGAGTTGATGGCCTCCAGGAAAGCGCCTCTGGCATCCCAGATGGTGCTTTTTCTTTCATCCGTATCCGCCAGCAGCACGTCCACCGCGCCCAGGGAGAGCAGCAGGTCGGTCATCTCCTCAACGGCGGGCTCCAGGGCCTTGCGCGAAGGGCCGTCCAGGCGGATCAGCAGGTAGGCATCGGCGCTGTTGTCAGGAAAATGGCGGCCCAGGTAATCCTCCGAGGCCTTGATCACCTCGCGCTCCATGAACTCGATCGCCGTCGGCTCCCCGCAGTTGAGTACCTGCGGCACTGCCTCGATGCACTGGTCCAGATCCGCAAAAGGCACCAGGAGGCTCAGGTTTGCCTTGGGCTCGGGGATCAGCTTCAGTGTCACCCCGGTCAGTATGCCCAGCGTACCCTCCGAGCCGATCATCAGGTCGATCAGGCTGTAGCCGCTGGCGTTTTTGACGATCTTGCCGCCGAGATTGATGACCTCGCCGTCGGGCAGCACAAGCTCCATGCCCAGCACATAGTCACGCGTGACGCCGTAGCGCACCGCCCGCATGCCGCCGGCATTGGTCATCACATTGCCGCCGATGGTGGCGCTCTTCTCACCGGGATCAGGCGGGTAAAACAGGCCCGTACTCTCAAGAATCTTGGGCATGTCCATCAGCAGGATGCCCGGCTCCAGGTTGATGGTCATGTTGCGGGTGTCGATCTCGGTCACCCGCTTCATCCGCTCGGTGGACAGTATGACGCCGCCCCACTTGGCCACGCAGCCGCCGCACAGGCCCGTCCCCGCGCCGCGCGGGGTAAGCGGGATGTCATGCTCATGGCAGTAGCGCATCACGGCGGATACCTCCTCAGTGCTTTCCGCTAAAAGCACAGCCTCCGGGCGGAAATGACCGTACTCCGTCATCTCGTCGTGGTCATAATCTTCAGCCATCGCCTGGCCCGTCAGCACACGGCCGGGCATGATGGCTTCAAAAGCCTCGATATCCTTTTGTGTGATTTCTTTAAATGCTGTCATGCTTCTTTCTCCTTGAGCAGGCCGATCATCTGCGGCAGCACCTCGTACAGATCGGCGATGATGCCGACATGGGCCAACTTGAAGATCGGTGCGTTTTTATCGCTGTTGACGGCGATGATGTGCTCCGCCTGGTCCATGCCGGCGGTGAACTGGATGGCCCCGCTGACACCGAAGGTGATGATTAGCTTAGGCCGGACGGTCCGCCCGGACAGGCCGATCTGCCTGGTATTGCTTTCCCAGCCTTTCTCGGCCAAGGGGCGCGTGACGGCGTATTCGCCCTTCAACAGCTCCGCCAACTCCCTGATCAGCTCCAGGTCCTCCTTCTTTTGCACGCCGCGCCCGGCGACCACCAGGACCTGCGCATCCGATATGTTGGCGGCCTTGGGCACGGGCTCGGTGGAGACCAGCCTGACGCGCGAATCGCGGGCTGCCCGGGGCAATCGCTGCCTGATCACCTCGCCCTGCCCCTCCTCCATGCGCTCGGGCGCCTGCATCACCTTGTAGCGCACGGTGGCAAACTGCGGGCGGGTATTGGGCGTGACGATCTGGGCCATGATGTTGCCGCCGAAGGCCGGGCGTATCTGTACCAGGTCGGTGTTCTCCTTGAGCTCAAGCTGCGTGCAGTCGGCCGTCAGCCCGGTTCGAAAGCGTGTCGACAGCCGCGGAGCAAGCGACCTGCCCAGCGCCGTCGCGCCGACCAGCACCACGGAGGGCCTTGTTTTTTTGATGCAGTCCTCCACACAGGCGGCGAAGGCGTCCGCACGGAAGAAGCTGAGCTCCTCCCCTTCGTAGACATGCACCTCATCCACGCCCCAGTGGCGCAATTCCTGCACCGCGGCCTCGGCACTCTCCCCCAGGACGATGGCCTTGACCTTCTGATCGCCGCCCGCCGTCAGGCGTCTGGCCTCGCCGATCAGCTCCAGGCAGACGGGGTGAAGCGCGCCTTCCGTCAGCTCCGCGTACACCAGGATATCCGACCACTTGGTCTTATCCACGCTGTCGACCTTGGTTTCCAGCCGGATGATGGCCCCCTGAGGGCAGGCCTTCAGGCACAGGCCGCAGACCTTGCAGGCCGCGTTCATCTGAGCCTTGCCCTGTATCATATCGATCGCCGAAAAAGGGCAGGCCGCCAGGCACTGCCCGCAGCCGTCACATTTTCTTTCAATTACCGCTATCTGCGCCATGTCTGTCTTCCCCCTCAGCCAACATACTTGTGGCGCTTCAGATACGCTACCAGCCTGGCAGCGCTGTCGTGCCCTTCCCAGATCTCGTGCCGCACATCCCGCTTGGGCGGGAAGATGCGCTCCACCTGCGTGGGGCTGCCGGACAGGCCGTAGTGCTCGGGCACGGTGTCAATGAAGTCGTCCAGGCCGATCACGGGGACGGGCCAGTCCTTCACTGTCTTCCCGCGCTTGAGGGAGGGCAGGCGCGGGGTGCAGATGTCCTGTTCCACCGTTACCAGACAGGGAAAGCCCATCCATACCGTCGCGATAAGGTCCTGCAGCTGCTGGCGCACCTGCACGCCGCCATCCGCTACCTCAATACCGGAGACCCAGGCCGCGTGCGGAATATCCATATGCTCAGCGATGGCCGGGCCGACCTGGGCCGTATCGCCGTCGGTGGTCTGCTTGCCGCAGAGAATCAGGTCAAAGTCGCCGATCGAGCGGATGGCCTGGGCCAGGGTATAGCTGGTGGCCAGCACATCGGCCCCGCCCAGGCGCCTGTCGGAAAACAGATAGCCGCTGTCGGCCCCCATCATGAAGGCCTCGCGGATAACTGCTTCCGCCTGCGGCGGGCCCATCGTGCCCACCGTCACGCGCCCGCCGTGGCGCTCCTTCAGGCGCAGGCCCATCTCCAGCGCGAACAGGTCGTAAGGGTTCATCTTGCTGTCGACCCCGTCGCGCTTTAAAACACCCGTCTTCTCATCCACCTGGACCTTGTTGGTGGACGGCACCTGCTTGATGCAAACAAATATCTCCATGCATTCTTCCTTTAAGCTTAATAGGGCACCTGTGTGATATTGCCCAGGATAACTGGCCGGGATGCTCCGGTCGCCCCGGGCACATTGGACGGCCTGCCGTTCACCGTTTCATGGGCCATCAGGGCAAAGGCCACGGCCTCTTTAGAGTCCGAGCTCCAGCCCAGGTCCTCCTGGGTGATCACCTCGCACTCGGGCAGAAGGGCCGCGATGTCCCGCTTGAGCGTCAGGTTATACGCGCCCCCGCCGGAGAGGATGACCTCCTTTGCAGGGCACCTGGGGAACACAAAAGCCCTGTAATTATAGGCGATGGTTTCAGCCGTGTAGCGGGTGGCCGTCGCCAGCCAGTCCTGCGGGCTGACATCGGGGTATTTGCGCAGCGCCGCCTCCGTGAACTGCGCGCCGTAGAGCTCCCGCCCCGTGGCCTTGGGCGGCTTTGCCGAAACAAAGGGAAGGGCCATCCAATCCTTCAATATGGTCTCGTTGACCCTTCCCTGCGCCGCCAGCCTGCCGCCTTCGTCATAATCCAGGCCATAGAAGTGCTTAGCCAGCGCGTTGATGATCATGTTGGCGGGGCCGGTGTCAAAAGCGAAGACCTCGTCCATCGTGCAGTTCGCGGGCAGGGCCGTCACATTGCCGATGCCGCCCAGGTTTTGCAGCGCGCGCGGCTTGTCGCCGCGGTACAACAGATACTCCGCGTAGGGCACCAGCGGCGCGCCGCGCCCGCCCGCCGCCATGTCCATGGCACGAAAGCCGGAGACGACCCGCACGCCCGTCTCATAGGCGATAACAGCAGGCTCGCCGATCTGCAGGGTGGAGGCCAAGAATGCTCCCTCATTCTCGGGAATATGATAGACGGTCTGCCCGTGAGAGCCGATCACGTCCACCCGGCGGATATCGATACCTGCTTCCTCGCACACTGCCTTGGCTACCCGGGCGAACCAATAGCCCATCTCCGCATTCAGGCTGCATACCAGATCAACCGAGGACTTTTCAACCGAGCAGCAGTCGAGCACCTTCTGTCGCATCGCATCCTCCATCGGAAGGCTGACAAAGCCCAGCGGCTCAACCTTGTCCTCACGGACTGCAATCAGGGCGGCATCGCAGCCGTCCAGCGACGTGCCGCTCATCAGACCAATAGCATAGCTCATTTCGTTCTCCTTATACATGATGGCAGGCGACCTCATGGTTTTCTTTGACTATCCCGATGAATAGATGACCACCGCATACACACCAATTTCCGGTGCTTGTATGGATGGTTATATCAGCCATGTTTATATTCAATGGGATGAGTATTATCTGCCGCCTGGTATTTATGCGTGTGCCTGACTTCATCATTATCTCAGACACTCTTGCTTGTTTGCTCATGAGAGGAGTCTGTCATTCTCCCACAAAGGTATGTACAACCGCCTCATGCAGATCCTTTCTGAATGCCTGCATGCCCTCGGGCAGGGGGTCTTTCATGTACAGGCGGTTGGTTAAAGCAATCACGCCGATATCGAGTGTTCTTGAGAAGTAGAGGCTGGTGCCCGTAAACCCGGTGTGGCCGCAGCCCTGCGGGTACATCTCCCCTGTCTGCAGGCCCAGGCCGCGGTTTGACTCAAGCGCCTGCTGCGCCCGGATGATGAGGGGATCGTCGCTGGTCATGTAAAAGCGGCACAGGCGCTCAGTGCTCTGCGCATCCGCGAAAATGCCGGCGCTGCCCGCCGCGCCGCCGAAATAATAGAATGCGTTGCCGTCGTTGCTGCCGCCAATCAGCGGCTCATGCGGCCGCCAGCCGTCAAAGCTGACGCCACGCTCCCTGCACATGTCCTCTTCAATGGGGTTGCCGTAAGATGAGGAGATGATATCCCAGGAAGGGTCGGGCCGGTAGCTCATGCGGCCCAGGCCCAGAGGCACCGCCAGGTCTTCTTGCAGGCAGGCATCCAAAGGCTTGCCCTGCAGCTTTTCCAGCACCTTTCCCAGCAGCATGAAGTTCAGATCGCTGTATACCATGCCCTCGACCGGGCCGTAGCGCTCAAGTGCGATCGCCAGCACCTTCTCAAAGGGCAGGTCCCGGTGCGCGTAAAAGGGATACCAATCCACTATGCCGGAGGTATGGGTCAGCAGTGAATAGATGTCGACCCGGCCCAGCCTGGTCCGGAGCGTATCATGCTTTTCAAGGCTCGGAAGAACAGACAAAATCTCATCCTGAAGGCTTAGCCTTCCGGATGAGATCAGGAGCAGAATTTGAGTTGCCGTCGCAATCTTTGTCAGCGAGGCCAGGTCATACACGCTGTTTACGCGGGCAGCGCCAAAGGCTGCCTCCATGATTGTCCCCGCGCTGTCAAATACCCGCACGACCGCGGAAGGAAACAGCCCCTTTTCGAGCCTTGATTGAACTACTTGGTTCACTGCCTCATACAGGCTGTTTGTTTTATCCGCGCGTTCTTTATTCATGTATAAATCTTACCATATCAGTTCATAAACGGCAAGATAAATACCTCGCGGACCCGCTGCCTCCTCGAATGGTTCAGAACCATTCCTTGTACTTTTTGATGTAGACTCCTTTGACGACCTGGGACGCCACGAAGTAAGCCAACAGCAGCAGCACCAGCCAGGGAGCGAACTGCAGCGGCAGCTTCGCCATCTCAATGCTGGCGGCCAGACCGGTAAAGCCAATAACAACAGCGACTGCTACGATCAGGAGCGTTGACAGCAGAAGCTCGCGCGAAGCCTTGCTCTGGATGAAGGGTACCTTCCCCGTCCTGATGATGTGGATGACCAATACCTGCGACACCGTGCCGAAAACGAACCAGCCTGCCTGGAACAGCGCCGCTTTCGCGGGCGAATCGGCCCCAAGCGCCCACCACAGCACCGCAAAGCAGGCCAGGTCGAACACCGAGCTCAGCGGGCCCATATACATCATGAAGCGCTTGATGGAAGCTGTCTCCCACCGCCTGGGCTTCTTGATATAATCCTCATCCACATGGTCAAAGGGAATGCCCATCTGCGAGATGTCGCATAGCAGATTCTGCGTAAGGATCTGCACGGGCAGCAGCGGTAAAAAGGGCAGGAAAACGCTAGCCGCGAGCACGGAAACCATGTTGCCGAAGTTGCCGCTGGCCGCCATCTTGATGTATTTGATGATGTTGCCGAAGATCTGACGGCCTTCGATGACCCCTTCTTCCAGCACCATCAGATCTTTTTCAAGCAGGATGACGTCGGCCGATTCCTTGGCGATGTCCACGGCGTTATCCACCGAGATGCCCACGTCGGCCTGGCGCAGAGCCTGCGCGTCGTTGACGCCGTCGCCCATATAGCCGACGGTATGTCCCGCTGCCTGGAAGGCGCGTATCACCCGCTCCTTCTGAGAGGGCGACAGCTTGGCAAACAGGTCGCAGACCTTGACAGCTTCAAGCAGCCGGGCGTCGTCCATGTTTTCAACATCCCGCCCGGAGTAGAGAATACCCGTGGCGATGCCGACCTTGTCGCAGACTTTGACCGCCACGCCTTCGCTGTCGCCCGTGAGCACCACCGTGCGCACACCATGTTCACGCAGGGCGGTGATGGCCGCCTTGGAGCTTTCCTTGGGCGGGTCCAGAAAGCCGACAAAGCCGATCAACACCATCGCGTCCTCATCCGCTACACCGAAGGTATGCTCATCAGGCACCTCGTTTTTCTGCGCGACCGCGATGATGCGAAGGCCTTCGGTGTTGTGTTTGCGGTAGGTCTCCATGGCTTTTTCGTGGTTGTCGGTGTCCATCGGCAGGATCCTGCCCTCCAGCTCTATGAAGGAGCAGATCGACAGCATTTCCTCCACGGCGCCTTTGGTGATCAGCTGCCGCTTGCCCGTGGCGTCCTGCACCACAACGCTCATGCGGCGCCTGGAAAAGTCAAAGGGAATTTCATCCACCCGGTGATACTGCCCGAGCAGTTCCTCCAGCCCGTTCTTCTGTGCCCGGTTGATGATGGCCAGGTCGATCAGGTTTTTAAGGCCCGTCTGGAAAAAGCTGTTCATATAGGCATGGCGCAAGACGCGGCTGTCATCTTCCCCCAGCGGGTTCATGTATTTCTCCAGGATGATCTTGTCCTCGGTCAGGGTACCGGTCTTGTCTGTGCACAGTACATCCATCTCCCCAAAGGTCTGGATCGCTCCCAGGGTGCGAACGATCACCTTGTGCCTGGACATGCTGACCGCGCCCTTGGCCAGGGTCGATGTCATGATCATCGGGAGCATCTCGGGGGTCAGGCCGACCGCGACACTCACCGCGAACAGAAAAGCCTCCGCCCAGTCACGCTTGATGATCCCGTTGACGGCAAACACCAGCGGCACCATCAGCAGCATCATCCGCACCAGCAGCCGGCTGACGGAGCTGACGCCGTTTTCAAAGCTGGTCTTGGCGCGGTCGCCGGACAGCGACTTCGCCATCGAGCCCAAGTAGGTGTCGTTGCCCGTCAGCAGCACCACGGCCATGGCGCTTCCGCTGATAATGTCCGAACCCATGAAGGCAATGTTGGGGATGTCCGTCAGCCCCTCCCCGCCCGTCATGACCGCGTCGGCAAACTTTTCGACCGGGTTTGATTCGCCGGTCAGCGCTGCCTGCGCCACAAAGGTGTCCTTCGTGCGAAGGAAGCGCACATCAGCCGGCAGCATATCCCCTGCCGACAAGCGCACCACGTCGCCGGGCACCAGCTCCTCCATGGAGATCTCGATCAGCTGCCCGTCGCGCCATACATCCGCCTTATTGGAGATGGTCTTTGACAGCTGGACCGCCGCGGCGTTGGAGCGCTCACCCTGAAAGAAAGAGATGCCGCTGGACAGCAGCACCAGCGCCATGATGATGCTGACTGTCAAGTAGTCGGGCTGCTCGGAGGCCACAACATCCGTAAAATAGGTGATCACGGCGATCACCAGCAAAATAATATTGAAGGGGTTGACGACCGCCTCCCTCAGGCGGCGGGCCAGGGTATTGTTCGTGCCTGCCGTGATCAGGTTCTTGCCCTGCTCCTCCAGCCTTTGCTCTGCAAAGTCACCGGCCAGGCCGGCCTCCTTTGTATCAAGCCGCGCCAAAAGCTCCCCGCGGCTGAGCGCAGACATCGCGCGCAGCTTCTTTTCGACCTCAATGGAGGCGTTCAGGGCCGGCTGCTGCTTCCTCTTTTTCCATACATACTGCACCGGAAACACTCCTTTCTATCTTGAGATTTGGTATATCCGGCAACAAAAAAACCGCCCGAGAGCGGCGCAAATCAGGCCTGTATACTAGCCGGCATGCCTGAAGCCGGAGGCTGTATACCCGATACCGGACCGGCGCAAAGCTCTGTTTATGATATACCCTGTGGTAAACCAACGTTTGCAATACCCGGGGTCACTGTCCATGCGCTCACGTCCTTTCACTGCTTGTTCACCTTTAGTATACCCCCTTGCGCAAAAGATAGCAATGCTTCACAAACCGGGTTTTGCGGGGTATGGTCAGGGTATATTGAAACTGTAAGGGCATAGCCCTCTTTAATGATGAAACAAACGAAGGAGATCACCATGAAGGCAAACATTTCCCAAATGCTGTCCAAGCAGGTCAATAAGGAATTCTTTTCGGCCTATTTGTACCTTGAGTTTCAAAATATACTCAACGACCGGGGCCTGACGGGCTTTGCCAACTGGTACATGGTGCAGGCACAGGAAGAGCGTGACCACGCCATGCTGTTTTATGAGTATCTGCACCATAACAACCAGAAAGTAGAGCTGGAGGCAATCGAAAAGCCCGAGACCGAAGCTGTCACCGTTCTGGAGATTCTGGAAGCCGCCCTGGCGCACGAAGAGTACATCACGGCCTCTATCAACGACATCTACGAGGCCGCCCTGAATGAAAAGGACTATCGCACCAAAGAGTTTCTGGACTGGTTTGTCAAGGAACAGGGCGAGGAGGAAGCCAACGCGCATACCCTGATCGACAAAGTCAAGCTGCTGGGAGAGGACCCCAAAAACCTCTACCTGCTGGATCAGGAGCTGGCCGCCCGCGTCCATACCCCGCCGGATCTGGTCATCAGCTGAGCTGTTAAAGCATCCACCCCTTGTCTTTATACAGGACAAGGGGCGGATTTTTAGTTACGGCCTTTACTTAGTGAGCGGAGGCCATGGCGTTGGTCAGCCGGATCATGGCATCGATCAGACCGGAGGAATAGGGATCGGCCGCCAGGATGGCGTTGAGATCGCTGATGGCGCTTTGCAGCTCATAGAAGGCGGGATGTTCGGGCGGCAGGCCGGCTAGCTGGCCGGAGGCCGCCCCCAGCAGCGTCTGAGCATCCTGAGCCAGGGAAGGCTGAGTGTTGTCGTACCCCGGATCGGGCTGAGGATAGTCATCCACCTGAGGCTGATCGGGGTAGTATGTGTATTCATTGTGCAGGGTACAGGTCTGTCCGCCCCCCGTCAGGGAGCGCCCCAGATAGTCATGGAGCACGCCCTGATATTCCGTATTCAGAAAGCGGGCCAGCGGGTGCCCCTGAGGCAGCATGACCACGCCGCGCTGGCTCTGGCGATCGGCCGGGCAGTAGGGGCCCGCCGGCATGCCGGAATCGCTGCAGATGACCATGACCTGGTGCATCTGACAGGATACGGCGGGCACGGAGCCCTGGGCCCAATAATCGGTGACCACGCCATAGCCCATGGCGTCATGGCGGCAGGCATCGGTCGCCAGCTGGCCCGAGACCACGCAGGTGGTCACCTGAACGAGGCCGTAATCCGAAGGGCTGCCCGACAGGATATCCTTGTCGCCCAGGCCTTTTTGTTTGTGGATCGATTCCATAAAGCTCTTCCACAGCTTGGCGGCGCTGTTGCCGCCCGTGGTCTTGGAAGACAGGGGCTTGTAGTTGTCGTGGCCGATCCATACGGCGGCTGAATACCAGCCCGTCATGCCGCTGAAGAAAACGCCGCGCTGCTCGGAGTTGGTGCCCGTTTTTCCGGCCACCGTCTGCCCGGATATCTTAGCGGAGGTGCCTGTCCCGCGGGCCACGGCCTCCTTCATCATATCCACAGTCATCCAGGCGGTCGAAGGCTGAAATACCTGCCGGCGCGTCTGGCGCTGGTGAGCGTCGTAGATGACATTGCCGTTGCTGTCCGCGATGCCCAGGAAGCTGATGGGCTTCTGATAGACGCCTCCGTTGCCCAACACACCGAAGGCTGTGGCCATTTCAACCACCGACAGCCCAGAGGAGCCGAGGGACAGGCCAAAGGGCGTCTTGTTGATGTGCTTTTCGCTGACGCCGAGCCTCAGCAGAAAATCGGCCGACCTGTCCACCCCCACGTAGCTCATCAGAGCCTGGGCCGTGGCCGTATTGTCCGATTTGACCAGAGAGGTGCGCAGGGTCTGCGGGCCCCGGTAGCTGGAGCCGCCGTAGTTCTGCGGCCAGCTGTCCTTCCCGCCGGCGCCTGTCCATCCCTCAATGGGCAGCGGCATGTTGTAAACTACGGAGGCGGGGCTGCCCCCCATCTCAAGGGCAGGGGCAAATACCGCGATGGGTTTGATGGCGGATCCCACGGGCATGTTCATGTCAATGGCCCGGTTGAGCGTCAGCCGCCGGGTGGGGGCTGTACGGCTGCCGACGATGGCTTTCAGCTCGCCCGTGCGGTAGTCGATCACAGCGGCTGCCGCCTGCGGCTGGATGATCTCGTCGTAGGTACCGTCTGAGTTGCGTGAGCGATGGATCTTGTCGCCGGGGTCGCGCAGGGCGGGGTAATCCCCGTAGGTATACAGCGTCTGCTCCACCTGCGACTGAATCTGCGTGTCAAGCGCCAGGGTGATCTTGTAGCCGCCTGTGCGCAGCTTTTTTTCCATGGCCGCGCGGTTTGACGCGGTATCGGACAAGCCGTTGACTTCAAGCAGCGCCTGAACAATATCCTTGATGGCATATTCCACGTAGTGCACATAGGGATACAGCTGCTGGGTCTGGGGCGAATCCCGCAGCACGTTCGCGGTGGAAGGTTCCAGCGCCTGCATATATTCGCCGTGCGTGATGAGCTGATTTTCATACATCATACGCAGCACATAGTTGGTCCGGTTGTTGGTGATGGCCACATAATCGACCGTCTGGGAACTGCGCAGATAGTAATTGCGCCGGGCGTTGTAATAGTGCGGGTTGGTCGTCATGCCGGCCAGCATGGCGCATTCGCGCAGGCTCAGCTCATGCAGCTCCTTGCCGAAATATCCTTCCGCGGCTACCTTGACGCCGTAATAGTTTTCCCCCAGGAAGATGGTGTTCAGATAGGCTTCCAGGATCTCATCCTTGCTGTATTCGCTTTCCAGCTGCATGGCCAGGTAGGCTTCCTGGATCTTGCGCTTGTAGCTCATCTCGCTGGTCAGCACGGTGTTTTTGATCAGCTGCTGGGTGATGGTGGAGCCGCCCTGCTGAGAGCCGGAAAGAAAGTTGGCCACGAAAGCACCGACGATGCGCTTGATGTCTACGCCGTGGTGCGAGTAAAAGCGGGAGTCTTCCACGGCGACAAAGGCATTGCGAAGCCGGTGGGGAATGGCCGCGATCGAAACCATCACGCGGTTTTCCGTCCCCTTATAATCGGTGATCTGATTGCCCTGCGCGTCATAGAAAAAGCTGGTCTGCGCCTGCTCATCTATCTTTTGGATATCCAGTGTCGGCGAGGTCTCTACATAGGCCTTGCCGATACCGACCAGCGCGCCGAGGCCTGCCAGCCCCGCGACCAGAATAAATACCAGCATCAGCCGCAAGGTATTGACCAGCACCGACAGAGCGAAGCCGGGCTTGCGGGTACGCTTTTTAAACAGGCTGCGCCTGACCGGCCGCCGCTCCTGATCGTATGCGTATTGATCCGTCTGTGCGGGCCGGTTTTCAGGTTTTTCCATCCTTGTCCTCCGTTGCGCCGGATGATCCGGCACGAGCACATTATAGCATATTTCCCCACAGCCGCCAGATTTTCAAGCTCAGATCTCCGCATTTTTGATGAAATGTTACAAATTTGATTCAAAACCGTAATAAAAGCAAGTGTTTTGCTTGACACTCCTTAGGATTTACCATAAAATACTGATGTACAACCTCGGGAATATCGTCCGAAGCGCAGCAAGCGCCGGAAGGAGGGGACGGGCTTTGATTACTGCCCATATCCATATGCGAAAGATAGTATTTTCCATAGCCGCCGCGATCCTGCTGATCGCGCTCAGCCTCGGGGCCGGCGCTCTGAGCGATGCAGGCAGCATCAGCTTTGACTTGAGCATTGAACCGACAACTTTGACAGCGCCCGGCGCCGTGACGCTCACTGCCGTCATCGCCAACAAGGGGCCTGAAGACATCACCGTACCCATGACCCTCTACGACGCGGACGGCAAGATCGTCTCCGTGGCCTTTGACGGCGGCGTACTCAGCCAGCTGAAGGCCGGTGAGAGTGTCACCTATACGGGGCAATGGACTGTGTCTCAGACCCACCTGGACGCCGGCAAGTTCAGCTTCAACCTGCGCCTTAACACGACTGACGCCTCCGGCGCGATTGCCCAGGTCAGCATCCCCGCCTCTGCCACGGTCGTGTTTCAGGGCGAAAAGGTAGAGCTGAGCGTCACGCGCGCCATCACGCCGGAAGTCGTTCGCCCAAGCGGTACCGTGACCGTCACCTATAATCTGATCAACAGCGGCACCGTCAAGCTCAACGACATCATCATCAAGGAAAACACCCTGATCTCCGGGCGCGCGCAGACTGTCAAGTCGCTTGAGCCCGGCGAATCCGCCAGGCTGGTATTCGAAAAAAAGGTGGGCAATGCCGGGGTCGAAAGCTCCGCCCTGATCACCTATTACCGCGAAGGGGCCAAGACGCAGCTGCGCCAGACCCTGGACACGGTCACCATTCCTGTGGCCAAGCCCGGCTTTACAGCCGAGCTGACCGCCGATGAGACCACCGTGACCGTCGGTGACAAGGTAACGCTGACCCTGACGCTTAAAAACGAGGGCAACATCGACTACACCTCCGTCAAAGTGACGGACGCCAGGCTGGGTGATGTATTTACGGGGCTGAAGCTGTCTGCCGGTGAGACGCTGGTTGAGACCAAAGAAATCATCATGAGCGTCCCCACCACCTTCCGCTTTAACATCTCACTGACTGATAACACGGGCGTCACCCAGACGCAGACCACAAACGAATTGAAGGTATCCGCTTATGCCGAGGGACAGATGATGCGCCTGAACGCCCGGGCAAGCGCCGACCGCGAAACGGTCAGCGAGCTGCCCGGACTGGTGCGCATGAGCGTGCATATCACCAACGATTCAAACACCACCGCCAAGCCCGTGACCGTATACCACGGTGAGCTGCTGCGTATCGCCTATATCGATGAGTTGGCCCCGGGCGCCAGCACAACGGTGACGCGCGAGTTCAACATCAGCCAGGCGGGCAAGTTCCGCTTCACCGTGCGCACCGAGGACGCGCTCAACAATACCGTATCCTTTGACACCAACGAGATCAGCATCGACTTTGAGCCGCCAACCCCCGCCCCCACCAAGGAGGCGCTGGCGACCGTCGCCCCCGTCGTCACATACAGCCCCATTCCCCCTGCCGGAGACGACAGCATGCTGGCAAAGGGGAAGGATGCCCTGTTCATTGTAACCTGGGCCATCGGACTGCTGCTGGCCGGCAGCCTGGCTCTGTTCCTGATCAGCTCCTTCATGCGCGCCAATGCCCGCAGACAATCCGACAATGCCTACGACCATCTGGAGCTGCAGCACAAGCGCGATTACGCCGACCCCAATACCTACCAGGGAGACGACAGGGCAGATCAGCCTTCTGAAGCTGAGGCAGCCTCGGAGGGAGCAGCTGCCGCCGTTGTAAACCGGGTACCGGAGGAAGAATTGCCCCACCACAAATACCTGCATGAAGATGCTGCCCCTGCCAAGCCTGACAAGCCCGACGCCAGTGACGAGGAGCAGGAAGACCCTGACAGGGATGATCTGTTTGATGAGGGTGCTTATCGGATGGAGCGCGAACCTGGTGAGGATCAGCCGCAGGCGCCCGAGGTGCAGCGCAGGCCGCGCCGCCGCGCCGCTAAAAACCGTCAGATAACAGAAGACGAGGAATAAACGATCCGCTTTCCGGAATAATCGGGTAGGACCCCGGCCTGTTGGCCGGGGGACCTCCCACACCACCGTGCATACCGTTCGGTACACGGCGGTTCAA
>CAZVUU010000055.1:0-16062 GCA_964630465.1 uncultured Christensenella sp.
GACCATGTCGGTCAGGTCGGTCAGGATCTCGTCAGCCTGCATGTCATACAGCTGCTGGAGGCTGATATAGATCAGGTCGTACTGCTCGCCGGCGTTCAGCTTGTTCATCATGACCTCGCCGTAGTTGGCGGCAGGTTTTTCCATGATGACTTCCAGGCCGATGCCCTCGGAATAGGCTTCGGCGAAGAGCTTCATTTCCTCTTCATCCTTGCCCCCGGTCACGTTGGTCAGGATCTTGACGGTGCCGGCCGCTTCCGCGATGGCGGCAGCGCCCACGCTCATCAGCATGACAAAAGCCAGGCCAAAGGACAGCAGCTTTTTCAGATTCATCCTCTTCATGTGTTTCCCTCCGTTTTTCTAATCTGCGGCAGGCCTGCCCGGTCACGGCAGGGCTGAACCGCATTGATATATAATATATACCATAATAAGCCTAATATGTCAATACACGGATGAAGTATAATTATTGTTTTTATAGCTCATTCGGACGTTTTATACAAATTATGGAAATAGAGATGGAGTTACAGGCCTCGCGCACTGCGGGCGCTTGAATACAATTGATATATTTGGTATACTTTTATCGGGCCTCCCAAGAGAGGCAGGGGGTGAATGCAATGGATGAACTTTCTTTCTTATATGAGAAAATATACCGCGATCTGGCGGATGATATTCAAAGCGGCAGGCGCGGCGTGGGCGAAAAGCTGCCCACCGAGCAGGAACTGGCGGAAAGCTACGGCGTCAGCCGCATTACCAGCAAGCGCGCGCTGAACATGCTGGCCAAGGAGGGCATGGCGACCAGAAGGCGGGGGATGGGTACTTTTGTCAGCCCTCCGCCTTCGGATAAGCCTGCTCAGGCCGTCAACAGCCGCTCTTCCTTTACCCTGAAGCCTCAGCAGGACCGGCGCATCGGGCTGATCATGGAGGATCTGGGCGAAAGCTATTCGCTGAGCCTGTTTTACGAGCTGGAGCGGCAGGCCGCTCAAAGAAATATGATGATCTGCGTGGAGGTCTCCTACGGCGACCAGGCCAACGAACGAAAAGCCCTGCACCGCCTCCTGTCGCTGAAGCTGGACGGGCTATTGATCATGCCCGCCCACGGCCAGTACTATAATACCGACCTTTTGCGCCTGGTGCTGGACCACTTCCCGGTGGCCGTCATCGACAGGCCCCTGCACGGCATCCCGGCGCCGGGGATCTATTCCGACAACGAAAAGGCGGCAGACGAGCTGACCGCCCACCTGATCGACCAGGGCTATCAGAACATCGCCTACATCACCGGGGACATGAAGGAGGCCATCTCGCTGGAAGACCGCTACATCGGCTATGAAAAGGCCATGCTGCGCGCCGGGCTGGAGGCCAGAGTACCCGTGGTCGTCCCCGGGATATCGCGCTTTGGCCCCTTTGAGAACGACATCGCCGAGCAGCGGCGGGAGGAAGAGCGGTATGTGCGCCGCTGGCTGTCCGAAAACCCGCAGGTCGACGCCGTGATCGGCTCTGAATACGGCATCGCTCACATCGCCCGCCTGGCCGCCCAAAGCCTGAACAAGCGTGTGCCGCAGGACCTGGCCATCTGCTGCTTCGACGCCAAATACGGCTACCTGGGCGAATATGAGTTTACGCACATCAAGCAGGATGAAGCGGCCATCGCCGCCGGCGCGCTGGACGTGCTGAGCGACATGCTGGCGGGAAAAAACATGCGCCGCCAGATCCGCCTGATCCCGGCCAGGCTGATGACGGGGCCTTCGACGGTGCGGTGAGGGGCAGGAACAGATAAATAACCCGGCTTATACATAAAAAAGCGCTGACCCGGTCAGCGCTTTAAACATTTGATCATTGATCCGATTCTTCGGCAGAATCACCTGCAGGCAGGCCCTCGGACAAGGCAAGCGGAGCGGATAATGCCGCCGGCTCAAAGAACGGCGGATCCACCGGTGCCTCCACCGCTTCGGGCAACGAAGGCGGTGCCTGCTGCACCGCGGGAGCCGCTGCCGGTTCAGGCGAGATGGATAGCTCTGTCACGGGAGCCGCTGCAGGGTCTGTCGTGGGTGAGGGTACTGCCATCGGAGCTGCTGTAACATTGGGTGTCGGAGGCGCTGATTGCTCTGCTGCAGGGGCTTTCATCGGCTCGGGAGCCGGCGAAGGCGAAGCGGTCGGTTCGGGCGTCGGGGTCGGAGTCGGTGTCTGTATAGGCGTCAGAGTCGGCGTCAGTGTCTGTGTAGGCGTCGGTGTTAGCGTCGGTTCGAGCGTCTGTGTAGGCGTCGGCATCGGTGTTAGCGTCGGAGTCGGTGTCTGTGTAGGCGTCGGTGTTAGCGTCGGTTCGGGTGTCTGTGTAGGCGTTGGAGTCAGCGTCGGAGTCGGTGTCTGTGTAGGCGTCGGTTCGGGCGTCTGTGTCGGCGTCTGTGTTAGCGTCGGTTCGGACGTCGGTATCGTTGTCGCTGTCGACTCTGGTATCGGCGAGGAGGTCGAGGTTGGTAAGGGGTCTGACAGGATGGATGATCCCGGCATCATCATCAAGCCCGGTGTCTGAGGAGGCAAAACCAGAGTAATGGTGGCATCGACGCTGTATTTTTCCGTGACATACCGGCCGTTTGGCGGAACGTTTCTTCCGACCATGGTATAGGAAGATTTCAGCTTGACAACATTTATATTTCCCTCTGCCTTGTACGCGGGGACATTCCAATTGGAATAGAAATAGACAATGATATTATCACTGCTTTCACCGGGCTGCAGATTGACATCTTGAATCTGCGCCACGTTGACGCCCTCGCCACTGGAACCGCTGCCGGCCAGGTGAATTGCCGATTCGTACATATTTGTGCCCGAAAGCCTCAGCCAGAAGCCTGAGAACCAGATGGGGTTGTTTTGAATATACTCCTGTGAATAACCCGCCGGCATGGTAAAAGTCAGATCAAAATCAAGTTTGTGGCTGACGTTGTCAACATTGACGGATACAGATGTAAGTTCACCCTTATAGCCGGCATTCCAGACAACATTCTTAACTGACACGTTTGATTTAAAGACGAGTCCATTGCCTGGCTTCTCTGTCGGCTCAGGCGTAGGGCCGGGGATGCCGCTGAGGTCGGCAGAAAGTGAGAAGGACAGCGACTTGCTTGAATAATAGGCGCCTATGGCCCGGCTGCCCGACAGCAGCAGAAAGGCGGCGATCAGCAAAATAAGCCGCATTCTTCTGTTCACTGTGACCGCCCTCCCTTCTTTTTGATGGTATGGTTAGAGATCGGAAGCGATCCTTAACTCTTGATGTATTAAAATCTACTCTGTTCCAGTAGCACTCACCGTCAGGCCGACGGCATAGCTGATGCCCGATGATGCTAGGGCGGTCTGGGCGACGCTGTCCTTATTGTCCTGCCATTGGGCGGTCAGCTTAAACAGTACTGTACGGCTCGTGCCCGCCGGGAAGAACAGACCGCCGTGGCTGAGCTCGCCCGATGTGACCGTCGCCAGGGGGCTGCTCTGCTCATCCGTCAGGTTGTACAGGCGAAACACCAGGCCGTCCATTGCGGTCAGAGCCTGTGACATGCCCGTGGAGCTGATGGAAGCCTCAATGTTATAATCACTCACCTCAAAGGAACTGCTGGCATTGGTCAGTTCAAAGCGGTAAAGCTCTTTCTCGCTTCCGCCGGGTTCAAGCGCGAGCCCGCTCAAACCCAGCTCATAGGAGGTGGGCTTTTCTTTGGCATCAAATAAAAAAACGCGGGTATACAGCCTGCCCCTCAGCTCCCTCTGCTGTGTATAGATGGCCAGGGAGCCCGTGCTCATGAGGGCCAGTATCAATAAAAACAAGATCAGCGGTAAAATATATTTCTTCATCCGGATTTCATCTCTGTCACATTCAAATCTATTATAAACGCGGCGCTACTGGTAGCCGGATATGCTGATGGAGACCGCTCCGGGTTTCAAAGTGCTTTCCTCTATGCCGCTCAGCAGGGAGATATCCGCGTCCAGCCAGGTCAGGGTCAGTGTATAGCTGTGAGTTTCCTTGATGTTGGCCGCCATCTCAAACCCGGCACACTCCAGCGTGCCGGTCTCAGAATTTTTCAGAAAAGTGCTGCCGCTGTATAGATCGGCCCGCACCTTCCCCGTTCCCGCAAGTGATGCGGGATAGTCTACTTTGATCAGAACTTTCAGCGGGATCTGTGCCGTGCCGCCGCTGTTAAAGTTTTTCACGGAAAAGGGATAATCGGCACTTTCGCCCGGTGCCAGTTTTGCTCCGGTGGCGGAAGATTCCACCTCAAACGCATAGTACTTGGGCCCTACCCGGCCGCTGCCGAACAGGCTGCTCTGCTTTACGTAGGCAGCCAGCGCCGTGCCCGACCAGCCGGCTGCCGCTATCAGCGCCAGCACCAACAGGACAGTCAGGCCCCTCGGGCGCCGCTTCGGTCTAAACATGCTGCGTCCCCCTGATGTAGAGCGACAGCGGGAGGCTGTTTCTGCGTGTCATGACGGTTTTTCGGGCCGCTTCACTGTCAGGCCAGATGAATTCAAGAGAAAAAAGCCGCTCCTCCGCGACTGTGGCAGAGAAGGCCTTGCTTTCGTTGTAGCTCAGCAGGCCCGCGGCATTCGCGGCGGCTATCTGCCCGCCTGAACCCATCAGGCGGATCTCAATACCGGGGAGAGCGCTGATCACCGATGAAAAATCAGCTTCGATCAGAAGATCCATATCCACTTCGCTTTGCCTGCCCTCGCCGTCGGTGTTTGTCACATTGAAGTAATATCTGACCGCGTCCCCCGGCGCGATCAGCAGATCAAACTCGTCGGCATTTCCCTGATTGATGCCCAGCGCGAAGCGCTTGGCCGTAATCGGCGCCCTCAGGTCGACGGTGCTGGTATAGATGGCAAGGGTGCCCGCGTTCAGGGAGGTCATGATCATCAAGAGCAGCATCGTGATGATCAATGCTTTCTTCATGGCCATGACCTCCTTAAGCGTCATTTTTGAAAATGGTTATCAAATTTTCGACAAAGTATGCTGAGATTACTTGGTGGCGGTCGCTTGTGTTGCAGTTACAGTAATATTTAAACCTTTCGTTTCTTTTACAGCAGTACCAGCTTTAGTATGCTCTTTGTCGTCTGTTCCTCCCCACTTAACAGTCAGAGTATAAACAATTGTTTTTGCTTTGCTTGCAGGCGACTGATCCTTATCTTCGATATGCCCATCATCTGTTGTCCCCACGTGAATTTCGGATGTTCCATCCGTTTTATCCAGTGTAGCGGTTAAGCCGGGCATTTTTTTGGTTGCATCAATAAAATCAATGCTAATGTCGTAGTCTAGCGGTACTTCGGCCGGGGACTCCTTGTCTTTGAAGTTTGTAATCGAAAACTGATATTTCATTTCCTCTCCGGGGGCTAATTTGATGGCTTTCGTATCACCTACTACCCCGCCTGTGGCGTTAAAAGCAAATCGTTTGATTTCAATTCCAGCATTTAAGTCCAGAGTCCTTGTGTAGATAGCCAGAGTACCGGCAGTCAGGGAGGTGACGATGGCCAGGGCCAGCAGGGCAAACAACAGGGGCTTTTTCTTCATGGTTTGGTACTTCACTTTCTTTTTTATTTGGGCTTGCTTCCGGGGATTCCGATGGCTCGTTTTTTGTGTCCGGGATACGGAGCTAAAGCGCCCGGACAGCCCTCGTCCGGTACACAAAAAAGCGATCCACCCGCACGGCGATAAACGCCGCGATGTGGCAACTGGCTGCCATTCCGCCGGCCGACGGATTAGGCCCTGTAGCTTTGCGTCACAGCCTTTCGGCTGCTTTGCCGTGAGCACACCCTTGAAGGTGAATCTACACAGAAACGATACCATAATTACCTGTAAAATGTCAACATATAAATCATATATCTCCCAATATAACTATTAACACAGAAATATTACTCGTAAAGCTATTGACGAAGGCCTTCTTTTTATGCTTATATATCCTAAGGCAATTTATCGGAAGGAGCCGCGCTGTGCAGGATGATCGTAGGATATATACCTCCCGTGAAGAGGTTGAAAAGCTGCTTCATACCACCCTCGGGTTTGTGAACAACAGGGGCAAGGCTCCCGAAAAAAAAGAAAAGAAAAAGCTGTCTGCCGGAAAGATCATCTGGCGTGCCGCCTATGGCCTGCTGCTGCTTGCCCTGCTTGGCATGCTTGGCAAGGTATGGTTCGCGCGCCTCAGCGGCAGGGTGCCCGAACTGTTTGGCTATCAGATGTATTCGGTGGAAACCGGCAGCATGATCCCCAGCCTGCCCATCGGCAGCACCATCATCGTCAAAAGCCTCGAACCCGGCTGGGCGCCTTCTATGGGCGACATCATCACCTACAGCCGTGAATCGGCGGTAATCACCCATCGCATCACGGAAGAAGTGCCGGGAGAAGACGGTGCCATCCTCTATCAGACCCAAGGGGACAATCCCGACAACTCTGCCGATCCCTGGCTGGTGCCGCTTGAGGATGTGCGCGGCATTGTGGTCTGGCACTTTACCCTCCCCTGGGCGGGAAGATAGGCGGGGCAGCATGATCAAAAAGAGCAAAAGACGAATGGAAGAGGCCCCCAACCCTGTCGAGTTTATCGCGCAGGTATCGGAAGTTGATTCCGAAGAGATCTACTGGTATCCGGGGGATTCGGTTGAAAAAGTACTGCGCGGAATCAGCCTTGATATCCGGCGCGGCGAATGCTGGTGCGTCGTCGGGGAAGAAGCTTTTGAGATCGATCTGCTGCTTGAAATCATCGGCAGCGTCCGCCCCTACTATAAAGGGCGGATCATCCTGGGCGAGCGGGGCATGATGCGCAAAAAACGCCGGGTGCTGCCCCATGTGTTTTTCATCGCTGACGGAAAAGCCGTCTTTCCCAACATGAATGTACTGGAATATCTGATGTTTGCTACGGCCCATATGCCGGGCGACGCGGCCGGACGGCAGGCCAATATTCTCAGGCGTCTGCTGGATACGGGCCTTTATTATATGACCCTCACCCCCATCAAGTATCTCTCGCGCGCGCAGAAGGCTGTCGTCAGCCTGCTTGCGGCCAGCTTCACATGGTCTTTGCTGATCATTTTCTCGGTAACGCAGCTGAGCTTTGACGAACGGCTGTCCCGGGGCATCCGTGCCATCACGGATATCATCACCAAGGGCGGCGGCGGCGTTCTGATCGGCACCACGGACCTGCAGATGGCGCAGAGGGCGGGAACTCATGCGGCGTTTTTGCTTGACGGGTCCATCAGCCATTCGGGTTCTGTGGAGGACATGATGGCCGGGCTTGATAAACGCGTCTATGTGATCAAATCCGGGAACGCGGAGGAACTGGCAGAAGGTCTTCGCGGCAGCGCGCCTTACCTGACGCTGACCGTGCACGAAGAGGAAGTCCATGTCTTTGATTATCGTCCGGAGCAGATCACGCAAAGTGATTTTCTTGAGCTGATCGAAGGCATCGGCATCGGCTTTGACAGCCTGACAACCAGCCAAAAAACACTGGAAAATGCCTACCGGGAGGTGATCAGCGGCTATGATCTATGATACCAGCTTTATGCGCAAGGAGTTTCGCAACGCCTATACGCAGCAGAAGTTTTCCAGAAACAGGCAGTTTTCAATGGGCCTGTTTTTGGGACTGATTTCCTTTGCCATCTACTTCAGCCTGCAAACGCTCAAGCAGAGCGTTGTATCGGATGCTGCCCCGCAGCTGCTGATGCAGAGCTATTTTTCCACCATCTATATCTATCTGTTTGTTTCGCTGATATTCAACGTGGTCTTCTATATCACCAATTATGAATACATGACATTCATCGAGATCATCAGGAACCGCTGGTATGCCCTGGTGCAGCTTGGCTATCAGCCGACCCGCCTGATCGCGCAAAAGCTGGCCGGGCGTTTCATCTTTCAGGGCGCCATTTATTCGATCGGTTTTCTGTCCACCATCTTCCTTTCCTCCTTTTTGAAGTTTCCGCTGGTGATCGACTACCTCATCCCCATGTACCTCATGGGCCTGATCGATATTCTGATCCTTGCGGCGGTCTCCCTGACGGTCTCCCTCTTTTTGCGCGACACCGCCAACGGCCGCTACATCGTCGGGCTGCTTGCCTTTGCCTTGTTCATTTTCAAATCAGCGACGGGCTACTACACGGTGCTGGCCGACCGCGTTCTGATGAGCGACCTGTCCAATATGTTTGACGCCGGGCAGACGGTGTTCATGCTGGCAGCCGCCTTGATCATCATCGCCTGCATTGTTATCTGCCTGGTCTACGGCACAAAATTGGCGCGCGTCTATCACCCCTCGCTGCTTCGCCATCTGCCGACGCTGACCCGGAAGGCGCCCGGCACCGTCGTGCTCAAAAATGATGCATCCGGCGCTAAAAAAGGGAAGCATGAAATAGAGGCCAGCACCGAGCTCAGGCTGCGTCCGATGGGGCGAAACCCGGCCGGCATCATCACCGCCGTGATCATGCTGACGGCCATCATCGGCATGCTGGGCATCAACATCGTTGTGCTGGCCTTCGGCTATGCCTCGCCCGAGCGCGAAACCTCGATCAAGGGCATGATCCCCTACGTGTTCCAGTCATCGACCATGGAGCCTGACATCATGCTCAACGACCTGGCCATCTTTCAGAAGGTAGACCTGACTTCAAAGCTTGATGTCGGTCAGATCCTCCTGTTCAAGGACCTGGCCGGCGTGGTCAATGTGGCGGCTTTGACGGGCTATGAAAGGGATGAAGAGACGGCTGAGTTGACCGGACGGCTTGAAACCGATGTGACCAACTATATCGATGAGCGATACCGCGGCCTGGCTTCCCAGACCATTGAACGCAGCCAGGTCTATGCCGTGCATGATTATAACAACCGGTGGCTGGGCGCCGTCATCCTGTTTGCCAATACCATATTGGGCCGCCTGATCCTGCTGCTGATCCCGACGGTGCTGATCTTCTTTTACGACCCGATCATGAAGTTTTTCAGGGGCATCACGAAGGAAGCCTGACGTGATGAATGATACGCCGCTGTCCGTGTATGATAAGCTTTATGCCCGCTACGGCGATCCTCGCTGGTGGCCCGCCCGGTCACCGTATGAGGTGATGACGGGCGCGGTGCTGACCCAGAACACGGCCTGGGGAAATGTCGAGAAGGCGATCGCGGGATTCAAGGGCTTGCTTTCGCCGAAGCTGGTTGAAGAGATCAGTCTTGATGAACTGGAGGCGGTCATCCGCCCGGCGGGCTTTGCGGTGCGCAAGGCAGCCTGCCTCAAGGCGCTGACCGCCTGGTACAAGCGCTATGGCTATGACGCGGCGGCACTTCGGCATGAGCCGCTTTTAAAGCTGCGTGATGAGCTGCTTATGATCAAAGGCATCGGCCCCGAAACGGCCGATGCCATCCTGTTGTATGCCTTTGACCGTTTGACCTTTGTTGTCGATGCCTACACCCACAGGCTGTGCGCCCGCTATCCCATTGACGCGGGCAAAAGCTATCATGAGGTCAAGGTGTTTTTTGAAATGAATCTGCCCGAAGATACTGAAATATATAACCGCTTCCACGCCCTGATCGTGATCAACGGCAAGGAGCATTGCAGAAAAAAGCCCCTGTGCGCAGCTTGCCCGCTGGCAGGGGAATGCAAGAAAGTCAATATTTAAAGATATCAGTTGTTGATCTTGTTCCGGTTGCTGACCCTCAGCCTCGCCATGGCCCTGGCCATCATGGACCTGGCCAGATAATATTCCTGCATGCTTCGCTGCTGGCGCATCCTGGCCCGGGCTGCTCTGGCGTCGCGTTCGGCACGCTTTTCGTCGATCTCCCAGGACCATTCCGCTGTTTGCACCATCAGCAGCACGTGGTGCCGGGTGACGGTCGCAAAGCCCGCGGAACAGGCGGCGATGTCCGTCTGAGGCTTGCCTTTTTTCTCGTAGCTCACGCGGATCTCGCCCTCGACGACGGAGATGACCATCGGTATGTGGCCGGGTTCAATGCCCAGTTCGCCGTCCGGCGTGGGCAGGACGATCCGCTCAACATAGGCATCATAAAAGGCATGCTCCGGTGTGAGGATGCTCAGATGGATGGGCTTTAACTTAGCCATTGCGGCCTTCTTTCATCTCTTTGGCCTGGCGGCGGACATCCTCCAGATCGCCCGCCATAAAGAAGGCAGCCTCGGGCAGGTCGTCCGCCTCGCCGTCCACGATGGCCTTGAAGGAGGCGATCGTATCCTTCAGCTTTACATAGCGGCCGGGCGTGCCGGTAAAGACCTCGGCCACAAACATGGGCTGTGAGAGAAAGCGCTGGATGCGCCTGGCGCGGTAGACCGTCTGCTTGTCCTGCTCGGACAGCTCCTCCATGCCCAGGATCGCGATGATGTCCTGCAGTTCCCTGTAGCGCTGCAGGGCTTCCTGTACGCGCAGGGCTACTTTATAATGCTCCTCCCCGACGACGTCGGGATCGAGTATGCGGGAGGAGGAATCAAGCGGGCTGACCGCGGGATAGATGCCCAGCTCCGCCACCTGGCGGGAGAGCACCGTCGTCGCATCCAGGTGAGAGAAGATGGCCGCGGGCGCCGGGTCGGTCAGGTCGTCCGCCGGCACGTAGATGGCCTGCACCGATGTGATGGAGCCGTCCGTGGTGGAGGCGATGCGCTCCTGCAGCTCGCCCACTTCCGTGGCCAGGGTCGGCTGATAGCCGACGGCGGAGGGCATGCGCCCCAGCAGGGCCGAGACCTCGCTGCCCGCCTGGATATAGCGGAAGATATTGTCGATGAACAGCAGCACATCCTGCTTCTGATGGTCGCGGAAATATTCCGCCATCGTCAAGCCGGTCATGGCGACCCGCATGCGCGCCCCCGGCGGCTCGTTCATCTGGCCGAAGACCAGGGCGGTCTTATCGATGACGCCGGACTGGTTCATTTCGGTGAGCAGGTCGTTGCCCTCGCGGCTGCGCTCACCCACACCCGTAAAGATAGAGTATCCGCCGTGCGCGGTCGCGATGTTGTGGATCATCTCCAGGATCAGCACTGTCTTGCCCACGCCGGCGCCCCCGAACAGGCCGATCTTGCCGCCCTTGGCGTAGGGGGCCAGCAGGTCGATCACCTTGATGCCCGTTTCAAAGATTTCGGTCACGGGCTTCTGGCTGGCAAAGCTGGGGGCGGGGCGGTGAATGGGCAGATGTCTTTCGCTGATCACCTCGCCCTTGCCGTCGATGGGGCGGCCCAGAACGTCCAGCGTCCGCCCCAGGACCTTGGGCCCGACGGGCACCGAGATGGGGCCGCCGGTGCTTCGCACGCTCAATCCCCTTGATAGGCCTTCCGTCGCTTCCAGAGCGATACAGCGCACGGCGCCTTCCAGGTGCTGGTTGACCTCGATCGCTACCTCCCTGTCCTTGTCCTGAACATAGAGCAGGGTATGGATCGGCGGGTATTCACCGGGCGGGAAGGCCACGTCCAGTACCGGGCCGATGATTCTTTGAACAGTTCCGTTTGCCATCGTCAACTCCTATAGGGTTTGCGGGTTGCCCGCTATGATTTCAATGATTTCCTGTGTGATGACAGCCTGCCTGGCGTAGTTGTGTTTCAGTCTCAGCTCGGCCAGCAGCTCTGTGGCGTTGCGCGTCGCCGTATCCATCGAGGTCATGCGGGCATGATGCTCACAGGCATAGGACTGTACCAGGGCTGAATAAACCATGCCGATCAGATAATTCGGGACCATGCTGTCGAGCACTTCGGACGCCGAGGGGTGAAAGTCCAGACCGCCGGTCGGCGGATGCAGGACATCGGCGTCCTGAAAATCCTTCGGCAAAATTGGCAGCAGGCGAAGGACGGAGGGCTGCATCACACCCATTTTCTCCATCCGCGTATACACGACATAGACTTCGTCCAGCTCTTTTGAGCGGAAGAGCTCGCTGAACCTGAGCGTAATCTCCCGCGCGTTGTCCAGCGTAGGGTCCTGGATGATGTGCAGGAAATCCGGATCGAGGCTGATGTTCATGCGGTTGATGTATTCGCCGGCCATGTGGCCGACCGCGAACACGCGCTTTGTGGTCAGACGCTTGCTCAGCATGGCGCTTCTGGCCCGTTTCAGCACATCGTTGTTATAGCTGCCGCACAGGCCCTTGTCTCCGGCGATCACCAGAAAGCCGGCGTTCTTTCCGTGCCTTCTGTAGTATGGGTTGGTGATCGTCATGCCCGTATTCTCAATGATAAAGCGTATGCCGGAGCGCACACGGCGCAGATAGTCCTGATTTTGTTCGTACATGCGCATGGCCCTCTTCGTCTTGGAGGACGAGATCAGGAACATGGCTTTGGTAATTTTGCTCGTATCGCGCACAACATCGATGTGGCGCTGGATCTCAGCAATGGAACTCATGCCCCGGCCGCGCTTTCTTCTTCGTACTGCGCGCGCCATTCACGGATGGCCCGCACCAGTTCCTCCTCCGCCTCTTCGTCCAGCTCACCCTTTTTGCGGATGCCGTGGATCACCGCGGGGTAGTTGGCGGTCAGGAAGGGGGGAAATTGCTTTTTAAAAGCACGGATGGTATCCGGGCTGGTGTCTTCCTGGGGAAGGATCCCGCGGGTCACCGCGTAAAGCAGCGCGACCTGAATGGAGATGGGAAGCGGGGCATCGTTTTTCTGTCGCAGCAGCTCGCTGAGCAGGCCGCCGTAGCGCAGCATGTCCTGCGTGCTCTTATCCATGTCGGAAGAGAACTGGGCAAAGACCTGCAGCTCGCGGTACTGGGCAAGCTCCAGCCGAAGCTGGCCCGCAACCTTGCGCATGGCCTTTTCCTGAGCGGCGCCGCCCACGCGGCTGACTGACAAGCCCCCCGATACGGCCGGCCTTGTCCCCTCACGGAACAGCTCGGTATCCAGAAAGATCTGCCCGTCGGTGATCGAGATAACGTTGGTGGGGATATAGGCGGAGATATCGCCCGCCTGCGTCTCCAGGATGGGCAGGGCGGTCAGCGTGCCGCCTCCGCGTTCATCGGACAGGCAGGCGGCGCGTTCAAGCAGGCGGGAGTGCAGGTAGAACACATCGCCCGGGTAGGCCTCGCGGCCCGGCGGCCTGCGCAGCAGCAGCGACATGGCGCGGTAGGCGACCGCGTGTTTGGTCAGATCATCGTAGACGATCAACGCATCCCTTCCGTTTTCCATAAACCACTCCGCCATCGCGCATCCCGCATAGGGGGCGATGTACTGCATGGTGGCCGAGTCGCTGGCGGTGGCACAGACGATGATGGTGTATTCCATCGCCCCCGCCGCTTTGAGCTTTTCAATGATCTGGGCCACGCTCGAGGCCTTCTGGCCGATGGCGACATAGACACAGAATATCTTCTTGCCGTGCTGGTTTAATATGGTATCGACGGCGACAGAGGTTTTCCCCGTCTGGCGGTCGCCGATGATCAGCTCTCTCTGGCCCCGGCCGATGGGCACCATGGCGTCAATGGCCATGAGGCCCGTCTCCATGGGCTTTGATACGGGCTGTCGCTCCAGGATGCCGGGGGCAGGCGATTCGACGGGGGCATGATCCAGCACCCGCACGCGGCCCAGGTCGTCCAGCGGCTGGCCCAGCGGGCTGACGACCCGGCCCAGCAGCTCCTTGCCCACAGGCACCGACAGCACCTGGCCGGTTCCATAGGCCCGCATGCCTACGCCCACAGCCGACTGGGTGTCATTGCCCAGCATCACCGCGCCCACGCGGTCGGCTTCAAGGTTCATCACGATTGCAAAGGCGCCGGACTCAAACTCCAGCAGCTCGTTAAGCTTGCACCCGGCCAGGCCGTCCAGGTGGACAACGCTGTCACCGCTTGACAGGACCGTCCCCGCGCCGCGTATATCCGTCTGAGGGGTATAGCCGGCCAGGCGTGATTTCAGTTCTGTACCGACAGACTTCCAATCAAGCATGCGCGACATCCTCCTCATCCTGCAAAGTTTTCAGCATCAAGCGAAGCTGGCCCTGCACGCTGCCGTCATATACCCGCCCCAGCAGTTCAACGCGGATGCCGCCGATCAGCTTCCGGTCCATGCATTCGGTCAGGCTGACCTCTGTGTCAAGCAGGGCAGAAAACTTCGCTTCGATGTCACTGTGCTGCTGCGGTGTCAGCGGCATGGCGGTCAGCAGCAGGCCCCGGGCCTCAGCCATCATCCTCAGCCTACTTTCTGCAGAAATTCATCGATCATCTGCCGGTGTTCGTCCAGGTCGATTTCACGGGCGAGGATCTTTGAGGCGATTTCAACGCTCAGCGCCGCCGCCTCATCCGCCATGGCTTCCCGCGCGCTCTCAAAGATAGTCTCCGCTTCCTTCTTTGCCGCGTCAATGATCAGCTTTGCCTGCTCATTGGCGTCGGCGATAATGGCTTCCGCGCGGGTCTTGGCTTGCTTGGCGCTGTCTTTGAGCAGCGCGTTGGCCTCGGTCTGCGCGTCGTTGTTCTTTTCCCGGGCCTGCGCGTATTCCGCCTGCGCGTCGCTGAGCGATTTGTCCGCGTCGGTGATGGCCCGGGCAATGCCCGCGCTGCGCTTGTCCAGAAATTTCTTTACCGGTTTATACAGCAGAAAATACAGCGCGACAAACAGTATCAGCGCGTTGGCGGTATGCAGCAGGATGGATAAAGGGTTAAACAGACCTTCCACTCAATCTCCTCCGTTTCATGGCCCGGCGCTCAGGGCGCTCAGCCAATGGCCTGCATCAGATTTTTCAGCAGGAGGCCGGTTTCGCCGGCGGGAGCGGCGCTGACCTGTCCGCCCAGGATAAAGACGATCAAGATGGCGACGAGCAGCGCGTACACGGCGCAGGTTTCCATCATGATCAGGCCGAACATCAGCGAAGAGTTCACCCGGCCGGCGGCTTCGGGCTGGCGGGCGATGGATTCGACGGCTTTACTGGTGGCGTGGCTCATGGCAACGGCGGCTACGGCGCCGCAGAGCACGGCGACGGCAGCGGCAAAGGCGATGGTTCCTAATACTGGCATAACAAAATCCTCCTGTTATCTTCCTTGATTATTTTATGGTTCAAACCCCGCGCGATCAAGCGCGGCGCAGGCTTTATTCGACTGCCTCGCTGACATAGGTCAAAGAAAGCAGGCCAAATACGAAGGTTTGTATCATGATGTGCAGCAGGTTGAAATAGACGGCGACGATGGCGGGCAGCACCAGCGGGACCACCGCGTAGATCAGCTGCATGATGACGCCGCCGACCAGAACGTTTGAAAACAGACGGATGCCCATCGAGACGGGCGCGATGCAGTCGGTCATCACTTTGATGGGGAAAACGACGGGCGAAGGCGTGCTCAGGCTTTTGATGCGGCCTTTGACGCCTGTAAACTTGATGCCTGTGATGTTTACCATCAAAAAGCTGCAAAGCCCCAGGGCGATCGTGCAGTTGAGGTCTTCAGTCGCGGCCGGCAGGCCGAAAATCTCCACAAAAGTAGTAAAAAACACATAGACCATCAGCGTCATGGTGACGGGAGCCACAAATTCGGCCGCGTGGCCGACACGGCCTTTGGCAAAGTTCAGGATGCCGTCCACCGCCATCTCAAGCACATTTTGAAAGCCGCCCGGTACGGTCTTGAAGCGCGGTATGACCAGGCGGTTGATCGCCAGCAGCACCAGGATGAGGAAAACAACCACAAAAAAAGCCACCACGACCGACAGTCCGACCGTTTGCCCGAACAATTCAATGTTGACGGGGAATAGATTGACGTGAAGCTTCAAGCTCGATGACCTCCTGTGTGATGATCGTCCGCGGTATCGCGTGATTTGCGCCAGAGGATGATGGACGAGAGGATCATGGCAGCGCCTGCGCTCAGGGCAAAGATCAAAAGACAGATCGGATCAAACAGGGCCAGAGCCACCATGACCGCGGCCCACAGTGCCAGCTTCGCCGCCAGCAACAGAACCGTGCGGCCTTTCTGATCACCCGAAGGGGCCATGCCGGCTGTCCACCTGGCCTGCAGCAGGCCAAAACCGATACCGCCAAGGGCCGCCAACGCATACAATACCATCTACTACCATACCTCTGTTTCATGTATAAATCAAGATAATTGTTGAAAAAATAACAGATCCCGATGTAGGAGTGTCAAACATAGGTAACACATTGGGTACAGAGATCAGAGCTTATCAG
>CAZVUU010000056.1:0-15483 GCA_964630465.1 uncultured Christensenella sp.
TTTGTAGGAGTGTCAAACATAGGTAACACATTGGGTACAGAGATCAGAGCTTATCAGTGTCTAGGGGAAGGTGGAGATTTATCGGTCAAATGCTACCTGACCTAGACACTGGCCAATCGGTATCATCCTTCTGCCGCTCAATGGTTTGCCATTGAGCCTTGATCACATAACTCCAAGGTACCTGTCCAGAACTTCATTCGGTGACTTCATCCCCAAACAGGTCATTATATAGCCGTTGGACAGCGACTGATACTTCCCTAACTGCCTCCTTCCGTCTTCCAGGCTGTACATCCGCATCTGCCGGTAGAACCTGAGCTCGTCGGTCCGGTGTTGGCGTTCAACCTTGCCGTTGTGGCGGGGTGTCGCGATTCGTATCCGATGGTAGGCAATCCCCATCTCCATCAACGCGCTTTCAAACATTGTCTTGTGCTTTGACTTTGTTACCAGCAGCGCGTTGGTAAACTCTGTGCCGTTATCTGTCTGGATGGCGCGAATCGGGAAGGGAGAGCGTTTCACCAGCTTATGCAAAAAGTCTGCCGCGCTGTATGTGCTATGCTCGTCGTACATCTCCCGAAAGGTCCAGCGGCTGCACTCGTCCTTTGCTGTAAACTGGTAATACTTGCCGCTGCCCGCTATGCAATAGGCAGGCACATACTTCACATCCAGCTGCACCTTCTGACCGGGATAGTCCGCGCGTTGATATGGCTTGGGTTTTCTTGGCTTCTGCTTCTTCCGGGCGGGCTTCCCCAACAACCTCCGTACCGTACGCTTGAAGCATCCGTAACTTCGGGTGTATCCATGGGCTTTTGCTTTCTGGAAGCCAAGAAGTAAGTCATCCCGGTACTGCTTCCCATACCGCTTGACCAGTTTTTCCTCACTTCTGCTTTGTCTCCTGGGACTGTTGTGCGGCCTGCGGCTTTGATCCATAAGGCTTTGCCAGCTTCCATCCCATCTGTTGCGCCACTTACAGATGCTTTTTCTGCTCAGGCGATACCGAAGGGAGGTTTCAGTCAGCCCGTGGTTCAGACAAAAGAGTAACATTCCTTGACGCCAGTGCGCGTCACGTTTAGAATCCTTCATGCAGAGAGTCTCCTTTGGCAGTGTTTTTATTGCAGATTGATTCTACCAAAGTCTCTCTGTTTTTCTATCCCCCCTTGTTACCTATGTATTGTACCTCAACAAAAGCAATGTATTTTACTATCTGCTTTGATTTTTTTCAAGTACTTTTTTCATTCTTACTTGAAAAACACAATTGTAATGAATTTGTTACATTAGTTCACTGATTATTGATACCTGTCTTCACCTATGGTATGCTGAAGTAAAAACATGGCCGGAAAAGGCGGACGGGAGGAGAAGAAGCTGTGAAACCTGCGGCGCTTGTGTGGATTTTGCTCGCGGTATTGTTTTTCTCCATTCCCGCAGGCTCCTCTGCGGTCGAAGAAGAGCCCGTTTTCCGCGCTCTGCTGATAGGGGCGGATCGTTTCGTTACCCATCCCGATACTCAGCCGGCTGCCCGGAATAATATTCTGAACATTACACAAGCTCTCGGGCAGGATGAGCGGGCATACCAAAGCATACGTGTCAGCCTCAATGAAGCGCATGATTTTGAGAGCTTCTCCCAGATGGTGACAGACAGCTTCTGGGATGCGGAAGACTCGGATGTCAGCTTGATTTATATCACAACGCACGGCCTGTATGAACTTGATGAGGATCCTATGTCATACGCCATGCTGCTCAGCGACGGGGAAAGTGAGTATGAGCTGACCGCGGACGCGCTCTATCGCGCAACTAAGGATATTCCTGGGATGAAGGTTTTGATCATCGATACCTGCAATTCAGGGGCCTTGATAGACCGAGGCCTCCCCGGGAGCGGACGGCGCAGTTTGTTTCAAAACGGTCAATATAAGGTGATTACTTCCTCCGGCGGCAGTGAGCCCAGCTTTATCTGGTCAACGGGAGACGGAAGCTATCACGGAGGCAGCTATTTTGTCGACGCGCTGATGCTGGGGATATCTCCGGAGGGAAGTTATGCCGCTGATCTGAACAATGACGGCCTGGTTACCTTGCATGAGATCCATCAGTACCTGCTGCATAATTACGGCACGGCAACAGCGCAGGTTTACCCTCTGGATGATCAGACATCCATCTTTTCATATGATATCTCCGTCAAAGCTGCGGATCCTGCGCTGATCACCAATCTGACGCTTGATCAGAGTTCTTTCAGCGCAAAAGACGATATGATCGAGTTTTCCTATACGCTCAACAGAGCAGCCCGGGTATACTATGAATTGATCTATCAGGAAGATGACGCCTGGCCTTTTTCAGAGGCTCAGATCATAGCGGAAGACGATGACAGGCCGGGGCGCAAGAACCGCAAACTGAGGCTGGAGGCGGAAGATGCCTCTGTTTCAGGCTACGCACTGCTGTATCTTGTCACTGCGGATAAAGACAATGCGACGCCGCATGCTCAGGCGCTTTTAATGGCAGAACCGTCTGAAGGAGATCCTGATCTTGCCGTAACACCCTTGCTTGACTCTTTTGACCCCTTGTTAGGAGAAGAACTGCCCATCTATATCATGCATGATTTCCCGCTTCGTCTGACAGCGCGCGTACTTGACCGGGAAGGGAAAACCGTACGTGTCCTTGCGGGGGACAGCCCAACCAGGCCGGGGCATCTGCCGCAGGGGGGATATCTGCTGTATTGGTCCGGCAAATCTCAGGACGGAGGCTTTGCCCTGCCCGGTATATATACGATTGAAATAAGCTCCACAATAGGAAAGGAGCGGTACCGTGTCAGCAGCGCCGCCTTTGAGCTGAAATAAAGCGCGGGATCACCATTCTATGCCTTTGCGGGCCCGTAAACCTTCTATGTCATAAGGATGCTTCTTTGCCTCGATCACGCTGACATAATCGGCTTTGTTGATCAAAGCTTCCGAGGCGCCGCGTCCTGTAACAACGACTTCCCCGAACCGAAGCCCTTCGTCAATCAGGCGCATGGCTTCTTGCGGCGGGACAAGATAATATGATGAGGCAACCGCCAGCTCATCTAAAATGATCATGGCGGGACGGATTTCGTGTATCGTCCGGATGATCTGATCGATCTGCGCGGTCTGATCCCGGCGTGCCTGCTCCAGCCTTTCTTCATCCATCTGGTAGACAAATCCCCTCATCACGGCGCCCTTGTAGATATGCGCGCCGCTGAGCTTTTCCAGAGACACGAGCTCCGAAGAATTGCCCTGTTTCATAAACTGAACGATCAGAACTTCTTTGCCGATGCCCAGCATCCGCAGAGCCAGGCCCATGGCAGCGGTCGTCTTTCCCTTTCCGTTGCCGGTATAAACATGCAGCATGTTTGTGCTTTCCATTTCAGTCCCTCGCTTTCATTGGACAAGGTCCGTTTCAATTGTTATAATGCATCATCAACACAGAGGAATGAAGCGCATGAAATGTCAGTTTTGCAACTCAGAGGACAGCCGGGTCGTCGATTCAAGGCCTACTGAAGACGGAACCAGCATCCGCCGCCGCAGGGAATGCATCAGCTGCGGACGGCGCTTTACCACCTATGAGAAGGTGGAAACCATTCAGCTGCTTGTCATCAAGAAGGACCAGACCCGCGAACTGTTTGATTCCGCAAAAATCCGTTCGGGCATCATCCATGCCTGTCATAAACGTCCGGTTGCCGCCAAGGAGATCGACCGGATCGTTACTGCCGTTGAACAGTTTGCCTACAACAGCATGCAGCAGGAAATCACGACCCGCCATATCGGCGAGATGGTAATGGATTCATTGCGCAAGCTGGATGAGGTAGCCTATATCCGCTTTGCGTCCGTGTACCGCCAGTTTACCGACATCCCCACCTTCATGCATGAATTGAAGCGCTTGATGAACGATGAAAAAGGCGGAGAAGATCAGCGGGATATCTGATCGAGCGTCATCGAAAAACCCGGAATAAATTCTCTCAGAAAATCCTGCACCTCTTCCAGATCAATCGCATAGACACTGGCTTCGATGCCAGCCTGTGCCTCTCTGAATTCGGCATTTCCGGCCTTGGCTTCTTCTAGGCATTTGATATAGGCGCACAGACGGTCGGCGGCTTTTACGAGCCGCCATTCTTCTGTCTTTGTATCAGGCGTGATCAGTTCGCTGTAAGCCGGCACCAGGTCCTTTGGCAGCATCGACAGCAGCCTGCCGGCTGCCAGGGCCTCGATCTTGCGGAACTCCGCCTTGATGGAAGGGTTATTGTGCTTGATCGGCGTCGGCAGATCGCCCGTGATCACTTCGCTGGCATCGTGATACAGCGCGAGGGCCATCACCCGTTCAGGGCTGTAGTTTCTGGCATGCCTTGTGTTGCCGATCAAGGCCAGGGCATGGGCAATCATGGCGCATTGCATGGCATGCTCCATGTCGTTTTCAGGCATCGTATTTCTCATCAGCCCCCAGCGGTTGATGAAGCGCATCCGCGACAGATAGGCAAAGAAGTGAAAGACCATAGATTCTCCTTAATCAGCAGATATATGTAAAAAGTCCGGCTTGTGGCCGCATGCAGGCAAGAAAACATCGAAGAAGTCATCGCTTTTCACGCGAAGACTCATCGTGTTGACCCCGGGGTGAAACAGCAGGAATTCATGACGGCGCAGGTCCTCATCCACACCAAGGCGGATATGCCTGTCTGTATCAAAAATCAGGCTGAATGGATTGACGGCGCCCGGATCCAGGAAAAGCAGCCCGCTCAGAAGCTCCTGTTTGGCGAAGCTGAGGCGGGAGACCCCCAGCAGCTTGCTGATAACCGAAGTTTTAAAGGGAAGATCGTGGCGCAGAAGGATGAGATAAAACGCTGTTTCCTGCCGGTTAGAAAGAAAAACATTCTTGCACATCGCCGATCTGGACCAATCCACGCCCTCGATTGTCTGACAGGATTCGATCGTCAGCTTCGGCTCGTGTTCAAAAACGGTATAGTGAACACCTATGTCAGTCAGATACTGAAGAATTTCATTGCTTCTGTTCATTTTGATCCTTCTTCTTGCGGATACCGGCCTCAAAGCCGAGCTTGCCCGGCTTGTAATATACTCTGTCTTCAAAGCCATCAGGCATATAGTTTTGTCTGACCCAGTGACCGGGATAGTCATGCGGGTACAGATACCCCTTTGTGTCGTTGATACGCTCATGCCCGGCATAGTGCGTATCCCGCAAATGTTCGGGAACCGCTCCGATCTGGCCCCGCTCCGCGTCCTCTTTTGCTTTTAACATAGCCGTCACGACGCTGTTGCTCTTTTCACTCTCGCAGACGGTGATGATGGCCTGGGTCAAGGGCAGGCCGGCTTCCGGCATGCCGACGAGCTGGAGCGCCTGGGCGGCGGCTACGGCGCTCAGCATGGCCTGAGGATTGGCCATACCCACATCTTCGCTGGCATGAGCGATGAGACGGCGGGCGATGAGCCTTGGATCACAGCCTGCATAGATGAGCCTTGAATACCATAAGAGCGCCGCGTCAGAATCTGATCCGCGCAATGACTTGCAAAAGGCGGACAGCATATCGTAATAAAGCGATTCATCCACCTTGATGACGGGCTTTTGAATGCTGTCCTCGGCTATTTCCTGCGTGATGCGGATTCCCCCGCCGGTGGTCGGCGTGGTCAGCGCTGCCAGCTCCAGAGCGTTCAGAGCCATGCGGATGTCTCCGCTTGCGGAGCGTACCCAATGCCTCAGCGCATCCTCATCCACGCGCAGGTTCATGGTGCCCAGTCCGTTTATGTCATCAGCGATGGCGCGCCTGAGTGCTGTTTCAATGTCCGTTTCGCGCAGCGGTTCAAAGGCAAACAACCGGCATCGGCTGACGATTGCGGGCGTCATGGCTATCATGGGGTTTTCAGTCGTAGAGCCGATGAAACGGATCAGGCCGTCTTCAATGGCGGGCAGGATGCTGTCAGACTGCGCCTTGCTCCAGCGGTGACATTCATCCAACAGCAAATAAGTGGCTCTTCCATACATTTTTCTGCGGTCATCCGCCTCTTTCAGCACGTCGCGCACCTCACCGACGCCCGAAGTAACCGCGTTCATCCGTACAAAACTTGCCTTCGTCATTTGGGCGATTACGAAGGCAAGCGAGGTTTTGCCGCAGCCGGGAGGACCGTAGAAAATACTGCTGGTCAGCTTATCGGCCATAATGGCGCGCCTGAGCAGCTTGCCGGGCCCGATGATATGCTCCTGGCCGATAAACTCATCCAGGTTTTTTGGCCGCATCCGGTCTGCCAGAGGCTGGCCGGAGGGATCACGGCCGGTGGAAAAATCAAAAAGTGTCATGTTTCTTCCTTATATGTAATCAACAGCCCTTTGCCGTCAGAGCTGAAGCGCCATGCATGGGACAAACTGCGCAGCGCGCAATCGATGTGAAGAGAAGCGATGCCAAAGTTGACATTGGGAAAGCCGCGCCCTGACAGCCTCAATGTATTGCCCGATCTGGAAAAACGCCAGGGCTGGCTGTTGAAAGCAGAAGGCGCCATGCGTACGGCTTCAGCTGCCTGAAAAGCCCAATTGGGCCAGGCTTCAGGTCTGTCAAGGCAAATAGACTTGAGCGGCTTGCGGCGCCGCGAACGCCTCGCCTGTTTGTCTGAGGGCCGGCCATAGGGGATAACGGCCAGTATTTTTTCACGGGCGGATAAGGGGATATCGACCGCGCTTCTTCGAAAAGTGCCTTGCACCCAGCATCCGCCCAAGCCCTGCGATATGATTTCAAGCATCATGGCTTCACCGCAGATGCCTGCGTGAAGTTCAGCATGCTTTATGTCCGTATCGATGATGACGGCAAGATACTGCCTTGCATATTCAATGCGGGAGAAAAATGGGATCGCATAAAACAGCTCATTGCTGTCGCAGTCAAGCAGCGCGAGCCTTACGCCGGGCAAGCTTACCCGGGCCGCCGTATACGCCAATGCGCTTTGCTGATCGACGGAAGCAGGGGCGCTGAAGCGCCGGCAGCTGAAGCGCAAAGGGATAGCATCTGACCAGCGTTCCAATTGGGCAAGCGAAAAAAAACCTTCCCACGGGCAAGCGGGCATACAAACATCCTCCTTCAGGTAAGTTGAGTGTAGCATGGCAGTTTGGCAAATTCAAGACGGTGAAGGCTTTGAAATCCGCCTGTGTGCATTGACGCGCAGCTGCCTCAGATCTTTTTTGAGAGCAGATCCATGGAGCGATCTTCACGGAACTGGGTGGTATAAAGCTGATAATACTGCCCGCGAGCCCTGATCAGCTCCCTGTGCGTGCCTGATTCCAGAATCTTGCCATCCTCGATGACAAGGATGCGATCCGCGTGCCGGATGGTGGAGAGACGATGGGCGATGATGAAACTGGTACGCCCCTCCAAGGTTTTTTCGATCGCTTGCTGGATCATCACCTCAGTTTCCGTATCAACGGAGGAGGTTGCCTCGTCCAGCACAAACAGGCGCGGGTTATGCAGTATCGCGCGCGCAAAGGAAATCAGCTGTTTTTCGCCGGTTGACATGCGATTGCCGCCTTCACCGACCTGAGTATCATATCCCTTGTCAAGCTTCAGGATGAAGTTCTCGGCATTGACCAGCCGCGCGGCTCTTTGCACCTCTTCATCCGTGGCGTCTTTTTCAGCGTAGCGGATATTGTCAGCGATGGTCCCGCTGAACAGCTGAGGTTCCTGGAGAACATATCCGATATTCGACTGAAGCCATAGCTGGCTGCGGTTGCGGTAATCAACCCCGTCGATCTTGATGCTGCCTTGTGTGGGCTCATAAAACCTGCAGATCAGGTTGACGATGGTACTTTTCCCGGCGCCTGTAGCGCCAACCAGAGCGATCGTTTCGCCTGCCCTGACATGCAGGTCAAATTGCCTGAGAACCTCTTCGCCGTCCTGATACTTGAAGCTGACACCTTCAAAGCTGATATCCCCCTTGATCGGCGGCCAGTTGTCGTATTTGGGGTTAAAGTTGTCGCCGAAGCGTTCTTCCACCTCTTTGGTATCCCGGATATCGGGTTCCGTATCAAGCAGGGTCAGGACACGCTCAGCCGCCGCCTGCCTGCGCTGAAATTCAGAGAAGGTGGAGGCGATGTTCTGCACCGGATAAAAGAAATCCGTTATATAGCTGACGAAGGCAGCAATGGTCCCCAGGCTCATGGCGCCTGTCAGCACCAAGCCCGCGCCTTCCGTGAGCACATATGCTGTTGCGATCGCGCCGACTGAACTGACGATGGGGAAAAAGAGGGCGGATATCAAAACAGCTCGCACGGAACGGCGGTGCATCTGCACAGTCAGCTCCTGAAACTCTTCAAAGTTCATTTCTTCGCGAACAAGGGTCTTGGTCGTTTTCGCACCCATGATCCCTTCATTGAAAGCGGCTGTGATCATGCTGTTGGTGTGCCTGATCTTGCGCTGGTTGGTGATCATTTTCTTCTGAAAGTATAAGGACACAAGCGTTAAAACAGGCAGGGTGAAAAAGGCTGCCAGAGCGAGCTGCCAGTTGAGCAGTATCATCGATACAAAGCTGGTCACCAGGAAAAAAATGGCCCATACAAAGTCTACCAGACCCCAGCCCAGCGCTTCGCCGATCTGTGCTGTATCACTTGTAACACGGGTCAGCAGGTTGCCAACCGGCATCCTGTCATAGTAGGAAAACGGCAGCTCCTGAAGCTTTCTGAAGCCCTTTGCGCGAATGTCGTAATTGACACCCCACTCGATCTGTCCCGACAACTGCAAAAAGCGATAGCTTGTCGCAAACTCAAGTAAAAGCAAAAGAGCATAAGCGGCTATGAACCAGCCGAGGGTGTCCGTGCTTTTCCCAACGACGTAGTGGTCGATCGCGTATCGTGTCATCAGCGGCGGCAGGGCTTCGCCTATGCCCAGCAGGGCGAGCATCAGCATGCATTCGCCCAGCTTTCGCCAATGATTGCGGGCAAGCTTCAATATCCGTCCCCACAGGGCCAGGCTGAGCTTTTTGGGTCTTTGGTCAAATTCCTGTTCCAATTGCATTAGCTTACCTCGTTTTCAGGTTCAACCGTCAAATCTTCAAGCCCGGTCTGGATGGCGTTGATGCGCGCGTAAAGCCCCGGCCTGGCAACCAGTTCTTCATGTGTGCCGCTATCGCTTATCCGCCCGTCTTCCAGCACCAGGATCAGGTCGGCCCGGCTGAGCGTACTGATTCGATGGCTGATAATGAAAGTAGTGATTTTATCATGCCCCGACAGCAGGGTCTCCCTGATCCGGGCATCTGTTTTGGTATCGACGGCTGACAGTGAATCATCAAAAATCAGAATATCATTGTTTTTCATCAGGGTACGGGCGATGGCTACGCGCTGTTTCTGTCCGCCTGAGAGGGTCACACCCCGCTCTCCGACGATGGTTTCATAGCCTTTGTCACTTTTTTGAATAAAATCATATGCACTGGCAGCCCTGGCAGCTTTATCGATATCCTCCTGTGAGGCGTCCTTGACGGCGACAGCGATGTTTTCTCTGATGGATTTGCTGTAGAGGAAGCTGCTTTGCAGTACAAGCCCTACCCTTGAGCGCAGGTATCTGCGGTCAATTTCCCCGATCGGCACGCCTCCGATGGTGATGGTGCCCGACTTTGGCGCATACAGCCTTTGCAGCATATGAACCAGGCTACTTTTTCCCGAACCTGTAGGCCCTAAAATAGCGACAGTCTGCCCGGCTTTGACAGTGAAGCTGAGGTTACGCAAAACATCCTGATCTTTTTCATAATAGAGGCTGACATTGTCAAACACGATATCCGCCCGCAGTGACGGCTTGCGCGCGTCATGCTCTTCGGGCTCGGCTTTGGTGCGCAGCACCTCGCCTATGCGGTCAAGAGCGACCATGCTTTTTCCGGATTCAGTCAGGATTCGGCCAAGCTGGCGTATCGGCCAGGTCAGCATGCCGGTGTAGCCGGTGATGACAATCATATCACCGACGGAAATGTTTCCCCGGCGGGCTTCTATGATACAGACGACCAGTGAGATGGTTATCTGCAGCAGTCCCATGGAGCCGCTGAGCCCCCAGTAAAGTGCTTCCAGGTTGGCGACTTTAAATCCGCGGCTGCGGTGTTTAAAACTGGCTTCATCAAATTTCTTGATTTCGTTGAGACCTTGTCCAAAAGCGCGTACGACGCGCACGCCGGTCAGATTTTCCTGAAGGACGGTGCTCATCGCCGCTTCCGACTCGTCCAGCTTGCGGAAAGCCTGTATCACAAGCTTAAAGAACAGCATGGAGAACAGGAAAATGACAGGCGTAATGGACAGGCTGTAGAGTGTGACCTTTACGCTGATAGGCAGCATCAGGCTGAGCGCGAATATGATCATAAACACAGCGTTGAGCATGGAAACTACTTGCTGGTTGAGAAATCCGCGGATCGTGTTGATGTCCGAGGTACAGCGCTGCAGCAGGTCGCCCGTTTCCACTTTGACATGGTAGTCGTAGGGGAGTTTCTGGATATGGTCGTACAAGCTGTCCCGCAGATAAAGCGCCGCGGATTCAGACCCCTGGGATGACATCTTCCCGCGGAAGAATGAAAAGACACCGCCGACCAGGTTCACCATGACGAGAGCGGCGCCAAAAGCCCAAAGGTTTTGGGCGAGGAAATTCGCGCCAAAGATCCTGTCGATTCCTCGATTGAGAATCTCCGGAAAACGAGACGGTTCCTGGCCCAGATAATGATCCATCAGTTCGGCCAGAAGAGCAGGCGTCATAAACTGGATCAGACTGGTGAAAGCAGTTAAAATAAAAGCAATGATAAAGTACCTGGCGTTCTTCTTCAGCAGTGTTCCCATGAGCCGGTTTCGCTGTGTATGCATACAATCTCCCACGATAATTCAACAAAGAAAAAGAGCTTTCAGACTATGCGTCCGCAGCTCTTTCAGCATAAAAAGACGAAGCTTTTTACTTTGCCGGAAGGTAGCCGAACGCGGAAAAAACGGATCTTGTAAGATGGTTGATCATTGTCACTTCGGCCGCCTCCTTTCTCACAGTGTTTGTATGCTACACCAAGCTTTGCTTTCCTGTCAAGCGGTTGATCGATTGTATACAACCTCATGCAATTCGCGCCAAAAAAAGAGCCTCTTTTCAAATGAGAAAAGAGGCGAAGAAAAGCGGCGCGGCTTACCAGGTAGATTTCATCGCGGAGCGGACCGCGTTTTGATGAGTTTCATCCACGCGATTGGTTTCATGGGTACGGCTGTTATAAAAATGAATACAGAAATGTCCGGAGAACTCGTTGTTTTTGATTGTGGTCGTGCCATGAGGCATGCCGTTCATGGAAGCGGCATATACGTGCCCGTTATATTTCACAAGGATGGGACGCCGTGCCCACGACCAGTCGCCGCCAAACACAGCCTTGACCGTCTTGGTGTCCTCTGAGCTTGCGGGCTCTGCGTCCAGATGATTTGCGCCGCTCCAGCGCCTGGCGGAGAAGGTTCTTCCCGTGGCAATATCCTTGACGGTGAAAACAGCGCCTTTCGGAATGGTTCTGCTTCCGTTCTTAAACCAATCAAGCCGCTCGGTTTCCAGGGTATAGTTCGCGGCGTTTTGCCCAAATAGTTTTTTAATGGTGGCATACCCTGCCACGCCGTCCTGCGTCAGGCGGTTTGCCTTTTGGAAAGCCTTGACTGCCTCAACGGTCTTGTCGCCGTAACTCGAATCGATGGGGGCCTTATAAAAGCCTTTCAGCTTCAGTGCCTGCTGCAGGGCTTTAACATGGCTTCCCCGGTTGCCTTTGCTGCTTGTCTTGGGAACAGTGATCTGAGAAATCTTTGAGATGCCCTTCATCATGGGGTCATTTTTAGCCGTTGTTTCCGCCACCTTGCCGAAAAGTTTCAAAATGGTATTATAATCGGCTTCCCCTGTTTCTTTCAATTTGTTGTTTTTTTGATAGGAAAGAACCGCGTCCCGGGTCATTTTGCCGAAAGAACCGTCAACGATGCCGCTGTACGCCTTCTTCAGCTGAAGCGCACGCTGCAGCTTCTCAACATGATCTCCTTTTGACCCCATCTTGCTCATTTTGGGCGGATCACCGAGCGCCCTGATGCTGGAAGCATCGGCATGTTTACTTGTGCTTTTAGCTTGAGTGGCAGTCTGGAGTTTTTTTGCGGTCGAACTTGATACAGAAAGGAATTTCTTCATGATATAGCCGGTCTTGCTGTCATAGCGAACTTTATAAAAGCTGCCTGAATCGTCAAGCAGGGCTACCTTGGTCCCCTTGTCGAGCTTTGCGTAATAATTGCTGTCGGTGTTGGGTTTCATACGGAAAAAGACCTTGTCCGCATTGACAGAGCCCGTCAACACCTGCGAAGCCAGGGCAGGCGCATGAAAGTTCAATATCAGGACGAAGCAAATGAGCGATATGGCTTTTCTGGTGATGGTGTACGAACTACGCATGAAAATGACCTCCCGGTGGTTGCGATGGTCTGAGTCCATCATGTTTGATCAGTGTCGGCGTTATTATATTACAAAACTATTACAAATGCAACACAAATATTAATCGATAACTTACTTTTATATTAAAAAGAAAGATTAATGGCAAATAATTATCATTTATGGAGGTGGACTTTCGCAAATATTTATGATAGCATGTGCGAGGTTTTTACTATCAAATTATTAAGGGGCGACAGCATGTACGATGTATTAGTGATCGGTGCGGGTGTCATTGGCTGCGCAATTGCGGAGCATCTTTCGGGCTATGAAGGCAAAGTTGCTGTTCTGGACCGGGCAGATGATGTATCTGAGGGAGCCAGCAAAGCCAACAGCGGCATTGTCCACGCGGGCTATGACGCAAAACCCGGAACCGACAAAGCGCGCTTAAATATTAAGGGCGCGCAAATGATGAAGCAATTGTGCAACCGGCTGGGTGTGCCTTATGGTCAGCCCGGCGCGATGGTTCTGGCTTTCAGTGAGAGCGACAGGGAAGCGGTTGTCAGACTGCAGGAGCAGTCTGTTGTCAATGGTGTGGAAGGATGCCGTGTCATTGATCGGGAAGAGGCGCTGAAGATGGAGCCTAATCTGAACCCCGATGTTGTTTGCGCGCTGCATGTGCCGACTTCCGGCCTGGTCAGCCCTTACGAGCTGACACAGGCTTTAGCCAACGCCGCAGCTGCCAATGGGGTTGAATTCAAGCTGGAGACGGAAGTGCATAAGATTGAACCGATCGAAGCCGGCTGGGCGATTCACACCAACAAAGGCGTCTTTGAAACCAAGACCTTTGTCAATTGCGCGGGAGTCAAGGGGGCTGAACTCCATAACCAGATTTCGACGCGGCCGCTGAATATCACTGCCCGCAGGGGACAGTATTATTTGCTGGACCATGAAACGCCTCTGCGCTTTTCAATGACGATGTTTCAGGTGCCTACCAAAATGGGCAAGGGCGTGCTGATCAGCCCGACGACGCACGGAAATCTGATCGTCGGGCCGACGGCAGAAGATATTGAAGACGGATTTGACACGGCAACCACGGCGGAAGGGCTGGCAGACGCGCTTGGCAAGGCGAGGCTGACCTATCCCGGTTTGACCGTTCGCAATGTTATTACGACATTCTCAGGCAACCGCGCGCATGAATCCTCAGGCGATTTTGTGATCGGCGCCGTGGAAGGGGCGAAGGATGGTGCCTTCGAAGCCATCGGCATCGAAAGCCCCGGGCTGTCCGCAGCTCCCGCCATAGGCGAGGAGATGGGGACCTGGGTGGCCTATTTCCTGCAGCTGCCCAGAAAGAAGACGATGAACCGCGCGAAACCCATGCAAAAATCCTTTGTATATATGAGCAATAAGGAACGCAGAGAGGCCTATGAACGGGACCATGACTATGGGCGCATAGTCTGCCGCTGCGAAATGGTTACGGAGGCCGAAGTCCGCATGTCAATCAGGGAGCCCGTCGGCGCGCGCAATATTGACGGCGTCAAGCGGCGTACGCGTGCGGGAATGGGCCGTTGTCAGGGTGGTTTCTGCAGCCCCCGCATCATGCAGATACTCTGTGAAGAGCTGGGGATGAAGCCTGAAGAAGTAACGAAGTTCGGCGGTGAAAGCCGCATGCTGGTGGGTAAGCTCAATGACATGAAGCCGGAGGAAAAACGCAATGAACAATGAGAGAATACCGGTCGACCTGTTGGTGATCGGCGCAGGCCCGGCGGGTCTGGCAGCCGCTATTTCGGCTCGTGAATCCGGTATCGAAAGCATCATTGTGCTGGAGCGGGAAGATTTTCAAGGCGGCATCCTTCGCCAGTGCATTCACAACGGCTTTGGGCTGCACCGTTTTAAAGTGGAATTGACCGGGCCCGAATATGCCCAGCGCGATATCGACAGGGGGAAGGAATTGGATCTCGATATCCGCACCGGCGTTACGGTATTGGATGTAAAGAGCAGCAGAGTGGTCACCGCCATCAGCCCCGAGCGGGGCCTTCAGGAGTTTGAGGCCAAGGCTGTCATTCTGGCGATGGGCTGCCGTGAGAGGCCGCGGGGCGCTCTGGCAATTCCGGGTACCCGCTGCGCCGGGATCTACAGCGCAGGGACGGCGCAGCGTTTTGTGAACCTTGAAGGCTATATGCCCGGGAAACGCGTGGTTATCCTCGGCTCGGGTGATATCGGGCTGATCATGGCGCGGCGCATGACTCTTCAGGGTGCAGAAGTGCTGGCGTGTGTTGAGCTGATGCCTTATTCCAGCGGACTGAACCGAAATATTGTCCAGTGTCTGGAAGACTATAATATTCCGCTTCTTTTAAGCCACACGGTGACCGACATCCATGGCCGCGAACGGCTCGAAAGCGTGACGGTCTCCCAGGTGGATGAGAATCGCCGGCCCATTCCCGGAACGGAGCAGGTGTTTGATTGTGATACCTTGCTCTTATCCGTCGGCCTGATCCCCGAAAACGAGCTTTCTCTCAGCGCCGGTGTGGAGCTGAGCTCCACAACTTCGGGCGCGGTGGTTGATAATACCCTTCAGACCAATGTGCCGGGTATTTTTGCCTGCGGAAATGTACTGCATGTGCATGATCTGGTGGACCACGTATCCGATGAGAGCGCGGTGGCGGGCCGTGCCGCGGCGGCCTATATCAAAGGCAAGGCCTGGCAGGGCAGCATCATTCCAGTTGAAGATGGCCCGGGCGTGCGCGGATCTGTTCCCCAACGGATTAATTTGCCTGAGCTTGCTGTGGACTTTTCGATCAACCTGATGTTCAGGCCCGTCAATGTCTACAGAAACCATTATGTCATTGTTAAAGCGGACGATCGCGTGATCACGAGCCGCAGACATATGATCCTGACCCCCGGCGAAATGTCTGTTATCTCATTGAATGCCGGCATGCTGGAAAAGTGCCGCGGCGCTCAGTCGATCACCGTGGAAATTTCGGCTGAGAGACCACCGAAAGAATAAGGACACTTTATTTACAAAAGGAAGGGCGGCCCGGCTGCCCTTCCTTTTGTGAGTGCTTTTTTCAAAAATGTGCTTGACAGCGCAGCGGATGCGCTATATGATTAACCCCGTT
>CAZVUU010000057.1:0-6979 GCA_964630465.1 uncultured Christensenella sp.
CTCCTCAGCCTCCTTCAGGCCCTTGTCTTTTTCTTCTCCGAGCGCCGCGACCTGCTGCCTGAGTTCTTCCGCCTCGGCAGCCAGGGCTTCTTGCGCCTCCTCGGCCTCCTTCAGGCTTTTCTCATGCTCTTGCGTCAGAGCGCTTACCTGCTGTGTCAGCGCTTCTGCCTCAGCAGAGACCGGTTCCAGCGCGGCAAGTTTCTCGTTTTGAGTCTCAAGGTCAGCTTTCAGCTTGTTTGTCTGCCCGACCTGGATCCCCAATACCACTGCCAGTACAAGCGCAACCACAGCCAACCCGATAACAAGTTTCTTCATTGTGCCCTTCCTTTCTCTATAGATATATTCAAACACGCTCTGCGTGTCAGATTCAATGCCGGATTACCCTACCAGGCCTGCCATCAGCTTTTCATCAAAGCCAAGCAAAATCTTTTGCCCGTTTCTGATGATCGGGCTGATCAAAAACCCCGGGTTTTCCATTAAATAATCAAGCATTATCTGCTCATTAGGCGCATAGGCGATCGGATGGGATTTGACCGCTTCATCCTCCATGTTGATGATATCTTTCGCGTTTCGCCCCCGGATGAACAGCTCCAGCTCGCGGCGGCCCAAACGATGTTTTTTCAGGTCCATCACCTGGTAGGGAATGCCGCGCTCTTTCAGATAGCGTTCCGCTTTTTGCACAGCGAAGTTTCGCTTAAATACGTACAGTTGAATGCTCATTGCTCTGCTTCATCTTGTCCTTCGTCTTCAAAAGGCAGAGCGACGCGGTTATGGCCGTCGGACCACAGGCGTTCCAGACGATAAAATTCGCGATCTTCCGGATGAAAAATATGAACGATGACCGAGCTGTAATCCATCACGATCCAGCGCCCGGTCTGCCTGCCCTCGATCCGCCTGGGCTCTATCCCTTCAGCGCTCAAGGACTGATCTATGTGCTCCATCAGGGCCTGGGTCTGCAAAGCATTGGCGCCTGTCCCCAGCAGCAAATAATCGGTGATCACCATCAGATGATCGACCTTTAAAGCTAAAATATCCTTCGCTTTTCTGTCATACAGCAGTTGTGCTATTTTCTTCGTTAATTCTGCCCCCTGCATTCCTGTCCTCCTTGTTTTTGATCTGATGTTTTTCTTTGTTTCAAATAATCGATCGCCGATTCAGCCTCAGGATGAAGACTTTTGCCCATGGCAGCCAGGTACTCTTTCGTTCCTTGCATGGATACAAGGGCAGCAGCGCCCAAATCCTCATGCATCAGCCGCCTGATCTCTTCAAGGCCGGGATAAGGCGCTCTTCCACGTTCAGCCTTGTCCGCTACAAACAAGCATAATTCAAGCGCGGACATGCCCGGCCGGCCGGTGGTGTGATAACGAATGGCATTCAGCACGTCAACATCCCGAACACCGTATTTGTGTTCCGCCAGGATGGCCGCCACCCTGCCATGCAGCAGCGCATTGCTGCCCATTACTTGCGCGGATATGCCCGCAGAATGGGACCGTGCGACGGCTTGCATCATGCTCAGCTTCATCTCCTTAGCGCAGTCATGAAGCAAAGCAGCGACTGCCGCAGCCTGCATCGGCAGGTGATGCTCATAAGCCAGTTCAACCGCCAGATCACGCACCCTCAAGGTGTGTATAAAGCGCTGCCGGCTTATGCGAGGCTTGATCAGCTCCGCGTAGGGGGGCTGATACAGGCCATGCAGGGCAATCAGACGGGCAATCTCCGGAGCTAACATTCCCCGGGCGTCGCTCAACTCCTTCAGCTGAGCATATATTCGGGCAGACCCGGCTTCAACGGGAGGCATATCCAGTATTTCAGCATCCAGCCTGTGGCGGGATATGGCGAGCGCGATCTTTTCCGCCCGGTCGCCCGGCCTGAGATACACCAGAAGCCGGCACAGCCTGATCAGTTCCGAGGCTTCAGGCCAAAGCAAAATCCCGGCTAGTTTATCCGTCGCTGCGATATACAGGTATTCCGCTTTTCCGGCCTGCTCCCGGATGTTTTTTATGGCATCCAGGACGCTCCGGCTCGATTCCAGGGGCTCCTCCAGTAACAGACGGACACCCGGCAAGCCGCTAATGGCGGCTTCGCACAGTTCGCGCAGGGACTGCGGCGAAATAAGAGCTTTGAGGTAGGGTGAGGGGCCGGCGAGCACCAGTATGACCTCGTCTGCCTTCCCTTTGGATAAGACGGCTTTTATGACGGAAACATGCCCTTGATGAATTGGATCAAAAGCACCCGCAAAAACCGCTATCCGGCGCACAATCTCTTCCTTTCTGCCTGATATGCATAGTATACCCTATTTATGGCAACAAGAAAAGAAAAAAGTGCCGGTCCGGCACTTTTCACTGTCTGTTATTGTTTTGATCAGACCATTTCAATCAGCACGCGCTCAGCTGCGTCACCGCGGCGGGGGCCCAGCTTATAAATGCGGGTATAGCCGCCTGCCGAGTTCATCTCCGCGTTGCGCTTGGCATACTTGGGCGCATACTCACGAAACATTTTTTCGATGAGCGGGTGATTGTTGTCTTTGGTACGCTCACGGTACTCTTTTTTCGTCTCATCCTCCAGCCGGGGATGCGGCATCTCATAGAGATAGGCCATCATCAGCCTGCGGGCATGAAGCTTGCCGGGGGCATCGTTGACAACATCGATGGTCACGATCTGACCCTTTTCGTTATGATATTCTTTCTGAGCGGGCACGGTGTTGTCATGCTCGCGAATGGCCAAAGTCACCATGCGTTCTGCAATGCTGCGGACTTCCTTGGCGCGTGCCAGGGTCGTCTCGATGCGGCCATACCATAAGAGGTTGGTCACTTGGTTGCGCAGCAGAGCTTGACGCTGATCGCTTCTCAGGCCAAGTTTTCGTTGTACAGCCATGGGGATATTCCTCCTTTGCCCGAACGGGCAGTGGTTTATTCTTCAGATTGACGCAAAGACAAGCCCAACAGCGCGAGTTTTTGCTCGACCTCTTCAAGGCTCTTTTTGCCTAAGTTTCGAACCTTCATCATCTCTTCCTGATCCTTCTGAACCAGTTCGCTGACCGTGTTGATGCCGGCCCGCTTCAGGCAGTTGAAGGCACGTACGGAGAGATCAAGCTCCTCGATGGTCATATCGACTGTTTTGCCCGTCAGACCCGATTCGCTCTCACTGGCAGCCGGCTCTACCGGGTGATCAGTCAGTCGAGTGAATAAAGTGAGCTGCTCAGTCAGCTGTTTTGCGGCCATCCCCACCGCCTCATCCGGAGAGAGGCTGCCGTTCGTCCAGATTTCCAGAATGAGTTTGTCATAGTCTGTAATCTGGCCGACACGCGTGTTTTCGACCGTGTAGTTTACCCTTCGAATGGGGGTATAAATCGAATCGATCGGAATAAGCCCGATCACAGCAGGGGTCGGCTTGTTCTTCTCGGCGGGAACATAGCCGCTGCCGCGCTCGATGGTCAGCCACATGTGAAGGCTGGTGTCCTTTCCGAGGCTGGCGATGTGCAGCTCCGGATTGACCACTTCAACATCGCTGTCAACGCGGATGTCGGCTGCCGTCACTTCCTTGGGGCCGGTCACGTTGATCTCAACGACCTTGGGCTCATCTACGTGGGAGCGAAGGGTTAGTTCCTTCATGTTCAGGATGATCTCCGTCACATCTTCTTTTACACCGGGAATCGTGGAAAACTCATGCTGAATCCCCTCGATCTGGATGCTGGTAACAGCAGCCCCCTGTAAAGAGCTGAGCAACACACGGCGAAGCGCGTTTCCCAAGGTATGGCCGTAGCCGCGCTCAAGCGGTTCAACGGTAAACTGGCCGTAGAACTCGTCCTGGCTGCCGCTTCGTTCAATACGGGGATTTTCAATATCTACCATCACAGCTTCTCTTCCTCCTCTAGCTAATCTGCTGTCAAAAGTAGTTGACTCTAAAGTCATGGATTAGCGGGAGTAGAACTCGATGATCATGTTTTCCTGCAGAGGGAAGTCGATGTCATCGCGGGAAGGAAGGGCAACAACAGTCCCCTTCAGCTCATCTACGTTCAAAGACAGCCACTTGGGCACGATGTTGAATCCGCCGTCGCGAAGCGCCTTGAAGTGCGCCATATCGCGGCTTTTGGTGCGGACCGTGATCACATCGTCTACATCGACCGTGAAAGAAGGAATATCAACTTTCCTGCCGTTTACCTGGAAATGCCCATGGTTCACCAGCTGGCGCGCATGCCGGCGCGTCTGGCCAAAGCCAAGCCGGTAGACAACGTTGTCAAGGCGGCGTTCCAGCAGCTGCATGAGGTTTTCACCGGTGACGCCGCGCATACCGACCGCACGGTCGTAATAGCGGCGGAACTGACGCTCCAGTACTCCGTAAACAAAACGAACCTTTTGCTTTTCTTTCAGCTGTTGGCCGTATTCGCTGACCTTCCTGCGGCGGTCACTGCCGGGGTTGCGGGTCGTCTTCTTGTTGCTGTAGCCGAGAACGGCGGGAGAGATATCCAGTGATTTGCAGCGCTTTGCAATAGGCTCTGTATTTCTTGCCATTTATTTTCCCTCCTTACACCCTTCTGCGCTTGGGCGGACGGCAGCCGTTGTGCGGAATCGGCGTAACGTCCTTGATCATGGTTACTTCCAGACCGGCAGTCTGCAGCGAGCGAATCGCCGCCTCACGGCCTGAGCCGGGGCCTTTGACCAGCACATCGACCGTACGCAGTCCGAACTCGGTTGCTGCTCTGGCCGCGGTCTCTGCCGCCATCTGCGCGGCAAAGGGCGTGGATTTCTTGTTGCCGCGAAAACCCATGCCGCCGGCGGACGCCCAGCTGAGCGCGTTGCCGGCTGTATCGGTGATCGTAACAATCGTATTATTAAATGAGGAACGGATATGAACGACGCCCCGTTCTACGAGCTTCTTTTCGCGGCGTCTGCGCGATACTCTCTTCAATGATGCCTTAGCCATAGATTCTCCTTTCGCGGGCGAATAAACCCGCAACATCAAAACGCTTTATCTTGTTGCTTTCTTCCTGCCGGTTACCTGCCGCTTGGGACCTTTGCGGGTACGGGCATTCTGTTTGGTGTTTTGCCCGCGTACAGGCAAGCCTCGGCGGTGACGGACACCGCGGTAGCAACCAATCTCAACCAAGCGCTTAATGTTAAGAGAAATCTCTCGGCGCAGGTCACCTTCGACCTTGACGTGGTGTTCGATATAATCACGCAGTTTGCTGATGTCGTTTTCAGTAAGGTCCTTCACCCGTGTATTGGGGTCAACCTCAGTACCGGCCAAAATTTTCTGTGAGGTCTTAAGGCCGATACCAAAGATGTAAGTCAGCCCGATTTCTACGCGCTTTTCATTTGGCAGGTCAACGCCCGCTATACGTGCCATCTGTTGGATACACCTCCACATAATTTCATAGATTTAGAATGAATGATGACCGCTCCCGGTCAGGGGACGGTCTATATGATCGACCGCACGGTCCTCCTGCGTGGCAGGAGGCAGCCGCCCGTACGGCTTATCACCATAATGTTTCAGCCCTGCTTTTGTTTGTGTTTCGGATTTTCGCAGATGATCATAACGTGTCCTTTACGTTTGATCACCTTGCATTTTTCACAAATGGGCTTTACTGAGGGTCGAACTTTCATTGAGATATACCTCCTCAAATCAGCTGCCTTATGGCAGCGAAGATCACGATTTACTGCGCCAGGTAATTCTGCCGCGGGTTAGGTCATAAGGTGACAGTTCGATGGTAACTCTGTCGCCCGGATAAATACGGATAAAATTCATGCGCATTTTTCCGGAGATGTGTGCCATGATCTGGTGCCCGTTAGGCAATTCGACCAGGAACATCGCGTTGGGTAACGCTTCGACAACCTTTCCTTCGATTTCAATGACATCACTTTTGGCCAAACACTGAGCCCTCCTTATCGGCTGCGTCGGGATTTGTCGCGGACAGTTGACTCAGCGCCTTTCGTAAGTCGCTGTCCGTCAGTTCTCCCTCTTTGTACTTTTTCGCCAGCGCGGGAAACTCCCCGCTGGTGGATATAAGGTGCTTGCGGCGCTTTTTCTTTGGGTTTTGAAGCTTTCGGGTGCTTCCGTCGGCAATCAGCACGAAATCAGCGTCCATCTGACATAATATCATAAAGGAACGGCCTTTGTCACGTCCTTTTTGGGAAATGGCAACTATTCCTTCACGCAGGGGTGCCTTCAAGTTCTTCCTCCCTCATCCGGAAAACGAAAACCGGGCAATGTAAGCAGCTCGGGGCCCTGCGGGGTGATGGCGACTGTATGCTCATAATGGGCACAGGCGGAACCGTCTGCCGTTTTGATGGTCCAGCCGTCATCCATTTCCTTCACGCGGTAGCTGCCCAGCGTGATCATCGGCTCGATCGCTATGACCATGCCGGCCTTCAGCCTGGGGCCGCGCCCCGGAAAGCCGAAGTTTGGCACTGAGGGGTCTTCGTGCATATTGCGCCCGATGCCGTGTCCGGTCAGCTCTCTGACCACACCGTAGCGGTGCGACTCAGCCAGCTTTTGAACGGCATGTCCGATGTCGCCGACACGGTTGCCGTCAAGGGCGGCTGCAGCGCCGGCAAAGAAGCATTCTTCCGTGACCCGGATCAGCTCCGCTTTATCCGGGCCGGTGCTGCCGACAGCCACCGTAAAGGCGCTGTCCGCCTGCCATCCGTCAAGGATCAGGCCGCAGTCCACGGACAGGATGCTGCCTTCTTTGAGGATCACTTCATCGGAAGGTATACCGTGCACCACTTCATCGTCGATCGATGCGCAGATAGACTTGGGAAAGCCCTGGTAGTTCAGGAAGGAAGGAATGGCACCGGCTCGTCTGATTTTTTCTTCCGCGTAAGCGTCGATCGCGGCGGTGCTTTCCCCCGCCCTGATGACTTCGCGAATGCTCTGGAGGATATCATGCAGAAGGTGACCGGCCGAGCGCATCTTTGCGAGTTGTGCCGGGCTTTTCAGAATGATCATTCAATCCCCAGAGCTTCGAGGACACCCGCGT
>CAZVUU010000057.1:6989-15300 GCA_964630465.1 uncultured Christensenella sp.
CCACGCCGCCCTCACCGTTGGCGTCGCGCAGCAGTCCTTTCTGCCTGTAATACTCGATCAGGGGTTCGGTTTGACGGCGATATACTTCCAGACGGTTCAACACCGTCTGCGGTTCGTCATCCTTGCGCCGGATCAGCTTGCCGCCGCATGCCGGGCAAACATCCGGGTTTTCAAGATACTTGATGTGGAATGTCCCGTTGCAGTCAGGGCAAAAGCGGCGGCCGCTCAGCCTCTCAATGATGACCTGGTCACCTACGATCAGGTTGAGCACGGCGTCGATGCGGGCAAAGCCGCCCAGCGCCTCCGCCTGAGCGACGGTGCGCGGGAACCCGTCGAAGATATAGCCGTTTTGGCAGTCCGGCTCGAGCAGACGCTCTTTCACCATGCCGATGATCACATCATCAGGCACAAGATCGCCCGCATCCATGTATTTCTTGGCTTCAAGGCCAAGCGGGGTCAGCTCCCTGACATGGGCACGGAGCATGTCCCCCGTCGAGATCTGGGGAATGCCCAGCTGCTGGCCCAGCCTGGCAGCGTGAGTACCCTTGCCGGCGCCGGGAGGGCCTAAGAAAATCAAATTCATGCTTTTACCTCAAATATCCGCCCCTGCCCCGAAGGGCAGAGGGGAGATCGTTCTTTTCTGACAAAAGCTTGTACCGATTCCGTCAATACGGACCAATCTCACAGGAAGCCTTTGTAGTTGCGCATGACCAGGTTCGCCTCGATTTGGCGCACCGTTTCAAGCGCGACAGACACAGCGATCAGCATGGAAGAAGCCGCAAACGGAATCTGCACGCTCTGCCAGATATAAAGCAGCGAGGGAATGGTCGCCAGTACGGCCAGGAAAAGGGCGGCGAACAGCGTCAGCCGGTTGGTCGTACGGGCAAGGAAGTCCACGGTGTTTTTGCCGGAGCGAATACCGGGGATGTTGCCGCCTTGCTGCTGAATATTCTTCGCGATATCCTGCGGGTTAAAGCTGATGGAAGAATAGAAGTAGCTGAAGGCCACGATCAGCAGCGCGGTAACAACAAGATACAGCGGCGCCTGCGGGTGCATATAGCTGTTCCACCAGCGGTAAGCGCCCGAGCTCGTCCCGAACATCGAGATGATCGTACCCGGGAAGGCCATAAAGCTATAGGCAAAGATCAGAGGCAGCACGCCGACGGAAACGACCTTCAGCGGGATGTGCGTGCTCTGCCCGCCGTACATCTTGCGGCCGACGACGCGCTTGGCATACTGAACGGGGATCCTTCTCTCCCCCAGGTCGACAAAGGTGACGACCGTGATGATCACAAGGGCCGTGACCGCCAGTATGAGGAAGTTGACGACCGGACTGCCCGCGCCGGCGTACTGGGTCAGGCCAAGCGCATCGGTGAAGGCAATCAGGATGCCGTTGAACAGGTTGGAGATGATGCCGGCGAAGATCAGCAGAGAAATACCGTTTCCGATGCCGTTGGCCGTAACGCGCTCACCGATCCACATGGCGAGGGCGGTACCGCCGGCCATGATGACGCCGATGGAGAGCAGGCCCCAGAAGTTGTTGTACTCAGCCATCAGTACGCGTGCGCCGCCCTGCGTCGTCGCGCTGTTCAGACCGGCAATGATGCCGATGGCCTGAAGCGCGGCCAGAACGATGGTGGCGTAGCGGGTGATGCGGTTAAGCTTGGCCTTTCCTTCTTCACCGCCGTCTTTCGCCATCCGCTCAAGCGCCGGGATAGCGATCTGCAGCAGCTGCATAATGATGCTGGCGTTGATGTAGGGAGTGATGCCCATCGCCATGATGGTCATCTGGCTGAATGCGTTACCGGTCATCATGTTGACCAGGCCCAGCATATCAAACTGTTTGGCAACATCCTGAACGACCGCAGCGTTGATGCCGGGTACCGGCACGACGCTGACCAGGCGATAGATCACCAGCATCATTAAAGTGTAAAGCAGCTTCTTTCGAAGTTCAGGGACCTTCCATGCGTTACGCAGCGTCTCCCACATGTCAGATCACCTCGGCTTTCCCGCCGAGCGCCTCGATCTTCCCTTTCGCGGAGGCAGTGAAGCGATCAACTTGCACAGTCAGTTTTTTGGTCAGCTCGCCGCCGCCAAGCACTTTGACACCATCCTTGACCTGTTTTACCAGGCCATGCTCTTTAAGGAGCGCAACCGTGACGGTCGTACCTTCATCAAATCTGTCAAGAACAGAAAGGTTGACCGTCGCGTATTCCTTACGGAAGATGTTGGTAAAGCCGCTCTTGGGGATACGGCGATACAAGGGCATCTGGCCGCCTTCAAACCCGGGAGCTTTTCCGCCGCCGGAACGGGCCTTGGCGCCTTTATGACCTTTGCCTGAGGTCTTGCCAAGTCCGGAACCTACGCCTCGGCCAAGGCGCTTCGGAGCAGTCGTGGAACCGGTGGCCGGTTTCAACTCGTGCAATTTCATGAGGACGTCCTCCTTATTCCTTGATTTCTTCCACTTTGACCATGTGCTGAACGCGGAAGATCTGTCCCCGAACGGCAGCATTGTCTTCTTTGACCACAGTCTGGCCAATTTTGCGAAGGCCCAGCGCCTTCACTGTGTCGATTTGCTTTTGCAAGCGGGCGATGGGAGACTTGATCAGGGTAATGTGTAACTTCATCTTGTCCTCCTCAGCCCAGGATCTCTTCGACCGTCTTGCCGCGCATTTTGGCCACCTGCTCCGCCGAGCGCAGCAGTTTGAGGCCTTCCATGGTTGCCTTGACAGTGTTGATGGGGTTGGATGTGCCAAAGGACTTGGCGCGGATATCCTTGACCCCGGCCAGATCGAGCACCGCGCGGGGGGCGCCGCCTGCGATAACACCGGCACCTTCTTCTGCCGGCAGCATCACGACTTTGCTTGTGCCGAAGTATCCGGTGGATTGGTGGGGAATCGTCGTCCCGACGATCGGAACGTTGATGATATTTTTCTTGGCGTCTTCAACGCCCTTGCGGATCGCTTCCGGAATCTCTGCCGCCTTACCCATGCCGGCGCCGACACGGCCCGCGCCGTCGCCGACGACCATCAGAGCGGTAAAGCGGAAGTTGCGGCCGCCCTTAACCGTCTTGACGACGCGATTAATGGCAACCAGCTTTTCTTTGAACTCAGACTGTTCTTCTCTGTCTCTGCGTTGCATGCCTTCCTTCTCCTTCACTTAGAACTTGAGCCCGGCTTCACGGGCACCCTCTGCCAGAGAAGCAACACGGCCTGTATACAGATAGCCGCTGCGGTCAAAGACTACCTTTTCGATGCCGGCAGCCAGGGCGCGCTCCGCGAGGAGTTTGCCGATGGTCTTGGCGGCTTCGGTCTTATTGACGTCGGCAAAGCTGTCCTTCACGGAGGCATCCATGGTGGAGGCCTGCGTCAAGGTCACACCCTTTGTGTCGTCAATGATTTGAGCATAGATATTCGCATTGCTGCGATAGACGCACAGGCGCGGCACATCGGGTGTGCCGCTGATCTTTTTGCGGACACGTGCATGCCTGATTACGCGTACTTCGTTCCTGTCACGCTTTTTGAACATATGCGTTCACTCCCTTTCGATTAATTACCGGCCTTGCCTTCCTTGCGGCGGATGCGTTCACCCTTGTACTTGACACCCTTGCCGAGATAGGGCTCGGGCGGGCGGGTCCCGCGGATATCCGCTGCCAGGTTGCCGACGACCTGCTTGTCAATGCCCCTGACCACGACCTGGGTGGGAGCGGGCGCTTCAAAGGTGATGTTGTCGGGCGCTTCAAACACGATGGGGTGCGAATAGCCGACATTCATGGTCAGCTTCCTGCCGTCTACGGTGGCGCGGTATCCGGTGCCGACAAGCTCAAGAGCTTTTTCAAAACCGTCGGTCACGCCGACGACCATGTTGTTGAGCAGGGAGCGGTACAGGCCGTGCATGGACTTGTGGGGCTTGTTGTCGGTGGGACGCTCAAGCACGAGCTCTTCACCGTTTTGAGTGATTTTGATATCCGGGTTTACCTGCTGGGACAGCGTGCCTTTGGGGCCTTTGACGACAACCATGTTGTTTTCATCGACCGTTACCGACACGCCGGCAGGAACCGGAATCGGAAGTTTTCCGATACGAGACATATGACTACCTCCAATGCGTCAGTCGGTTACCAGATATAGGCCAGCACTTCGCCGCCCAGGTTGTTGTTGCGCGCGTTTTTATCGGTCATCAGGCCGCGGGAAGTGGACACGATGGCCACGCCCAGGCCGCCCAATACCTTCGGCAGCTCCTCACACTTGGCGTATACACGCAGACCGGGCTTGGAGATGCGCTTGAGGCCTGCAATAACAGGCTGCTGCTTGCCGTTGAGATACTTCAGCGTGAGCTTGATCTGACCCTGAAGACCGTCATCGATCTTCTCAAAAGCTCTGATATAACCTTCATCAAGCAAAATCTTAGCGATCGCCCTCTTGGCATTGCTGGCCGGGATGACGACCGAATCATGCTTGGCGACCTGCGCGTTTCTGATGCGGGTCAGCATATCGGCAATGGGATCATTTACGATCATGTTGGAACCTCCTTCTCGTCATTCCATCACCAGCTGGCCTTGCGGACGCCGGGGATCTCGCCTTTATAGGCTAATTCTCTAAAGCAGATACGGCACACGCCGTAGCGGCGCAGCACAGAGTGCGGGCGGCCGCACAGGCGGCAGCGCGTATAAGCGCGGGTGGTAAACTTGGCAGGACGGCTCTGCCGGATCTTCTTACTTGTCTTTGCCATGGATTACTCCCTTTCTTACTGCTGCAGCGCAAACGGCATGCCGAGGAGGCTCAGGAGTTCCTTCGCTTCTTCGTCCGTTTGGGCGGTCGTCACAAAAATCATTTCCATGCCGCGGATCTGGTCCACTTTGTCGTAGTTGATCTCGGGGAAGATCAGCTGCTCGCGGACGCCGAGGGCATAGTTGCCGCGGCCGTCAAAGGCCTTGTTGCTCACACCGCGAAAATCTCGCACGCGGGGAAGGGCGATGGAGATCAGTTTGTCAACAAACTCTTCCATGCGCTTGCCGCGCAGGGTCACCTTCGCGCCGACATTCATGCCTTCACGCAGTTTAAAGTTGGCAATCGATTTTTTGGCCTTGGTGATCATGGGTTTCTGTCCCGCGATCTGTCCCAGCTCATCGACGGCGATTTCCAGAGCTTTGGCGTTGTCCTTGGTGTCGCCCAGCCCCATGTTGATGATCACCTTTTCAAGGCGCGGGACCTGCATGGGGTTTTTATAGCCGAACTTCTGCTGCAGAGCAGGGACAGCTTCGGCGAGGTATCTTTCTTTTAAACGTGTTGCCATGTGCTATTCCTCCTCCTTAGTCAATCTGCTGGCCGCACTTTTTGCAAATGCGGGTCTTTTTGCCGTCTTCCACCTTCACGCCCGAACGGGAGGGCTTGCCGCACTTCTGGCAGACAAGCATCACATTGCTGGCGTCGATGGCGGCTTCTTTGTGGATGATGCCGCCGGGCTGGCCCTGCGCGCGGGATTTCTGGTGCTTGGTGACCATCGCGACCCCTTCAACGACCACGCGGCCGCTTTTGGGGTTGACGGAGAGCACCTTGCCCTTGGATCCCTTGTCCTTGCCGGAGATGACAATGACTTCATCCTTAGTTTTCACATGTACTTTCATCGCCATGCTCCTTTACAATACTTCCGGCGCGAGGGAAACGATCTTCATGAAATCTTTCTCGCGCAATTCGCGGGCCACAGGCCCGAAGATACGGGTGCCCACAGGCTGGTGATCATCTTTGATGATAACTGCTGCGTTATCGTCAAAGCGGATATAGCTGCCCTCTGAGCGGCGCTTGGATTTGTGCACGCGCACGATGACGGCCCTGATCACATCGCCCTTTTTCACGGTACCGCCCGGGGCGGCCGATTTCACACTGGCGACGATGATGTCGCCGACAGATCCGCTGCGGCGGAACGAGCCGCCCAAAACCCGGATGCACATGATTTCCTTAGCGCCGGAGTTATCGGCAACCTTAAGTCGCGTTTGCGGCTGAATCATAATGGTTCCTCCTTTATAGATTCCTCGTCATGGCGCTGAACGTCGCCCATGAGAGGTCGCATGCATTACTTCGCCTTTTCGATGATCTCGACCAGGCGCCAGCGCTTGTCACGGCTCAGCGGACGGGTCTCCATCACGCGCACGGTATCGCCGATACCGCAGGCATTCCCTTCGTCATGCGCCTTCAGCTTGGTTGTGCGCTTCACGATCTTGCCATAGAGCGGGTGACGAACCCTGGTTGTGATGGCGACGACGATGGTCTTATCCATTTTGTCGCTGACAACTAAACCCTGCCTAGTCTTTCGAAGTCCTCTTTGCTCTGACATAGAATTGCCTCCTTTCACGGCTTACTTTTGTGCGGCCTTTTTGACGGCCTGTGTCTGAACCGTCAGGGCGCGCGCGATGTCGCGTTTGACGGAAGAAATCTGCATCGTGTTCTCCAGCTGGCCGGTAGCCAACTTGAATCGCAGGTTGAAAAGCTCGCTCTTAAGATCGGCGATCGCTGCGGTCAGTTCCTCGGGTTTCATGGCTGCAAATTCGCTTACCTTCATTGCTTCTCACCACCGTTTTTCTCAATCAGTTGGTCGCGCGTGTAGATCTTCGTGCGCAGGGGAAGCTTGCTGGCTGCCAGGCGCAGGGCCTGACGGGCAACAGATTCTTCAACGCCGCCGATCTCAAACATCACACGGCCGGGTTTCACGACCGCGACCCAGTATTCCGGGTTGCCCTTGCCGGAGCCCATGCGGGTTTCGGCAGGTTTTTTCGTCACGGGCTTATCGGGGAATATTTTGATCCAGACCTTACCGCCGCGCTTGGTGTGGCGGGTCATCGCGATACGGGCAGCTTCGATCTGCTGGCTGGTGACCCAGCTGGGAGACGCCGCTACCAGGCCGATGTCACCGTAGCTAATCGTGTTTCCGCGATGGGCGACGCCCTTCATGCGGCCGCGAAATACTTTGCGGCGCTTGACTCTCTTAGGCATTAACATGGTTTATCTGCCTCCTTCGCTGAGACGGCCGGCTGTCTTCTTTGCCTGAGGCAAAACCTGGCCTTTGTAGATCCATACCTTGACACCCAGGCGCCCGTAGGTCGTCTTCGCTTCGGCAAAGCCGTAGTCGATGTTGGCGCGCAGGGTCTGCAGGGGGATGGAGCCTTCATGATAGTGCTCGTTGCGGGCAATATCAGCACCGTTGAGGCGGCCCGATACCTTGACCTTCACGCCTTTGGCGCCGGCGCGCATGGTCCTTTGGATGGACTGCTTCATCGCCCGCCGGAAGGAGATGCGCTTTTCCAGCTGCTGGGCGATGTTCTCCGCCACCAGCTGCGCATCGGTGTCGGGTGTCTTCACTTCGATGACATTGATGTTGACCGGGCGGCCCAGTTTCTTTTCGGTGTAGGCCTTCAGCTCTTCAATGCCCTTGCCGCCGCGCCCGATAATCATGCCGGGGCGTCCGGTAAAGATGTTGATCGTCATCTTCGCGGCGCTGCGTTCGATGTCGATGCGGCTGATGCCGGTCGCGTAATACTTTTCTTTCAGGTCCTTGCGAATGTTGTGGTCTTCGACCAGAAAATCCGCAAAATCCTTTTTATCTGCATACCAGCGCGTGCTCCAGTCGTAAATCACGCCAACGCGCGCGCCGTGGGGGTTAACTTTCTGACCCATTGATGATCCTCCCTCTTATCGTTGATCCAGCACGACGCTGATGTGACTGGTGCGTTTGAGAATCGGTGAAGCGCTGCCGCGGCTTCGTGGAATAAAACGCTTCAGCGTGGGGCCCGGATTCGCGTAGATCTCAGCAACGTAGAGCGAGCTGCGGTCAAGCTCCTGGTTGTTGACGGCATTGGCGATAGCGCTGTTGAGAAGCTTGATCACGATGGGAGAAGTAGCCTTGGGTGTAAACTGCAGAATGGCCAGTGCCTCATCCACATTCTTTCCGCGGACCAGGTCGAGGACCTGTTTGGCTTTGCGGGAGGAGAGGCGTACATGTTTGACGTGCGCCTGGGGACGCTTGTCCCGTTCCTGGGCGCGCTTTTCCCCTTTGTTTCGGGTATTGGATGCCATGTTAGGGTACTCCTTTCCTCTTTACTTGCGGCCGCTGGATTTTTCGCCGGCGTGACCGCGGAAGGTACGGGTGGGGGCAAACTCACCCAGCTTGTGGCCGACCATGTCCTCGGTGATGTAGACCGGCACATGCTTTCTGCCGTCATGCACGGCAATGGTGTGCCCGACAAAATCCGGGAAGATGGTTGATGCGCGGGACCAGGTCCTCAAAACGGACTTTTTGCCCGAGTTGTTCATATTTTCAA
>CAZVUU010000058.1:0-6056 GCA_964630465.1 uncultured Christensenella sp.
GCAGCCTGAGGCCTCCGGGCCTTGAGGCCGAGGAAGCGATGCGGCGGGCGGCAAAGGGCGCCAATACGCACAAAGGGCTGATCTTTTCGCTGGGTATCCTTTGCGCCGCCTCGGGTATTTTGGGTGAAGGGGCAGACAGTGACGCGCTGTGCGGGCTGGCCGCCCGGATCGCGGCACCTGCCCTGGCGGATGTACCCGACGGCAGCCACGGCGGCTATGTACGGCGGCGTTTTGGCGCCTTGGGCGCCAGGGGTGAGGCGGCAGACGGTTTCCCCGCGGCGCGCGCGGCGCTGCCCGTGCTGCGCGGATCGCTTGACAAGGGCGAGGGCATCGACCGCGCGGGCATCAAAGCCCTGCTCAGCCTGATGGCGGAGCTTGAAGACACCAATATATTGTGGCGCTCGGGAAAAGAAGGCCTTGAACTCACCCAAAACGGGGCGCGGGCTCTGCTTGAACAGGATGTGCCGATGGAGGCGCTGCGCCGCTTTGACGGCGAGCTGACAGCCCGGGGCATCAGCCCCGGCGGCAGCGCCGATCTGCTCGCGATCGTTTTTTTTCTGCACTTGAACACCTGAGGCATTTGTGCTAAAAGGGTAAATAATTTCCAAATACGCTTCCCCGACGGGGAGAAGTATGGTATGATGGTACAGAGCATTCGGAGGAATATATGAACCGATCCCGGCTTGAAAGCCTTGAACGACTATTGCCGCAGGATGTGATTACGCACAGCGTCGTCATGGCCGATTACACAACGATGAAGGTAGGCGGGCCTGCCGCCCTGATGATGGAAGCGCGCGACGCCCGCGAAGTGGCGGCGGCGCTGACGGCGGCACGGCAGGAGGGCATCCCCGCGCTTGTCATCGGTAACGGGTCCAACCTCCTGGTGGCAGACGAAGGCTTTGAGGGCCTCGTGATTCATTTTGGCCGGCAGTTTGCCCGGGTCACGCTCGAGGGAAACGTCATCACCGCTCAGGCCGGTGCCTCCCTCAAAAGCCTGAGCCGCCTGGCCGGCGAGCACAGCCTGACCGGGCTTGAGTTTGGGGCCGGCATCCCCGCCTCGGTGGGCGGGGCCGCGCTGATGAACGCGGGGGCCTACGGCAGCGAGATGTGCGACATCATCACCTCCGTGGAATGCCTGGCGCCCGATGGCAGCAGGCTGAGGCTGACAAACGAGGAGATCGGCTTTGGCTACCGCGACAGCCGCATGATGCGCGAAGGCTATACGGTGCTGACGGTCACGATGGCGCTTCGGCCGGGCGACCGCGCGATGATCTCAAACCTTGTGATGGATTATCAGAAGAGAAGGCGGGAAAAGCAGCCGCTCAACTACCCCAGCTGCGGTTCCTTTTTCAAACGGCCGGAAGGCTACTACGCGGGTGCTCTGATCGAAGCGGCGGGGCTCAAGGGCAGCCGTGTGGGCGATGCCCAGGTCAGCGAGCTGCACGCGGGTTTTTTGATCAATCTGGGAAAGGCAAAGGCGGATGACATGTTTGCCCTGATGGACCATGTGCGCCAGACCGTGCAGACGGCCAGCGGCGTCTGGCTTGAGACGGAGGTACGCATCATCGGCCGCAGGGAGCCGTGAGCTTCTCTGCCCAGCTGCGGCGGGAGCTGACGGGCCTTTCGCCCGCCAAGCCCTGCTGCATGAGCTCTGAGCTGAGTGCTCTGACGGCCTGCCGGGCCTCCGTCTCCCTGCGCGGGCAGGGGCGGGTGCAGCTGGTCTATGAGACCCGCTCGGCAGGCGTGTTGCGCAGGATCTTTACCCTGCTCAAGCTGCGCTACGGCATCAAGGGCGCGCCCAGCATGACCAGCCGCAGCAACTTCGGCGGGGTGAAGCTCTATCAGCTTCGCCTGACCACGGAGGACAGCCGGGCGCTTTTGCGCCATCTGGCGCCCGATCACGGCGGCAGCCACCGCCTGGGCCTGCCCAGCGTGCCAAAGCGCGTGGTGCGGCGCATCTGCTGCCGCAGGGCCTGGATCCGAGGCGCTTTTCTGGCTTGCGGCAGCGCGAGTGATCCCCGAAAGGGCTACCGGGCGGAGTTTGACATGTTTGACGCGTCCCGCGCCGATTACCTGACCCGCCTGCTCAGCCTGTCAGGCGTCAGGAGCCTGCGCACGGTCAGGCGCGGCAGCGAGGTGGTCTATGTCCGCCAGGGCGATTCCCTGTCGACGCTGCTGGGGCTGATGGGGGCCGTCGGCGCGATGATGGAGCTTGAAAACGTCCGCGCCGAAAGCAGCCTGCGGGCAAGAAGCAACCGCGAGGCCAACTGCGATACCGGCAACCTGCGAAAGCAGGTGAGCGCGGCCCAGCGTCAGATAGACGCGATCACACGCATTTCATTGGCGCGCGGTCTGACCAGCCTGCCCAAGGGCCTGGAAGACCTGGCCCGCCTGCGTCTGAGCCACCCCGACCTGAAGCTCAAGGAGCTGGGGGAGCTGCTGATGCCGCCTTTGTCCAAGGCGGGCGTGCAGCACCGCATGAAGCGGATCGAGGATGTGGCCGGGGGCATTATTCATCAGAGCTGAGCCCGATTTCGATCGGGATAGGATAAGGGGGTTTATTTTGTGTTACAAAGAAAAGTAAGGCTGGGCGGCCAGTTGCCCATGAACAGAGACCGGGTGATCCGTCTGGTGACCGTCGCCAACAGGTTTGCCTCCCATGTGATGCTGGAGCGCGAGGACAGCAGCGTCAACGGCAAATCGATGTTGGGGCTGCTGAGCATCACGGGCATCAATGGGCGGGACTATATGCTGGTGACTTCCGGCGAGGATGAGCGGGAGGCCTTGGAGCAGGTGAGCGCGCTGCTGGAAGAGGAGGATCAGACCGAATAAACACTGATTTGTGACAAAAGATTGACTTCTTGTCATGATTCTGTTATAAATTTCTTGGAGATTACCCATTTGCAGGCGTGTCGACTGCAGGTGCGCCGCGCGCGGAAAGGATGAAAAAGCATGTCCAACACTCGCAGGGCTGATCCCTATCACAAGCTGCTTCGGATCATCATCAGCCTTCTGGTGCTGTTTGTTGTGTGTCTGGTTGCCTATTTCCTGATCGATTCCGGCCTGAAGGGTGAGGTTCAAAAGGCCAATGAGGCTCTGTGGAACGAGAACAAGGCCCTGGTGGAGGAATACAACCGGCAGATGGAGGCCTACAACCAGGCCTTGCTGGCCCGGCCCGACGTGGCTGAAAGCTGGCCTCTTCCCAAGCCCGAGGGCCTGGATGTGGTCAGCCTCAAAGGCTTTGCCGTCAAAGGTGCGGATCAGGTATCCGTCACCAGGCAGGAGGCTTTGACGGGCGGTCTGATGCTGCTCAACCGCTGGCACAGCCTGCCGGATGACTTCAGCCTGGCTGAAGGCGAGCTCAAGAGCATCATGGATGAGACGGCGCGCCGTGTGCCGGTGGAGCAGCGCGTGCTGTCGCTGTTCCCCGCGGCGATCGACGCGCTCGATCAGATGGTCGCCGCCGCCAAGGCCGAAGGGCTGGAGGATTATCTGGTGCGCACGGCCTTCCGCTCCATGGAGACGCAGGCCGGCTACTGGACGACCCGGTCCGAGCAGCTGGCGGCCGCAGACAGCAGGCTGTCGGGCGAGGTCCTCAATGAAAAGGTCAGGGCGACCGTGGCCTATCCCGGCACCAGCGACTATCAAAGCGGCCTGTCCGTTGAGATGGACGTATGGAACCAGAACGATCCCATCCTCAAAGCCGCCAAGCTGAACGAAACCGCCCAGGGCAAGTGGCTGTATGAAAACAGCTGGAAGTACGGCTACATATTCCGCTACCCCGTCAACGGTTTCCCCGAGGCCGGCACGGTGGATAAATCCTTCAAAACGGCGATCAACCTGCAGATGGCCACCTATCGCTATGTGGGTGTGCCCCACGCCGCGGTGATGCATCAGCTGGATCTGTGCCTGGAGGAGTACATCGAGTACTTGATGGAGCACGAGCATGTGGCTGTCTATGAAGACGGTCAGCTCAGGCACGAGATTTTCCGCCTGGAAGTGGCACCCGGTGATTATGACCTGCGCCTGCCCGCAGGCGCGGCCGGCTTCAGCGTGTCGGATGACAACATGGGCGGCCTGGTGGTCGCGGTCACCTTCTGACATATCTAAAGCACAAGGGGCTGTCGCGGTTTAAGGCGACAGCCCCTTTTTGATACTGATTTTCCGGTCAGGCAGCCGGAATATGCTTAAGGGCTGTGCTGCAGCTCAAGCCCCTCGGCGCACATCGGGCAGTCCTTGGGGCTGTAGTGAGTCACGGGGACGGACAGCAGGCATTCAAAGGGGACGTCAAAGCGCAGCTTGCCGCCGGATTTATCCACCACGCAGCCGATGCCGGCGACCTCGCCCGACAAAGCGCGGACGATCTCCGTCATTTCACGTACGCTGGTCCCCGTCTGCACCTCATCCTCGATCAGCAGTACTTTTGCCCCGGGCTTGATGGTGAAGCCGCGGCGCAGTGTCATCGCGCCGTCCTTGCGCTCGCTGAAGATGAAGGGCAGGCCCAGCGCGCGGCTGACCTCATAGCCGGCCAATATGCCGCCCAGGGCCGCGCCCAGTACGATATCGGCATTCAAGCCCCGCAGGCGCTCCGCCAGCGGGGCGATGATGTCCTCCGCCTGGGTGGCAGACTCAAACAGCCGCGCGGGCTGTACATAGTGGTCGCTGTGCCGTCCGGAAGCGCGCAGGTAGTGCCCCTTTTTGAGCGCGCCCTGGCTTTCCATGAGCTGCCGCAGGCTGTTTTCATCCATTGTTTGACCTCCGCTGTGTTTCTTGGCATCATTATAGCATAAAGGCATATAATATGGGTAGAATAAATCTGGTCTGCTTTTTGAAAAAACAAGCTGAACAGAGAAGGAGAATGTCTATGAAAAAATTTGTGGAAGAGTTCAAAGCCTTTGCGATAAAAGGCAACATGATCGATCTGGCCGTCGGTGTCATCATCGGCGGCGCCTTCGGAAAGATCGTCAGCAGCCTGGTCAATGACATGTTTATGCCGATCCTGGGCCTGCTGACCGGCGGGCAGAATGTCAGCAACCTGTTCGTCCAGCTGGCGCCCTCGGAAACCGCCTACGCGACCTTTGAAGCGGCCAACGAGGCCGGCATCGCCACGCTCAACTACGGCATGTTCATTCAAACCGTGATCGACTTTCTGATCATCGCTCTGTTCATCTTCCTGTTTGTCAAGGCCATCGCTCAGATGCAGCGCAAGCAGGAAGAGGCGCCCGCGCCCGAAGTTCGTAAGTGCGACTTTTGCCTGGAGCCCGTGGCGGATGAAGCCACGCGCTGCCCGCACTGCACCAGTGAGCTGAAGGCGAAGGCCAAGGCATGAGGTACAGGCACTGGTTTTGGGACTTTGACGGCACACTCTACGACACCTATCCCCGCATCGTGCGCGCCTTTCAAAAGGCGCTGAAGCATCATGATATCGATGTGTCCGATGAGAAGGTGCTGCCCCTGGTCAAGCAGACCCTGGGCCATGCTGCGCGTGTGCTCGGCGGAGAAGAAAAGGCACAGCCTCTGATCGACCGCTATTTCGTGCACGCGGAGGAAGAAGGGCCGGACACGCTGGTGCCATATCAAGGGCTTGAGCCCGTGCTTGACTTCATTGTCAAAAGCGGCGGGCGCAACTACATCTACACCCACCGCGACAAAACGGGCCCCGAGGCCCTCGAGCGGGAGGGCCTGCTCAAGTACTTTGAAGACGCCGTCACGCTGGAAGACGGCTTCCCCAGCAAGCCGGCGCCCGACGCCCTGCTGCACATGGTCAAGAAGCACGGGCTGGATCAAAAGGAGTGCGTGATGGTGGGCGACCGCCCGATCGACCTGGACGCCGGTGCCAACGCCGGCATGGACAGCATCCTCTATGACCAGGACGGCTCCTACCCCGACTATCCGGGCGTGCCCCGCTTTGACAGCTTCGCCAACATGCTGGAAACACTGCAAAACGGCGGCATCTGACCCGGCTGCACAGGAATATCTGAAAGGCTGCATGGTGCGGCCTTTTTTAACAGCGATTGACAGAGTTCATCTCATTTAGTAATATAATCAGGCGTTCG
>CAZVUU010000058.1:6066-15275 GCA_964630465.1 uncultured Christensenella sp.
ATCCCGATTATCCGGATGTTCCCCGCTTTGATAGCTATGCGCAGATGCTGGAAGCACTGAAAAACGGAGCGGCCTGATCAATCAATGGAGCGGCCTGTGTACGAAACGCAAGCCGCTCCATTGATTTGGATTGACAGATTCTGCCTCATTTAGTAATATAATCAAGCGCTTGGGCGCATAGGCAGAGGTATCGAAGCGGTCATAACGGGGCTGACTCGAAATCAGTTTGGATGAAAGTCCACGTGGGTTCGAATCCCACCCTCTGCGCCATACGGGAAGTGTTGAGAAATCAGCACTTCCTGTTTTTTGGAAATAAGATGAAGGCGGTTGTCGGTACTGACTACCCTTGATAGAATGAAGGCTGGATCGCCCTTTTTGCTTTCGCCTAACCTTTTGCGTCCAAGATACGATTCGATCGTAGGTGGGCTATGATTATTGTGGACCGGGTGAAAATAGAAAAGTCTTTGTCTGCAATCAAAATGAATGATTGAAATTCACGATCTGAAAGCATCAGACAAGCGTCTGAAAACAGCAAAACAGATGAGAATGAAAGGAATCAGGATGTTCCAAGTCATAAAGGCAAGAATAGCGGAGCCGGGTGTAGGGGCCATCATTTCGCTTGCCGCGTTTGATGGTTCCGCGAAGGGTGTTGAAAGAGAAGTTGAAAAATATTGTTCATCTGATGCCCTGCTCTTGTAGGGATGGGTGGAGGGCAGCACCATCCTTGGAATCTGTGGGCTTGAAGTTCATTCGCACAAAGTTGAAATTCACCTGATGGCCGTTGATCAGGCGTTCCATAAGCAAGGTATAAGCAGGGCTTTGATCACGGCGTTTCAAACGCAACACCGTATGCCGATCGAAGCTGAAACAGATGATGATGCCCTTGAGTTTTATCGCAGATGCGGTTTTGAAATCACAAGATTTATGCATCCAAAATGGGGGATACGATATACCTGTGTACTGCCTGAAAATGGGGTGGGACAGGTTCTGGAACGGGCGTGACCGGCTGCGATTAGTCGTGACCGGAGGCGTTGAGTCTGTGTGGAGGACAGGAGGAATAGACATGAACAAAAGAAAAGGCATGATCATATTAGCCGTTTTGATCGTGACGGCAGTTAAACTTTTTATCATTCCCCAAATAAGCATAGCCGGAAACAGCGATGGATTTTTTCCGTACACAAACTTGCTGGATGACTCAGGCAGGTGACAATGGACGCGCTGGAGAAGGCCGACATCCCGGCTGAAAATATCACTGAGTTTTTCAGGCAGGTGGACTACTACAACGATGCCATCGGTCGCTATGGGCTGACCGAAATAGGCTTTGAAGAAACGATCGGCGCGGATCCGCCCTATGACCCGTACGAAATGCAGGATGTATGGGATCGGAAGAACCCGGACTTCATCGGTTACAACTGCAGGATCACGTCCTATACGCTGATGAAGGGCTTGATCGCCTTTGAGGATCCTCTGGACGTCGATTCGGACTACCTTGTGTTCGATGAGCTGTCCATTGCCGAAGGAACCAATATATTTTTTCATGATGAAGACCTGAGAAGCTTTAAAACGCTGTACTTTTCCATGCCCGCCGAGGATACGAGGGATATCGCCAGGCATGCTGAAAATGTTCAGAGCTATTACAGTGAGAGAGGGATCAGCTTTCTCAGCGATAAAGCTTCCCTGATCACCGTCTATTTTCATGATGAGGAAGGGATTTTGTTTGTCGGGCATGCGGGAGTATTGGTCCCATACCGGGAAGATTTTCTGTTCATAGAAAAAGTATCGTTCCCGGAACCATACCAAGTCATCAGATTTGAAAACAAGAACCGGCTGAATGCATACCTGGTGGAGAAATATGACGTTTCCTGGGGCCAGCCTGTCGCAAAACCCTTTGTGATGGAAAACGACCGTTTGATGATATCCCCATAACTGAAGCATAAATGATTTAAAATGGCTTGCAGATGCATCAGATATCCCGGCATATCTGATGAAGGGAGAAATCTTCGTTTTAATATACAACAAAGCAGAAAGAAGCTTCTTCAATATACTTGCTTTCCCCGCCATTCTTGCTTATAATTCGATGCCTATGACGAATGGATGGAGGATAAGAAATGACACCTGAACCGCATACGAAAGCCATCGCCAACCCCGCCCCGCTGGGTCTGCTGGGCTTTGGTCTGACCACCCTGCTGCTGAACCTGCACAACGCCGGGCTGATCCCCCTGACGGTCGTGATCGTCGCGATGGGCTTTGCCCTGGGCGGCGCCGCGCAGATCATCGCGGGTATCATGGAGTTTTTTAAAAACAATACCTTCGGCGCGACGGCCTTTACCGCTTACGGCTTCTTCTGGTGGTCTTTGATCGTCATCTGGATCAACCCTTTTGAGGGCATCGCCAAGGCTGATATGACCGGCATGGGCTGGTACCTTTTGCTGTGGGGGGTCTTCACGTTGCTGATGTTCGTGGGCACTCTGCGCCTTAATAAGGGCCTTCAGGTCGTGTTTTTAAGCCTGAGCGCGCTGTTTTTCCTGCTGGCGGCGGGCGACTTCATCGGCATGCAGCTGCTGACCCGGGCAGGTGGCTATGTGGGTATCTTCTGCGGGGCTTCCGCCATCTACTGCAGCCTGGCCCAGGTGATCAACGAGGTCTACGGCAAGACCTTGATGCCGGTATAAGACCGGCAGCAGGCTGAGTCCGGACGAGGGACATAGGACATAAAACATAAGCAGCGGGGCAGGAAGATTTTTCCTGCCCCGCTGACATTTGGCCGGGTATCAGTCCGATTCCGGCGCGATGTCTTCTTCTTCGATCATCTTGATGAAGGCCATGCCGATCTTGGGGTCAAACTGTACGCCGAGGTTGCGGCGGATCTCATCCAGCGCGTCCCGCGGGCTGATGGCGGGCTTATAGCTGCGCTCGGTGGTCATGGCGTCATAGGCATCGGCGATGGCCAGGCAGCGCGCGCCGACGGGGATGTCCTCGCCCGCGATGCCGCGCGGATAGCCCTTTCCGTCCCAGCGCTCATGGTGGCTGAAGGCCGTCGGCACGACATAATCCAGGCTCGGGAGAAACTTGATCATGGCGACGGAGGCTTCGGGGTGCTGCCTCATGATGGCAAACTCTTCTTCCGTCAGCTCACCCTGCTTGCTCAGGATGCTTTCGGGGATGCTGATTTTGCCGATGTCATGCAGCAGGCCAGCCTGGCGGACGATCTCCACGTGCTCGGGATCCAGCCCGATGGCGTGGGCCAGCCGGGAGGCGTAGACGGCCACGTTCTGCGAGTGTTGGTAGGTGTAGTGGTCCTTCATGTCGATGGCCGCCGTCAGGGCGTAGATGGTACGCGCGCACTGTTCTTCAAACCGGACAGCCTCGGGTGTGGCGATGATATTGACCGTATCGGCCTTATAGATCTGGGTGCGGTTTTTCCCGTTTTTCTTGGCCGCGTACAGCGCGATGCCGGCGAACTTGAGCGTCTCGTCAAAGCCGGAGGAAGAAAGCGGGTAGCCGCAGATGCCCGCGGAGAAAGTAAAGAAGGGCGTGCCCCGCTCGCGGTTGTTGTCGATGTGGGTTTTGAAGGTGCGGCGGGCCACTTCCACCAGCTGAGCGGCTGTCTGCGTATCCATGAAGGGCAGCGAAATGGCGAACTCTCTGTCCTCATAGCGGGCCAGGCAGCCTCTCGTGCCGACGGTGGCCCGCAGAATATCGGCCAGGTCGCAGATCACCCGTTCGATCTGATGGGTGCCGTAGAGCTCCCGGAAGAGGTTGAAGTCATCCAGGCTGATCATGGCGGCAGAATAGTTGTGCGCGCGGGACTGCTCAAACTGTTTTCTGGCCTTGTCGGCAAAATACCGGCGGTTGTACAGGCCCGTCAGCGCGTCGATATGCGCTTCGCGCTCCATTGCGGCGAACAGCATGGCGTTTTTGGCGGCGATGGAGGCCACACCCGCCGCGGATTCCAGGAAGGTGATCTCGGAGGCGGAATAGTTCCGCCTGTTTTCACGGTCGGCCAGCAGCACAAAGCCCAGCAGGTTTCCGCTTTCGGACAGCGGCAGCAGCAGCTTGATGTGGTTTGCCTCAAACAGGTCTTTCTCGCTTTCCCACATGGCCCGGAAGTTCTTCGTGCGCATGAAGTCCCTGTAGCTGATGGACAGGTTGTGCTGCCCCAGCCAGGCGGCGACGGGGCTGTCCGAGCGGATGGTCAGACCGGTGGTTGACATGGCTTTGGTCATGGCGCGGGTGATGTAATCGCCCATGTCGTTGCGCACCAGCACATAGGCCATATCACAGTCGGTCGAGCGCTCGATCAGCTCGCACAGGGCCTTGAATATCTGGTCGTCGTCCAGGGATTCGTTGATCTCCCTGGTGAACAGGCGCAGCTCCTCCTCACGGGAGGCGATGGACCTGTTAAACAGCGTGTACATCAGCTTTCTGATCAGGTTGTAGACCAGGATCGTGGTCAGCGACAACAGGACGGCGAAGACGATGGGCTTGGCCGCGCTGAACTCGGGGAAGCTGTGGTCATAGGCGCGCTCATAGGGGCCGTACAGCCCGGTCATGACGATCGTCATGATGATGGTGGCGGACAGGAACAAGGGCCCCCGGGAGGTGACCATCTTAAAAGTGATCAGCCTCTTTTTATACAGCGCGTAGAATAAGAACAGCGCGTTGATGCCGGCCGCCAGCGGGTCGACGGGGAAGGAATCCGCACCGGGGATGGTGATCGAGGAGGTCAGGCCGAAGAACAGCACGAGCATGCCCAGGAAGAAGGGCATGAAGGTATTCAGCGACTGCCCCTTATATTTGATGCCCTGATAGACCATGTGGAAGGACAGCGCGATCGTGAGGATGCCCAGCACCAGGGGGATGATGATCCAGATGCTGACGGAATAAGCGAAGCTGCGCCCGGCCTCTTCGGAGACGACCGTCGGGGAGGAGAAGAACACATTTGTGTTGGCGAGCACAGCCAGGATCACCCAGCTGATCGCGATCAGCGTGTAGGTGAAGCTGCCCTTGGTGTCGGTATAATGATAGATAAAGTTGAACACCACAAAGGGTACCAGGAAGATACCGGTGATGGAGACATTAAACCAGAAATGGGCACCGGGGTAGAGCATCGCGCGCATCGCGAGCGAGCCGCCCGTCCACAGCACAAAGGACACGATCAGGATCATGAACGCGATGATCAGTTTGTTCTTCTTGGCCGACAGGCAGATGAGCAGCAAAAACAGGTTGAGCAGCAGGGCGCCGGCCGGGATGGCCACAAAGAGCGTTTGGTTTACTGCCATGCGTTCACACCCCCATTTCCGGACAGGTTGCACAGGGAGCGAAAGTCGACCACGTCGGCCGCCGGGGGGTTGACAGCCCCCAAAGGATAGCCCCGCATGCTTTCAAAGGCGCTGAAGCTGCCGCCCGGCACCACGTTGACGCGCAGCGGGTCCATGTTGATCAGCTTTTTAAGGTCGATATAGTCTTCGTCATAGTACTGAAAATAGATGCTCAGGTGCTGTTTGACGATGTCCGCGGCGGCGGTCTGGTTGATCACCTCGTCATCCATCTCGATGAACATCTGCAGGTAGGCGTGCTTTTCGCTGTCATATTCCTTCAGCGCCGACCAGTGCCTGATCGGCAGGCGGGACAGGGAGATGACTTTGTCGATCTCCCGCTTTGTGATGCGCGTGAAGCCGCCGATGTCGATGATGGTGGGAACCCGGTCGACAAACTCAAACTGCGGCACGGACAATCCGTCGCCCGGGTTGTGCAGCCTCAGGCAGCGGTAGACATCGCCCACACGGTAGCGGGTAAAGGCCCCGCCTTTAAATACGGTGATGACCAGCTCATAAAGCTGGTTGGGGCTCAGCTCGTCCATCAGGTAGGTGCGGGGGACATAGTCCGGGTCCCGCAGGCTGAGGTGCATCTCCTTCTCGGGGATAAACTCATAAAAGCAGACATCCGGAAACAGCACCAGGCCGTCCCGACTCCAGGTTTCGGTGCCGATCAGGGTAGGTTCGGTGCCGCCGGCAATCTCCATGGGGCGCTTGCCCCAGAACTTTTCGAGATCCGGCTTGTACAGTGTGGAATCGTTGCCCACGCAGACAAAGGCCTCCAGCTTGAAGATATCGCGGGGCAGCATCGGCACATTGTCCCGGCGGCTGCGGTAACGGGCTTTCAGCAGCCTGTAGAGCATGACGGGGGAAATGCCCGCCAGCTTCTTGAGGCTGAAGCCGGAGGAGGAGTTCAGCAGATTTTCGCTGATATAATAGAGGATGCTGCTCATGCCGAAAAACTGGTTCATGCCCTTTTTGACCGCCATCTCAAAGCCCTTGGACATCTGCTTTGAAAAGGACAGGTTGACGGCCTCCTTCACGGGCGGCATAAAGCGGAAGTCGATCTCACCCTTGGCCAGATGCGGGAACAGGCCCGTGGGATAGGGCATCGGCGCCAGGGTATAGAGGATCTTTCCCCGTTCGCGCACCCGGTACTGGCCCTTGCGCGTCGCGGCGGAGAGTATCAGCACCGACAGCATGTTGCGTGTGTAGGTATCCAGCATGCCCTTGGAGTAAGGGGCGCATTTGCGGGGAAACTCGCCGCCTTCCCAGGTGGTTTCAAGCCAGACGACGGGCTCGGCGGGCAGTTCGTCCTCCCGCTTCAATAAAAGCGTATCGGCATAGTCTTCGAAATGGGTCAGCGGAACGCTGCGGCGAAACTCCTCCACGCTTTGGGGGATGGTGCCCTTCATCAGCCTCTTGCCGAGCTTGGACGAGGACAAAAGCTTGATCTGCTCCATCAGCAGGCTTTTTTGAACCTGCATGTATTCATCCATACTGAGATCAAGAAATCCGCAGTATTCCTGCCAGATTTCCTCAGGTGATTCTCTTCGGAGCTTCTCTTTAAACTTCATACGTCATCCTGTGCGTTATTTGACCCTGAAACCGCGCGGGCAAGGCTTTGCGCGGTGGGAACAAGGAAGGGCACCCTCTGCCGGTAGCTATCATACCCCGCAATGGTCTGAGGGAAAACCACCCTGTCCTGAAACCAGACATAAAGAAGGTTGAGCAGGGAAGCCAGCAGGCTGCCCAGCAGCAGGCCCCGGTTTCCAAGCCCCAGGGCCAGGCTGATGCTCATCAAAGGAAAGAACAGCCCGCCCGGGTGCCTGCACAGCGCGTACAAGCCGCTGTCGACCAGCTGCCTGGCCGCCTTGCCGCCCAGGTAGGTATCCCCGGCCGGCAGCGATACGAACAGCGCGGTGTATTCCCCCCAGAGGCCCAGGGCTGCCAGGGCGAACAAGAGGACCCGGAGGACACCGGGCACCTGAAACCAGGGGCCCCGGAGGGCAGTCAGGAGGCCCGCGGCGATCAGAACGACCGCCCCCGCAGCGAACAGGGCCTTTCCCGCGGCATTTCGCCCGCGCATCTTCAGCAGGTCGGAAAACACCATCACGGCAAAAGAAAGAAAGATCAACAGACCCGGGATCATTGATGGAAGGCGATGGCGATCGAGCCCTCACCCGCGTAGATGCCGATCGCGGGGCCGACCCAGTCGATCACGATGTCGGCCTCGGGGTCGATCGCGCTGACGAGGTCCTTCAGGCGCAGCGCGTCCCTTTCATTGTTGCCGTGGTAGATCAGCACACGCCTGCCCTTTTGGGCGAACTTCTCAAAGTAGGTGGCCAGGGTGTTGACGGCCCGGTCAAAGTGGCGGATCATGCCGATGTCCTTGACCGTCCCGTCGCGAAAGGCCAGCATCGGCACGATTTTCAGCAGACCGGCCGCGAAAAACTTGATCTCGCCGATGCGGCCGCCCTTCCTGGCGTTGTCAAGCGTTTTCAGGGCGAAGTAAAGGCCGACCCGGGGCCTGAGGCTGTCGAGGCGGGCGATGATCTCCTCCGCCCCCTTGCCTTCCTGCGCCATCCGGGCAGCTTCAAGCACCAGGAGCGTCAGGCCGCAGGACACCTGCAATGAGTCCCAGGTGTAGACGCGCGGGCCAAAGCCCTCTTCCGCCAGAGCCTGAGCGGCGGTGCTCGCCGTCCTGAAGGAGCCGCTCATCACGCTGGTGATGTTCAGGCAGAGAATTTCCTGATAATCAGCGGCCTCCCGAAAGCTGTTTTCATAGATGAAGGTATTGGGGTGGGAGGTGGTCGGCAGCTCGGAGGAGTGCCTCATCAGCTCATATAGCTGCGGCGGGTGGATATCGATGCCGCAATAATATTCCTTTTCGTCGGATATAACGATATCGGGCACGATGCCGATATCGTACTGCCGCGCAAGCGAGGCGGGGATGTCAGAAACGGAATTGGTGAATATTTTACACTTAACCATATCAGTAACACCCCATCGATAGTATTTCCTCAGTGTCAAACATGGCATATCATAACAGAATCGTCACAATTTGTCTATTTAATTTGACTTGAGTTTCCGTATTGACTGCTTCATACAGCAAAGAAAACGGACAAAAGCCGTAACCCAAAGTATAAAGTAAGAAATATGGTGTGAAAAAGGCATAAATACATACATAAACTTGTATAAATGAGGAATCCTCAGTGTTTTTGTAGTAGAATTAATGCGTCAAAACAAAACACCACTAAACAAAATCGGGAGGATTCCTCATGCGTCATTCTACCACAAATACCTATCAACTCAAGCGGGAAATTCTAGGCTTCTCTAAGCGCCTCAGCTGTGGGGCAAGCAAGGATCAGAAAAAGTTTGCCGCCGACATGATCTACGGTATCCTGGGATCAGGGAGTTGCGTTTTGTCACGGATTGCGGACGCGCTTCAGGAAGACATCCGAAAGAAGAATACCATCGAACGCCTGTCCCGAAAGCTCACCGAGGATATGGATTCGAGTATCAATGAGAACTACTTGTCTCTCGCGCGGGGATTGAGCCGCGGAAGCGCGCCTGTCTTCGTAGACGACAGCGAGGTCATCAAGCCCTATGGAAAGGCCTTTGAGTCTTTGGGCCTGGTCAGAGATGGCTCAGACCCCAATCACGCCATTCAAAAAGGCTACCTTGTAACTGAGATCACTACCCTCAGCGAAAAGGCAAAACAGCCTCTCAGCCTGTTCTCTCTCATCCATTCCTCACATGAGCAAAACTATCTATCCACTAACGATATCACCTTGACAGCGCTGGAAAAGACCATGGCTCATTTTCCCGACTCGACCTATGTGTTTGACCGGGGCTATGACATGAACCGTTTATTCGAGTTCATGTACA
>CAZVUU010000059.1:0-14826 GCA_964630465.1 uncultured Christensenella sp.
CTATCCTTCCTTCTCCAGCTGCGGCAGGATGCAGGCGTGAAAATGCCTGTCTCCCGCCTCAAACAGGCGGTGGTCACAGGATTTACAGGCGGGTATGACATAGGGGCAGCGGGGGCTGAAGCGGCAGCCCTCGGGCAAATTGATCTGATCGGGGATCTCGCCGTCAATGGGGATGCGCTGCTTGACGTGATCGGGGTCCGCCACAGGCACGGAGGCCAGCAGCACCTTGGTATAGGGATGGATGGGGTTGCCGATCACCTGATCGGCGGGGCCGATCTCCACGATCTTGCCCAGGTACATGATGGCGATGCGGTCGCACAGATACTTGATGGTGGACAGGTCATGGGAGATATACAGCATCGTCAGGTCCATCTGCTCGCGCAGGCGCTTTAAGAGGTTCAGTATGTCCGCGCGGATGGATACGTCCAGCATGCTGACCGGCTCGTCCGCCACCAGTATTTTGGGGCCGACGACAATGCCCCTGGCAATGGCCACGCGCTGGCGCTGACCGCCGGACAGCTCGTGAGGGAAGCGATAGATGAAGCTTTCGGCAGGCTTCAGTTCCGCCAGCTCAAGGGCTTCCACCACCTGGTCATAGAGCTTCTTTCTGTCTCTCAGCCCGTGGATGCGCAGGGGTTCGGCGATGGCGTCAAACACATTGAAGCGGGGGTTCAGCGTCTCGTAGGGGTCCTGGAAGATCATCTGCACGTCCCGGCGGAAGCGCTTGTTTTCCGCCTTGTCTCTGCCCGTAATGGGATGGCCATCGATGATGATGCTGCCGGAGGTCTCCTTCTGCAGGCGCACCAGGATTTCACCGGTGGTGGTCTTGCCCGAGCCGCTTTCGCCGGCCAGGCCGATGATCTCGCCCTTGGCGATTTCCAGGTTGATCTCGTCGACCGCCCGCACCACAGCTTGGTGCTTGCTGAATACATCGGATAAACCCCGGCTGACCTGGAAGGTCTTTGAAAGGTTTTTGATCTGGATCATCGGCTTAGTCATCATTTCCCTCCTTTGCCACACCGCGGGCGAGGCGCTCGGCTACATTACGCCAAGTCTGAGGCTTGCGGCTCAGCAGCCTGAAGCGCTCCGCTTCACCGTTGAAGTGGCAGGCGGAATAATGGTCCGGCCCTACCTGCTCAAGCGGCGGTTTCTCCCGGAGGCACTTTTCCTGCGCAAAGGGACAGCGCGCCGCGAAACGGCAGCCCTTCTGTTCCTCCAACAAGTTCGGCGGCGCGCCGGGGATGGAGATCAGCTGTTCGTTGCCGATCTCGGTGATGCTGGGAAAGGCATTATTAAGGCCCAGGGAATAGGGATGCGTCTGCTGCCTGAAGAATACTCCGGTGGGCGCCTGCTCCATGATCTGCCCGCCGTACATGACGATGATGCTGTCGCAGGTTTCCGATACCACGGAAATGTCGTGTGTGATCAGGATCATGGAGCTGTTGATCTCCTTGCGCAGGGCGATGATCTGCTGCAGTATCTGATCCTGCACCACCACGTCAAGCGCCGTCGTCGGCTCGTCGGCAATGATCAGGGCGGGGTTCAGCGTCAGCGCCATGGCGATGATGGCCCGCTGCTTCATGCCGCCGCTCATCTGGTGGGGGAAGGCCTTCAAGCGCTTTTCTTCCAGGCCCACCATGCCAAACACCTCCACCGCCCGGGCATGGGCCTCCTTCTTGCTCATATTGGTATGGGCGCGTATGCCCTCGATCAGCTGCTTGCCCACCGTATACACGGGGTTCAGTGCGTTCATGGCGCTTTGGGAGACCATGGCGATGCGGCTGAGGCGCATCTTTCTGATCTCCTCATCCGTCATCCGCACCAGGTCCTTGCTCTCAAAGAGCATTTGCCCCTCGCTGATGCGGCCGTTGGCGGGCAGCAGGCGCATGATGGATTTGGCCAGCGTGGTCTTGCCGCAGCCGCTCTCGCCCACCAGGCCCAGGCTTTCCCCCAGCTTGAGGCTGAAGGAAACGTCCTCCACCGCCCGCATGGTGCCCTTCTCGGTCTTATATTCGATGCTTATATTCTTTGCTTCCAACAACATGGCCGTCAGCGCCTCCTCAGTCTGGGGTCCACCACTTCCTCCAGGGCGCGGGCCACGAAGAAGATGGATAGCAGCAGCAGCACGATGGCCAGGCCGGGCGCCATGACCCACCACCAGGCCACGCGGGAGTTGCCCGTGGAAAAGGCGATATGCAATATCTGCCCCCAGCTGGGCACATTGGGGTCGCCAAAGCCCAGGAAGGCGATGCTGGCCTCCGCCGTGATGGCCCAGTTGACCATGAAGGCCATCTCCAGCAGGATCAGCGGCACCACATTGGGCAGGATGTACTTGAACATCAGCCGCAGATTGCCCGCCCCCGCCACACGTCCGGCCTTGATGTAGGGCCGCTTGGCGATGGACAGTGTCTGGGAGCGCACCAGGCGCGCCACGGTGCGCCAGGACAAAAGCGATACCGCCAGGATCACGTTCCATATGCTGGGCTTGATCACGGCGGACAGCACAATGACAAAGGGAATAAAGGGTATGGCGTAGAAAAAGTCCACGACCCGCATGATGATGACATCAACTGCCCCGCCGTAGTAACCGGCAATGATGCCCACCACGCTGCCTACCGCCGTCACCAGCAGGGCGGCCAGAATACCCACCATCAAAGCCGTCCTGGTGCCCAGGATCACCTGAGAGAAGATATCGCGCCCCACGTCGGTCGTGCCAAAGGGGTGGGCCATGCTCGGCGGCTCCAGCCGGCGGATCTTATTGTTTTCGTTATAGTGCCTGTCCCGGGCGCCGTGGGGAGCCAGATCCTGTGCGAAGACGGCCACGAAAGAAAAAAAGACGATCAGAATCACCCCGATCATGGCCAGCTTTTCCCGGCGCAAGCCTTTTACAAACTGACGGAACACGCTTTGCGTGTTCTTGCTGCTGCGACGCTTGATACGCATCATTCTCACCCCTTTACTGCCTTGTAAGAAATTCTGGGATCCAGCGCGGCGTACATCAGATCCGCCACCAGATTCATCAGCATCACCATGGAGGAGATGATGATAAAGCAGGCTTGCGCCAGCGGATAGTCACGCCGGGTGACGGCGGTGACGATCTCGCGCCCCAGCCCCGGCCAGCTGAACACCACTTCCAGCAGCACCTGGCCGCCGATGGCGGAGCCGATGAACAGGGCCCCCGCCGTGACCACCGGCAAAAGCGCGTTTCTGGCCGCGTGGCGAAAGAGGATATCGCGCTCCTTGATGCCCTTGGCTCTGGCCATCTCAATATAGTCCTCGCTCAACACCTCCAGCATGGAGTTGCGCATGGTCAGCAGCGGCGTCGCCATAAAGTTGAGCGAGGCGACGATGCTGGGCAGGATCAGGTGGCGGAGAAAATCCGCATTCATAAAGGTCTGAAAAAAGTTGCCGCTGGGCGAGCCCACCGTGCGCATCCCCTGAGCGGGAAACCAGCCCAGGCGCACCGAGAAGATCAGGATGAAGATCAGCCCCACCCAAAAGGTCGGCGCGGACCGGAAGAACAGGGTAAAGACGATGCCGCTCGTCTCCATAAACGATCCGCGCTTCCAGGCCATGTAAGATCCGTAGACCACGCCGATGCCGTAGGCGATCAGCATCGCTGTCAGCATCAGGATCAGGGTGGCAGCCAGCTTTTCCCCGATGATCTCGATCACCGGCCGGTTATAAAAGTAGGAGCTGCCGAAATCCAGCCTGATCAGATCCTTTACAAATATCTTGTATTGATCCCACAGGCTGCCGGTCAGGCCGTAGCGCTCCAGCAGGCTGGCCCTGGCCTCGGGGGGGATGGAGGGGTCGATGATATAGGCCGTCGGGTCGCCCGGCATCACGCGAAACAGAAAGAAGATCATGGTGGATACCAGCAGGATCATCAGCAGCATGATGGAAAGCCGTTTGAGCGTATATTTGATCAATGTTCTCACCATCCATGGTCATTTTATAGGATACGGGACGCGGCTTGACAATATACCTTTCCTTGAAAAAGGATGTGTCCCGGCCGGCGATGGGACGCGCCGGGACACATCCTTTGTTTGTGTTCAGGTCTTACTCAGCGGGCATGTACAGCTGGCCGCTGCTGTCCCAGGTAAAGCCGGCTTCCTCGAGAATCTCGCGGGCGCGGTCCGGGTCGTAGGTGTCATAGATGGGCACATCGGGGTTGTGCCAGAACTCGTTGGCCTCGACCAGCACCAGGCCGCCGCCGCCTCTGGCGCCGTAGCCGTCCAGGTGCACATCCAAAGCCAGGTCATAGTCCACCAGGTGGGCCATGGCGATGCGGAAGGCCTTGTTGTTAAAGGGCGCACGGTCCAGGTTCAGGCCCAGGAAGAAGAAGCCGATGTCGGGCGCTTCGGTCAGCTCCAGGTGGTCATACTTGCCGCCGGCGTTCTCCTTGATCTGGTTGGTGTGGGCAGGCACCAGGTCAAAGGATACCATGTCCACCGTGGCCAGTTCCAGCGCGGTCAGCACACCCTCGGGGTTAGCAAAGATCTGGAAGATGTATCCCTCGATGTGCGGCTGCTCGAAGTAATCGTCAAAGCGCTCAAGGGACAGCTCTTCACCGGTGCGGAAATGAACCATCTTGAAGGGGCCGGAGCCGATGGCTTCCAGGTTGGGGTAGGTGGTCGGGTTCTCAATGCCTTCCCAGACATGCTTGGGCAGGATCGGGATCTGCGCCAGGGTGTTGGTGATGAAGGGCGCGTAGGCATACTTCAGGTTGAAGCGGACGGTATTTTCATCCGTGATCTCGATCGTGTCAATGGGGGCCAGGAAGGAGGCGAAATACTCCGACTTCTCGTTGATGAACAGCTCATAGGAGAACTTGACATCCTCTGCCGTTACAGGCTGACCGTCATGGAAGGTCATGTTCCGGCGCAGCACCACGTCGATTACGCTGTCGCTGACCACGTCCCACTTCTCAGCGGCCCAGGGCTGGGGCTGGATTTCGGGGGATAGGCGGACCAGCTTGTCATAGATGAGGCGCAGGTTGCGCCAGCCGTAGACGGACTTGGAGCTCAGCGGGTTCATGTCGTCAATATTAACGTTACTGGCCACCTTAAGGATCTTGTCATCGGTCTTGGGCTTGATCAAGAAGGGCGTCCATTCATTGAACAGGCCTTCGCCGGGGATGTTGAGCGCGTCCTCGTACTTGTCCGTGTTATAGGTCTGCACCGTGGCGCGGGAATACAGCGTGATGTGGGGCACATCCTCGGCCAGGATCACCTGGGCCTCGTGCACCAGGGCCTGGCGCTTCTCAAGGTCCATCTCCTGGCGCTGGGCATCAGCCAGGGCATCAAACGCCGGGTTGCGGTAGCGGTTGGTATTGTTGCCGCCGGGGATGGCGTTGTCGGAGTGATTGATGGAGTGGATGAACATATCCGGGTCCAGGCGTTCAATGCGGCCGGACCAGCCGATGGTGTAGCCGTCGTAATCCATCTCATCGCCGTAGATAATGTCCAGGAGCACGGCAAAGTCCGTGGGCTGCGCGTTGGCATCCACACCCAGCATGCGCAGCTCCTCGGCAACCTCTTCGGCCATCTCGTAGTTCACCATGTTGGCTTCCGGCAGCGAGCTCAGGAAGGTAATGGAAGGAACCTTCTCCCCTGCCGGAGCGGCAAAAGCGGGAGCGGTCAGGGAGATCACAAGGACAGCGGCAAGCGCCATCCTGAGGATAAGGGGGGTCTTTTTGCGGATATTCCGTAAAATCATGGCTCCTCCTCCGTCGATTGAACGACTAAAAATTTTGTATAATGTATCAAAAACGCATAATCGCGTCAAGTATATTTTTTGTTTTTCCTTGATTTCATTATAGAATCGAATTATTTTGCCATAATCGATGTGCATATTTATTCAATAAATTGTTATTTACAGATTTGAATATTTGCCGTCGGAAACTTGCATTTTTCTCGCGGGGCATGTTTATATTGTCCGGAATTCGGACAAGGAATACTGTCTCTTTTCTACTTCTTCGCCTTCCTTTATTCGATTTTTCTCTTAATATTAAGCGGAATAAAGCCGCTGGATCCTGCCGGAAGCTGTCCTCTTTTCTGACAAGGACCGATCTGACCGTTTTTCGAAGCCTGCCCTGACAGGCTGATGAGTGAGCATGCACCTTGAGCGGATATTTAAAACAAGAAAGCTCTCTTTTCAAAGATGGATGTACGGGTGCCTCCGGCAGCTCTTGATCGGCATGCCGGAGGGCTCGGTATGAGACGTGATGACATCAGGCACATGAAGCTCAGAGAGTTCCTGCCGCCCTCAGCAAGGGAACAGGATATATGAGAGCGCAGTGCAGCGCCGGAAATGGCCGGGCAAGGCGCGGCCTGCGCCATATAAAGCCATAGCAAAACAGCAGCCGAAGCTGCTGTAAAAAGAGACCGCGGGACCTGCCTGCCGACCCTTTATCAAGTGCCGGAACCGCGCATTGACGGCCTGTCCTTTAAGGGGCCGGTCTTACCGGCCCCGGAATATCATACAAACATCTTTTCCCAGCTGCGGACCGTCCTTTCCCGGCCCTCATCGGTCAGGGTGATCTGGCCGTCCTGCATCAGGATGCTCTTTTCATTCCTGAGCATCGACACGATGCGGTCTGAAAAGCTCCGCTCCCAGTTCATGTGCTCGCTGATGGTATCCGCGGCGCATTCCCTCTCCTGCTCCTCCCGGCCTTCATGGTTGCACAGGTGAAACAGCAGCGCTGCCTTGGCAAACTCGATCCTGCGGTTTCTCAGCCGGAACAGGGAGCTGATCAGGCCGCGCCCGGGCGCCCAGATAAATACGATCAAAAAGATGATGCCCGTCATCACGGCCATGCTGCCGGCGATGGATACATCCAGCCGCACGGCGGCATGGAAGCCCAGAAAGCCGTTCAAGGCGCCGATCAGCACGCTGAGCAGCAGCATCCGCTTGAGGTCGTCCGTCAGCAGGTAGGCAGTCACGGGCGGGCCGATCATAAAGGCGATCACCAGGATGGAGCCGACCGCCTCAAAGGAGCCGACCGTGGTCAGGGATACCAGGGTCATCAGCAGATAGTGCATCGCCCCCGGGGCAAAGCCCAGCACGGCCGCCAGCATCGGGTCAAAGGTGGCCAGCTTCAGTTCCTTAAAAAACAGGCCGATCACAAGGAGGTTCAGCACGAGCAGCGCCCCGGTGGTGTAGATGGCTTTGGCGCCGATATCCGTCCCGCCCACGATCAGCCGGTCAAAGGGGGCAAAAGCCAGTTCGCCCAGCAGCACGGAGTCCGCGTCCAGGTGGACCGAGCCCGCGTAGCGGCTGATCAGGATGATGGCAATGGAAAACAGCAGCGGGAATACCACCCCGATGGCGGAATCCTCCTTTAACAGGCGCGTGCGGTTCAGCGTTTCCGTGAGCCACACGGTGATCAGCCCCATCAGCACCGCGCCGAAGATCAACAGCGGCGAAGACAGGTCGCCCGTCACGAAAAAGGCCAGCACGATGCCCAGCAAAATCGTATGCGTGATGGAATCCGACATCATGGACATGCCGCGCAGCACCAGGAATACGCCCGGCAGCGCGCAGGCAGCGGCAACGATCATCGCGATCAGCTGGATCTCAAGCTGCGGAGACATCCCTCATCCCTCCTTTTTCCTGCAGTGAGCGGCGCGTCCTGCGCCGATTGTAGATCGTATACAGAATGCCCCTGCCGGGCGCCGCCAGCAGGCTGACGATGACGATCAGGCTGACGGCCACCACGATGGCGGGGCCGGTGGGCATCTTTTGCACCAGGGAGCTGGCCGCAGTGCCCGCCACGCCCGAAACCGCGCCGAATACGGCCGACAGCAGCACCATCACCCACAGGCGGTTCGTCCACTGGCGCGCGGCGACCGCCGGCGCGATCAGCATGGCGCTCATCAGGATGACGCCCACCGTCTGCAGGCCGATGATGATGCCCACCACGATCATCGAGGAGAGCAGCAGGTTCAGCTTCCTGGGTGAAAAGCCCAGGCTCTGGGCAAACTCGCTGTCAAAGGAAAACAGCTTGAATTCCTTCCAAAACAGGATGACCAGGGCAATCAGCACGGCCCCGCAAACGGCCATCAGCACAATGTCCCGCCGCAGCAGCGTGGAGGCCTGGCCAAAGATGAAGCGGTTCAGCCCCGCCTGGTTTGAGTTGGGTATCTTTTGCACATAGGTCATCAGCACCAGGCCCAGGCCGAAGAATACGGACATGATGAGGGCCAGGGCGCTGTCAAACTTGACGCGCGTGTGCCGCACGATGCCCACGATCAGCAGCATCGCGATCAGGCCCGATATGAGCGCGCCCACAAGCAGGATCTCGGTGTTCTTTGTGCCCAGCAGGATAAAGGCCATGACCACGCCCGGCAGCGCCGAGTGGGAGACGCCGTCGCCCAGAAGGCTCTGCTTGCGCAGCACGGCGAAAGTGCCCAGCACCCCGCTGATCAGCCCCAGCAGGGCCGAGCCCAGGGCCACCGTCTGAAAGGTATAGTCGGTCAATACTTCGCCCAGCGTCATCTTATACCGCCTCCTTCAGCTGCAATCCGGTGCTGCGGTAGGTCTTTGTGATGTTGTCATCATGAAACACCTCCTCCACAGGGCCTGCCGCCACGACGCGCAGGTTGATCAGGCAGACCCAGTCAAAGTACTCTTCAACCGTCTGCAGGTCATGGTGGACCGTGACCACCGTCTTCCCCTGCTCGCGCAGCTCCTTGAGCAGGAGCAGTATGGCCTTTTCAGTCTGCGCGTCCACGCCCTTGAAAGGCTCATCCATAAAGTAAAAATCAGCCTCCTGCGCCAGCGCCCGCGCGAGAAATACACGCTGCTGCTGCCCGCCCGAAAGCTGGCTGATCTGGCGGTCCGTATAGGCTTCCATGCCCACTTTTTTCAGCATCTGCATGGCGATCTGCCTGTCCTTGCGGCGGGGGCGCTTGATCCAGCCGATCCTGCCGTAGCGGCCCATCAGCACGACATCCTTGACCGTCGCGGGGAAGTCCCAGTCGACGCTGCCGCTTTGGGGCACATACCCCACGCGGCCGCCGAGGGCCAGGGCCTTTTCGCTCCCGCCTTCAAACCTGACCGAGCCCGTCACGGGTTTCAAAAGGCCCAGCATCGCCTTGATCAGGGTGCTCTTTCCGGCCCCGTTGGGGCCGATGATCGCCGTCAGCTTCCCCCGGGGGATCTTCAGGTCCACATCCCACAATACGGGCTTGGTATCATAGGCCACGGTGAGGTCTTCCACCTCGACCGCGCAGCCCAGCTCCGATTTATCCGTTTTCATATCGATTCACTCCTTATTTCAGCGCGTCAACGATCGTGTCTATATTGGCCTTGACGGTCAGGATATAGCTTTCCGCCCCCGAACCCTCGCCGCCCAGCGAGTCTGAATAAAGCTCGCCGCCGATGGCGACATCAAAGCCCTGGGCCTTTACCGCCGCCTGCAGGGCTTCGGTGGTTTTATGCGGCACGGAAGACTCAATGAAGATGGCCTTGATCTGCCTTTGCACGATAAAGGATGCCAGCCTGCTGACATCCGCCGTGCCTGCCTCAGCCTCGGTGCTGATGCCCTGCAGGCCCTTGACCTCAAAGCCATAGGCCTGCCCAAAGTACTGAAAGGCGTCATGCGCCGTCACCAGCACCCTGCGGTCTTCCGGCAGTTCCTCGGTCCGCGCCCTGACATAGGCATCCGCCTCGTCAAGCTCCGCCAGATAGCCGGCCAGATTTTCCCGGTACAGCCCGGCATAATCGGGATCGGCCCCGGACAGGCCTTCGGCGACCACCTCCGCCGCCCGCTTCCAGATATTGAGGTCAAACCAGATATGCGGGTCGGGCGCGCCCTCCGCTCCCCCTTCCTGCGGCGCCAGGATGAGGGCGGGGTCAAGGCCCCTCTCCACGGAGATCGACTTGATGCCTACTCTGTCCAGGTTGCCGAAGATATCGCCCATCTTGCCTTCCAGGTGAAGGCCGTTGTAGACCACCACATCGGCCTGCTGCATCCGCATCACGTCGCCCGCGCTGGCCTGGTAGAGGTGAGGGTCGATGCCGGGGCCCATCAGGCCGTGCACCTCGCAGCGCTCGCCCCCGATCACACGGGCCAGGTCGGCCAGCATGGTCGTGGTGACGACGAGATTAAGCTTTGCCTCTTCGGCGGCCGCAGGCCTCGCCCCGGCTGACAGGATGAGCACGAAAACAGCTGCTGTTGCGATGACTTTTTTCAAAAAACTATTCATAAAAACCTCTCCTTGAATTTACACCGGAGCCGCCGGTTCTTCGGCGTAGATCTGCCCGGCGGCTTTATAACTGATCTGAACGCGCCGCCCGTCCAGCAAAAGCGTCAGCGGGCCTTCGTACTCCCCGAAGGACTCCAGGTAGAAGCTCTGCCCGATGGCCAGTCCCAGCCTCTGCAGGTAATCCAGCAGCTCCGCTTCCTCCGTCACCCGGCGGATGTGCGAGCTATCCCCCGCCGACATCCGGTTAAGAGGAATGAGGAGGGTAGCGTCGACCCGCCCCTCCGCGTCCGGTATGGAGCTGCCGTGCGGGCAGTAGGCGGGATAGTTGAGAAAGACATTCAGGCGCTCGATCATGCGCTTGGGCGAGATATGCTCCAGCCTCTCCGCGTCCTCATGCGCCTCGCTCCAGGAATAGTTCAGGTGGCGCATTAAAAACACCTCCCAGAGCCGGTGGCCGCGCACCAGCCCGATGGCGATGCGCAGCCCTTGCGGCGTCAGCCTCGACCCTTTGTAGGCCTCGTAGAGGATCAGGCCCTCCGCCCGCAGCTTGCCCAGCATTTCCGTCACCGAAGCCGGGGCGATCTTCAGCGCCTCGGCTATCCGCTTGTTGCCGACCTGCTTTTCCTGGCCGCCCAGCTTGTAGATGGCCTTCAGATAGTCTTCCTTGTTGGGGGTCATGTGAACCTCACGCTTTCAAATCAATTTATTAGGCATGCCTAATTTTAATCATAGTATACCCCAAATTTATATTATTATAACATCCTGACTGCATTTGAACGCAAAAAAGACGGCCCCGTCGGCAGGAACCGTCTTTTCGCGGCTGTGCTCCGCTTACTTGAAGAAGTACCTCTTTTGAACGCCCTCCAGCGCCTGGCCGTGGCGGGCCTCATCCTTGCACATGTCGTGCAGCGCGCTGTAGATCTCGTTATAGCCAAGCTCTTTGGCCAGAAGCGCCAGGGCCTGCTTTTCCTTGCTGGCGTCCATCTCGACCTGCACACGGTTTTTCACGTTCTTCTCGACGTCATCCACCAGCTGTTCGCCAAGCAGCTCTGCCAGCCTGGCTGCGTGGGCCACTTCTTCCATCGCCATGCGCTGGAAGGTGTTGGCTATTTCCGGATAGCCCTGCCCGTCCGCCTGGCGGGCCATGGCCATGTAGGCGCCTGCCTCCAGGCACTCTTTTTCATACTGCTTGCGCAGCCCGGCCACGATGCGCTCATCCATCCCCTGCGCAACACCCAGCTGATGCACATCCGTCCACTGCGGAGTTTCTTCCAGCTTTTCAAACTTATCCTTGCCTACTTTGCAGACAGGACAAAACTCCGGCGGCTCATTCCCCTCGTGGATATACCCGCACACCTTACAGATCCATTTCATTCACCGTGACCTCCTTATGCTATCGACTGGATATTACCCGTCCGCCGAGCCTCGTAAACGCGCGGGCCGGCGGTGAGGAGAGCATTTTTTCGTGAAAAAAACATCTTTTCGAAGGCCTCAAATATAAAAAGTTAAAAAAATATAATATTTTTTCATTTTTGTGCAACATTTTGCCCCTCTCAAACGTCTTATATAGTGAGAGGTGATAATCATGACACAGCTTCTGACCCAGATCCCCCGAAAAGCTTATCGCCAGGCGGTAATCTCCTACAGCGAAGAAGAACGGAAAGTCTTTGTCAACGGCAGGCCCTGCCGCCTGACCTCCCAGGAATTCCGCCTGCTGATGGCCCTGGCAGCCGAAGCGGGCAATGTACTCAGCCGCGACTGGTTGCTGTGCGCCGCCTGGGATTACCTAACGCCCGGCAAAAGCCGCACGGTGGATGTGCACGTGCAGAGGCTGCGCCGCAAGATGGGCGACGAGCTGTTTGAAACCGTGCACGGCAAGGGCTACAGGCTGCGCGCCGTACCGATAGCTGTCTGACCAATCCAACAAAAGAATGCCAATGAAGGGAGCTTGTCCGGTTCATTGGTATTCGGTATATCAGAAAAGAAGGTGTCCGCTGTGCGCAGGATACACATTGGCCCGGCTGTTCTCTTTTCCCTTGTCCTCCTGGCAGGAGTCGTCCCCGGGCGGACCGATGGACCACAGCATGACCGCTCCTTCCCGGGGTCTCTTTCGGGCGGGGATTCTGTCCGGGAAAGCGGCACGGATCCTGACAGCGAGAAGATCAGCAGCCTGCATCCGGCCCCGGCTGCCCCGGCATGGTCAAAGCAGGCGGCGGCGTCACGCCGCCTGTAAAATCAACAGGAGGAAGCCTATGAAATCAAATAGTCTGCTCAAAACCCTGTCCCTTCTGACAGCCCTTCTCCTGATGGCGGGCGCGCTGCCCGCCCGGGCGCAGGAAACCGCCCCGGTGACCCAGCTGTTTGGTTCCCGCCTGCTGGATGACTGGGGGCGCGTCAACTCCATGGTCATGCTGGATGGCACGGTCTACATGCTGACCGATAAGGCCCTGTATACCTGGCGCGAGGGCGAAAAGGAGGCCCGCGAGCTGGCTCCCGTCGCGCGGGAACGGTACAGCCTGAAGGAAGCCATGGAGCGCGTGAGCGCCCTGTTCGTCCATGAAAATGAGCTGATGGGCTTTGATCCGGACAGCGCCATGGTCTATGCCCTGCATGTGGAAGGGGATACCTTGCGCTACGAAAAAGCGCTCGCCCTCAACTGGTCCGACTTTGAGGAAGGCGGAGGAGATTACACTTACTACAAAAGACCCGGCCGGATCGTCGCTCAGGATGATGAGCTGTTTGTCTCTTTTGATAACTGGGACAGCAGCATGGCAAACGATCTGTTCAGCTTCAACCTGAAAACAGGCGCGATGACAAAGTACAGCCCCACCTTTCTAAAAGGCCTTGTGCCTTACAAGGACGGCAAGCTGCTTGGTTTATACCATGACCAGAACACCTACGACCCCGTGACCTATGAACAGTTTCCGGCAGAGCCCATGCTCTTTGACCCGCGCTCAGACAGCACGGAGTCTTTCTCCCTGCGCCTGCCTAAGCCGGGCAAGTACGATAGCAACCAGAACCTGCTTTTGTATACCGACCGGCTGACAGGCGATCTCTACGCAGCCAATGAAAACGCCCTCTACCGCATATCAACGGATGCTGACCCCGTCATGACCGGCCGCTTGCCCATGGCGGGCGTATGGGGCGGAGGCGGCCTCACCCCCTCCATCCTGCCCCTTGGCGAAGACCGTCTGCTGATCGCCTTTGGCCCTAATGTGCTTTTGCGGTCTATGGATGAAGATAAGCTGGCCCCGGTCACCGCCTTGAAGATGAACGCGAACTATTTCAATTCATCCGCCCTGACCAAAACACTGATGCAATTGGACGACATTGTGCTGGATGTCTACGCGGGTGATTGGCAGGATGCCGCTGCGATCAACACGCTGTTTTTGACCGGCGCGATGGAATACGACATCCTGAGCATCGACCACAGAAGCAATGACCCGCAGAAGATGGTGAATAAGGGCTACTTTGCCCCCTTGGATGACACACCGGCCTTAAAGGCCTATGCCGATGATGCCTTTGATGTGCTGCAGCCTTTCCTCCATCGGGATAGCGAGCTTTGCCTGCTGCCCACCAGGCTTGATACCTACTACCCTGCCGCCTACTCAGAAAGCTTTGAGGCCGTCGAGGCTAAGATCCCGACATCCATCCCGGAGCTGCTGAATTTGACGCGCTGGTGGTCACAGCACCACGCGCAGCACGAAGAGTACGTCCTCTTTGATCAGCCAGACGCCAGGCGCGCGCTGAAGGATATAGCCTATATTGCCTACATGGATCAGGCCCTCGGGGAAAAGAGGCCCCTCTCCTTTGATATGGACAGCTTCGGCAATATCATGCGCGAGATCGACTCGCTGGATGTATCCGGCTTTGACGTCATGCCGGAGGAGCTGGGCGAAGAAGCCTACCTGGGCATGCAAGGACAGCCTCTGATCATCAGCGGCATGGGCTACGACCTGCAGAGCATCGGCGCTGACGGGAGCACCATGATGGAACTGAGCTTTGACGGCATCTCTGTCCCCTGGCGCTTTGCCTACGCGAGCTATACGGGCATTCCCTCCACCAGCAAAAACAAAGAGGCCGCCAAGCGTTTTCTGGCCGCCTATATAGAGAACATGGATCCCATCGAGCGCGCAATGATCAGCAAAAGCTGGTCAGAGCCTGTCCTCAACAAAAACTTCGATGAAGAATACGCCCAACAGCTCGAATACCTGGCGGAATATGAAGAAGCTGCCGCCAAAGCAACAGGCGCGGAGAAAACCCAGATGGAAGCGGAGCTGGCCCGCGTGAGAGAAAACACAGAAAGTTTTGAGGCCCGGCACAGGTACACCGTCAGCAGGGATGCCCTCAGTTATCACAAGGACCTGATGAGCCGCGTCTATCTCCCCGACAGCCTGGGGCTGGTTCAGCAAAACGCGCTGAACAACCCTGAAGACCAGATCTACCTGATGCAGATGTATCTGGACGGCGCGATCACGCTGGAGCAATTCATAACGGATATAAACGCCAGGATCCGCCTGATGACGCTGGAAGCGCAGTAAAACCTATGCTGCTGTCAAAAACTCGCCTTGATCCCCAGCTCAAAGAGCTTGTCTTCTACGCTCTCCTTTGA
>CAZVUU010000060.1:0-14801 GCA_964630465.1 uncultured Christensenella sp.
TCATGGGCGACGCCATCGGCCTGCCTTTGCTTGGCACCTACCACGGCATCGTGTTTGCCTATCTGGGCTTTGGCTGCTCGATGTCCGTGTTTATCCTGCATGGCTTCATCAAGGGCGTGCCGCTTGAGCTGGAAGAGGCCGCCACCATCGACGGCTGCGGGCAGGCGCGCACCTTCTTTGAGATCGTGCTGCCATTGCTGCGCCCCGCCTTTGTTACCGTGCTGATATTAAACGGCATCTGGATATGGAACGACTATCTTCTGCCGCTGCTGGTGCTGGGAAGCGCCGGCGCCGTGCAGACCATCCCGCTGGCGGTCACCGCCTTTGCGGGCGCCTACCTCAAGCAGTGGGACCTGATTCTGACCAGCGCACTGCTGGCCATGGTCCCCATCATCGTGCTCTTCCTCTTTGCACAGCGCTACATCATCAAGGGCATGGTGGAAGGGGCAATCAAATAAGAAAAAACATCTGGCATCCGGCCCTGAAACATGGTAGGATGCACACAGTGGCCGCCCGGATACGCAGGCGGCCTTTTTACAGGCAAAATATAAATCGGAGGACATAGCCATGAAGTATATGCATTCCGAATGGCGGGAGCGTCTGGAGCACTGGGACAACACCCTGAGTCAGGATGTCTACCGCCCGATGGGCGACATCCGCTTTGAGGGCTGTCTGACCATGGATCACCTGAGCCCGGAAGAGGCAAAGACGCTGGACTATCAGCCCATGCCCCCCGGCACCCGCTGGGGCAGGACATTCCAGTACTGCTGGCTGAGGGCAGACATCACCCTGCCGCCGGAGGCTGCCGGCAAGCGCATCGTCATGGATCTGCCCACGGGCGGGGAAGCCACGCTGTTTGTAAACGGCACCGCCTTCGGCACCTACCGCGCCCACTGGGTCACCAACCCGCTGCACTTTATCGTGGACAACTGTCTGACCCGCGAGGCGGAGGGCGGGGAGCGCTTCACGCTCTACGTTGAAGCATACGCCGGGCATTATATCCCCGAGAGCAGCCTGGGCGGCTGCGCCACCGGCCCCCTCTTGCCGGGCAGCTACCGGGACCCCAAGACGGAGGGCGAGCGGGCCACCATGGGCCGCTGCACCTTCGGCGAGTGGAACGAGGCTGCCTATCAGCTGATGATCGACGTGCGCGTGCTCAGCCAGTTGCTTGAACAGGTCGACCCCGAAAGCCTGCGCGCGGACGAAATCGCCTCGGCGCTTGAGCGCTACAGCCTGGCGGCCGACTTTGAGCAGCCTGCCCCCGCCCGCGACCAAAGCTACCGCGAAGCGCGCGAGGCGCTGCAGCCCGCGCTGAATGCCGTCAACGGCAGCACGGCGCCGGAGTTTTACGCCGTCGGCAACGCGCACCTGGACCTGGTCTGGCTGTGGCCGGCAAAAGAGACCCACCGCAAGGTCGCGCGGACCTTTGCAGCCCAGCTGCGCCTGCTTGATGAATATCAGGATTATGTCTTCCTGCAAAGCCAGCCCGCCTCCTACGAAATGTGCCAGAAATACTACCCGGAGCTCTTTGAGCAGGTAGTGCAGGCCGTCAAGGAAGGACGCTGGGTGGCGGACGGGGCCATGTATGTCGAGCCCGACACCAACATGACCGGCGGCGAGTCGCTGATCCGCCAGCTGCTGTACGGCAAGCAGTATTTTAAGGAAGTCTTCGGCGTCGACAGCGAGCTGCTGTGGCTGCCCGATACCTTCGGCTATTCCGCCGCCCTGCCCCAGATCCTCCGCGGCTGCGGCGTCAAGTACCTGGTGACGCAGAAAATCTTCTGGTCCTACAATGAGGGGGATCGTTTCCCCTACCATTACTTCACCTGGCAGGGCGCCGACGGCTCCCGGATCGATACCTTTTTGCCGACCAGCTATACCTACCGCAGCGATCCCCGCGAGATCAGCGAAACCTGGAAAAAGCGCGTGCAAAAGCGCGGGCTCTCCGCCTTCCTGTTCCCCTACGGCTATGGTGACGGGGGCGCGGGCCCCTGCCGCGATGACATGGAGCAGATCAGGCGCCAGCACGACCTGGAGGGCATGCCCAGGCTGCGCCATGCCTCCCCGATGGATTTCTTCCATGACATGGAAAAGGCCGGCGGCCCGCGGCACAGCTATGTGGGCGAGCTGTACTTTTCAGCCCACAGGGGCGTCTACACCACCCAGGCCGCCGTCAAAAAGGGCAACCGCAAAGGTGAGCTGGCCCTGCGCGAGGCGGAAACATGGGGTGCCCTCGCAATGGCAGGGGGCTTCAGCTATCCGCAAAGCAGGATAGACGAGGCCTGGAAACTGCTGCTGCTTAATCAGTTTCATGACATCCTGCCCGGCTCTTCCATCGAGAGCGTCTATGTGGAGGCGCGCGCGCAGTACCGGCAGCTCATTGAAGACGCGACGGCCGTCCGCCTGGACGCCACCCGGGCCCTGGTCAGGGAAGACAAGGGCCTGACGGTGTTCAACTCCCTCTCCTTCCCGCGCGAGGCCGTGATCAGCCTGCCTGATGAGTTTGCCCTCGGCGCGCGGACCCTCGAAGGAGCAATCGTGCCGACGCAAAAGACCCAAAGCGGCGTGCTGGCCCGGGTCAGCCTGCCCTCCATGGGGGCCCTGTCCCTGGTGCCCGCAGAACAAAACACCGGCTGTCCGCCCGCCAAAGCGGAACTGACCGGGGACGGCGCGGTGATCGAAAATGAGCTGATCAAAGCCATCCTCAACAAGAACGGCGAAGTCGTCTCCTTTGTCAATAAAAAAGACCGCCGCGAATACGCCGGCGGCGCGATGAACCGCTTTTTGATGTACAAGGACGTTCCGCGCAAGTTTGACGCCTGGGACATCGACTCCAACTACGAGCTGCAGCCGGTCGACATCGAAGGCCCCGTCACGCTCAGCATACGGGAAGCGGGCGGCCTGCGGGCGGTCATCCGCCTGGAACGCCGCGTGCTTGACTCCGCGATCACGCAGGACATCACACTGGATTGCGCCAGCCCGAGGCTTGATTTTGTCACCCATGTCGACTGGGCGCAGACCCACAGGCTGCTGAAGGTGGCCTTCCCCGTCAAGGTGCGGGCCGCGGAGGGCATCAACGAAATACAGTTCGGCTATATCACAAGGCCTACACACCGCTCCAGGCTCTATGACTCCGACCGCTTCGAGGTCTGCAACCAGCGCTACAGCGCCCTGTGTGATCAGGGAGGGGGAGCGGCGCTGCTCAACGACAGCAAGTACGGCATCAGCATGCATGACAGCGAGCTGCGCCTGACCCTGCTGCGCGGCGCCGCGTGCCCCGAGATGAGCACCGATCAGGGCCCGCATGACTTCACCTACTCCTTTGTCGCCTGGGAGGGCAGCTTCCTTGACTCCCCCGTGGTCAGGCAGGCCTATGAGCTCAACGTGCCGCCCGTCACCGCCGCGGGCACGCTTGAGGCCTTCAGCGCCTTCAGCCCGGATGCCGCCAATGTGTTCATCGATACGCTGAAACCCGCGCAGGACGGTTCGGGTGACCTGATCCTCCGCCTGTATGAGGCCAAGCGGGCGGAAACCGCCTGCAAACTCGCCCTCAACCTTCCCGTTCAGAAGGTCTTCCTGTGCGATATGCTGGAAAACGCGGCGGAGGAGCTCCCTGTGACAGACGGGCAGGTCGACCTGCGGTTCAGTACCTTTGAAGTAAAGACATTAAGAGTCGTATTGTAAAACGGCCCGGGCAGGCGGGGATCGCGAAAGCGGTCCCCGCCTTGCTTTTTTTGAGAAAATGTATCCGATTCTCTTGACCTCAGACAGGGTTGGCGTTATGATGAATATAGTTAGTTATGGCTAACCATTCCCTCTTTGAACGGTTTTTATTTCAGGGGCGTTCCGTCGGTTCTTCCCGCGGCCCGTGGCAGGCAAAGGCATGCCCCGGCGGCCAAAGGGATCCGCGCGGATTCGCCCGAGCTATACGGGCATGCCTGTCGGGCAGCCTGATCTCAATATAAGGAGGACCATGTGTCATGAGTAAAGTCGCGGTCGTTTACTGGAGCGGTACAGGCAATACAGAGGCCATGGCAAACGCCGTCGCGCAGGGCGCCAAAGCCGCCGGCGCGGATGTGGAGCTGTTCACCGCTTCCGATTTTGACGCTTCAAAAGTAGATTTGTTCGACGCCCTTGCCTTCGGCTGCCCTTCCATGGGCGCCGAGGAGCTGGAGGACGGCGAGTTTGAGCCAATGTATACCCCCTGCCGCCCAAAGCTGGCCGGAAAACCGGTGGGCCTGTTCGGCTCCTATGACTGGGGCGACGGTGAGTGGATGCGTATCTGGCAGGATGACTGCCGCGCGGACGGCGCGAAGCTCGTATCCGACGGAGTGATCGCAAACAATGAGCCGGATGACGAGGCCGTCGCCGCCTGCGAAGCCCTCGGGGCAGCGCTCGCCTGACAGCGCCGGCCCTCGACCGGGGACGCCTAATCCCGCGTCCCTTTTTCATATCCATCTTCGCAAAACGCCTTGAAACGGGATATCGTTCCCGATCTGCGCGCTTGTGAACGACAAATGCTTATGCTATACTGAATCCAGGTAAAATTATTTCGGACGAAATCTGCTCGTCGAAGGGTAAACGGCCACTCGGGAGGAATTGTCATGCGATACAAACCCCCAAACGACATACAGCGCCGTGCCTTCCATCAGGGGGGCAGCAGGTTTGCCTATGAAATGCTGGGCGCGCACCCCGTCACGCAGGGCGGTGAAGAGCACTGGCATTTTGCCGTGTGGGCGCCGAACGCGCGGGCAGTCAACCTGACAGGCGAATTCTGCGAGTGGAATACGCTGCGCTACCCCATGCAAAAGCAGTTTGACGGCATCTGGGAGCTTCGCCTGCCGGCAAAGCTCTTTGACGTTTCCTCCGATCCCGCGCGCTACAGCTACCCCGATGCCGCCGAAAAGCTGCTGGGCTATAAATACGCCGTCTATACCTTTGACGGCGACATGTACCTGAAGGCCGACCCCTATGCCTTTGCAAGCGAGCTTCGCCCCAATACCGCGAGCAAATTATACGACCTGTCGGGCTATGCCTGGCAGGACGATGCCTGGATGAAAAAAAGAAGCCGCTGGAACGCCTACGCAAGCCCCGTCAACATCTATGAGATGCACCTGGGCAGCTGGCGCAGGGACGAAGAGGGCGGGATGCTGAGCTACACCCGGATCGCCGAGCTTTTGATCCCCTACATCAAGGACATGGGCTATACCCATGTGGAGCTCCTGCCCGTGATGGAGCATCCTCTGGACATGTCCTGGGGCTACCAGGTGACGGGCTATTTTGCGCCCACCGCGCGCCACGGCAGCCCGCACGACTTCATGCGCTTTGTGGACATGCTGCATCAGGCGGATATCGGCGTCATCCTGGACTGGGTGCCGGCCCACTTCCCCCGGGACGAGATCGGCCTGCGCCAATTTGACGGCACGCCTTGCTATGAGCACGCGGACCCTCGGCGCAGCGAGATGCCCCAGTGGGGAACGATGCTGTTTGACTATGCCAGGGGCGAGGTCGGCAGCTTTCTGATCAGCAATGCCTGCTTCTGGCTGGAACACTACCACGTGGACGGCCTGCGCTGCGACGCGGTGAGCGCGATGCTCTACCACGACTTCGGGCGCGATGAGGGCTGGCTTGCCAACCGCTACGGCGGCAATGAAAACCTGGACGCCATCGCCTTTCTCAAGCGCCTGAACGAAACCGTCTACCGTGACTTTCCCGGCGTGATGACCATCGCGGAGGAGAGCACGGCTTTTCCCAACGTGACCCAGCCCACCTATCTGGGCGGCCTGGGCTTCGGCTTCAAGTGGAACATGGGCTGGATGAATGACATGCTGCGCTATGTCAAGCTGGATCCGATCTACCGCAAGCATCACCACGACAAGCTGACCTTCTCTCTGCACTATGCCTTCAATGAGAACTTCATCCTGCCCTTTTCGCATGATGAAGTGGTGCACGGCAAGCACTCCATGCTGGATAAAAACCCGGGCGACCTGTGGCAGAAGTTCGCGGGCCTGCGCGCCCTGTACGGCTATACCATGGGCCATCCCGGCAAAAAACTCCTGTTCATGGGCAGCGAGTTCGCCCATTTTATCGAGTGGAAGTATGACGATCAGCTGGATTGGTTCCTCCTGGTCTATGACCGCCACCCCCAGGTGCAGGCCTATGTGCGCGAGCTCAACCACCTGTATCTGCGGTATCCTTCCTTATATGAAGTGGAGGACAGCTGGCAGGGCTTCCAGTGGCTGCAGGCTGACGACAAGGATAACAGCCTCGTCATCTTTGCCCGCTACAGCGCGCAGGGAGAGGCCCTGATCTGCATGACCAATTTTACCCCCCAGTTTCACCCCGCCTATCGCTTTGGTCTGCCGCGGGCAGGCACGATCAGGGAACTGCTCAACTCCGACCTGGAGCGCTTCGGCGGATCAAATCAGTTCAACGCCTTGCCGCTTGAGACGCAGGATATCCCGCAGGGAGAGCACGCTTACTCCCTTGAGGTGTGTGTCCCGCCCCTGTCCTGCGTTTATTTTAAATATGATATCCTGGAAAACACATCCATTGAAAAGGAGGGCTGACACGTGGTCAACAAAAAAAGCTGTATTGCCATGCTCCTCGCCGGGGGCCAAGGCAGCCGCCTGGGGGTCCTGACGCATCAAACTGCCAAGCCCGCCATTCCCTTTGGCGGCAAATACCGCATCATCGATTTTCCGCTGAGCAACTGCGCCAACTCGGACATCGATGTCGTCGGCGTGCTGACGCAGTGGGAGCCGCTGGAATTGAACGCCTATATCGGTTCCGGCAGCCCCTGGGGCCTGGATCTGAGCTCCGGCGGCGTTTTTGTCCTGCCGCCCTATATGAAGCAGGATGCCTCGGAGTGGTACTCGGGAACCGCCAACGCTATTTTTCAGAACCATTCTTTTATTGAACAGTATGACCCGGATTATGTGCTTATCCTCTCGGGCGACCATATCTACAAGATGGACTACGCCGAGATGCTGGCTGAACACATCAGGCAGGACTCTGCCGCCACCATTGCCGTGCGCCCCGTCCCCTGGGAGGAGGCAAGCCGCTTTGGCATCATGAACACGGACGAGGAGGGCCGGATCACCGAGTTTGAGGAGAAGCCCGCCAAGCCCAAGTCCAACAAGGCATCCATGGGCGTCTATGTATTCACCTGGAGCAAACTGCGCGAGTACCTCCAGAGTGACGAAGACAACCCCGACAGCAGCAAGGATTTCGGCAAAAACGTCATCCCCGCCATGCTGGCCGCAGGCGAAAGGATGGGCACCTACAGCTTTACCGGCTACTGGAAGGATGTGGGCACCCTTGAAAGCCTGTGGGACGCCAACATGGACCTCTTAAAAAACCCCGTCCCCATCAACCTCTACGACCGCGGCTGGCGGATCTACGCGCGCAATGTCGGCATGCCTCCGCACTATGTCTTTCCTGCCGGTTCGGTTGAAAACAGCCTGATCACCGAAGGCTGCGAGATCGCCGGGACGGTCAGGGGCAGCGTGCTGTCGCCGGGTGTGGTGGTCGAGAAGGGCGCCGAGGTCATCGACAGCGTCATCATGCCCCTGGCCAGGATACGCAAAGGGGCGGTTGTGCGCCGAAGCATCATCGCCGAAAACGCGGTGATCGGCGAAAACGCGCGGGTCGGCGAAGAGACAGGCGACATCTCCGTAGTCGCCAATAACTTCCGGCTCCCGGCCGGAGCGGTGCTTTCCGCCGGCGAGCAGGCAGGCAACTGAGGGAGGCGATGATATGAAAAAGAAAATGACAGGCCTCATCTATACCGGAGAACACATCGAGCAGCTGAACGCGCTGACGCGCATCCGGGCCGTGGCGGCCCTGCCCATGATCGGCCGCTACAGGATGATCGACTTTCCGATCGCCAGCATGATCCACTCCGGCATCAAGAGCATCGGCATCGTCACGCAAAAAAACTACCACTCACTGATGGATCATCTGGGCAGCGGCCGCGAATGGGACCTGCACGGCAAGCGGGGGGGCATGACGATCCTGCCGCCCTACATGACCTCAGACAATGTCGGCGTCTATGTGGGCCTTCTCGATGCCCTCAAAAGCAATATGAGCTTCCTGCGCCGCAGCCAGGAGCGCTATATCGTCGTCTGCGATTCGGGCATCCTGTTTAATGTTTCCTTTGAAAAGATGCTGGAAGCGCATGTCGAAAAAGGGGCCGACCTGACGCTGCTCTATTCAAAGGAGCGCGGCGTCCGGCGCCACGGCAGCGGCCGGTATCTGGATATTGACGAAAACGGCTTTATCCGTCAGATGGAGTCCGATCCCTCCCTCCCGCACTATGAAAACACCTACCTCTCCTGCTTTTTGATCCGCAGAGAGCTGCTGATCGACCTGGTCGACCGCGCGGTCTCCGGCGGCCTGCATCACTTCTCCCGCGAGCTGCTGGCCCAGATGCTGCGTGAAAAGCGTTACCGCGTCCTGGGCTATCAATGCCCGGGCAGGGTGTGGGTGATCGATTCCATCTCAAGCTATTTCAATACGAACATGGACTTCCTCTCCTCCGAAAACCGCTCCATCATCTTCAGCCGGGAGAGGCCTGTGTGGACAAAGCTGCGCGACGAGATGCCGGCGCTCTACAGGCCGGAGGCCAGCGTGTCCAACTCGCTGATCGCGGACGGCTGCCTCATCGAAGGCAGGGTCGAAAACTCCATCCTTTTTCGCGGCGTGACCGTGCGGCCGGGAGCCGTCGTCAAAAATGCCATTGTCATGCAGGATTCGGTCATCCAGCGGCAGGCACAGGTTGAAAACGCCATCCTTGACAAGCAGGTCAATGTACAGGAAAACTCCCGTCTGATCAGCACGCCCTCCTACCCCCTGGTGGTGCCCAAGTACATGGTGATCTAGTTGTGAACCCTCGTCTGAAAGGAAGATTAGCATGATGAAAATTCTATTTGCCGCAAGCGAATGTGTCCCCTTCGTCAAGACAGGCGGGCTGGCTGACGTGGTGGGCTCGCTGGCCCCCGTGCTGGCCGCGAAAGGGCACGATGTGCGCGTGATCCTCCCCAAGTACGCCGCCATTCCCGAAAAATACGAGACACAGATGCGTCATGCCGTCGATTTCGAGATACAGCTGGGCTGGCGCCGCCAGTACTGCGGCATTGAGGAAATGGTGCAGGACGGTGTCGTCTATTATTTCGTAGACAACAGGTACTATTTTGGGCGCAACTATATCTACGGCATGGGCGGGGATGAGCACGAGCGCTTTGCTTTTTTCAGCCGGGCCGCGCTGAACTTCCTGCCCCTGGTCGGCTTTGAGCCGGACCTGATCCACGCCCATGACTGGCAGGCCGGCATGATCCCGGTGCTGCTGCGCACGCAGTACAACCACCTCGAACACTACAGCCGCATCAAGACCCTGATGACCATCCACAATCTGCAGTACCAGGGCATCTTCGGTATCAAGGACGTGCAGGATGTATTAAGCCTGCCCGACAGCCTGTTTACAGACGACAAGCTCGAGCACTTCGGCGCGGCCAACTACCTGAAGGCCGGCCTGGTCTACGCGGACGAGATCACCACCGTCAGCCCCAGCTATGCCGAGGAGATCCAGACGGGCTTTTACGGCGAGCGCCTGGACGGCCTGCTGCGCGCGAAAAACAATCACCTGACGGGCATATTGAACGGCATCAACACGGCAGAGTTTGACCCGGCCCGCGATGAGCTGATCGAGGCCCGCTACTCCGCCGGGGACATGGCCCCCAAGGCGCAGAACAAGCGCGCCCTGCAGGAACAGCTTGGCCTGGAAGTGCGGCCCGATGTCGCCTTGATCGGCATTGTCAGCCGCCTGTCAAGCCAAAAGGGGCTCGATCTGGTGGACCATGTGATCGCCGACATCATGCGCGAGGATGTGCAGCTGGCGGTACTCGGCATGGGCGACAGCCGCTACATCAACCTCTTCAGCTGGGCAGAGCAGAACTATCCCGGCCGTGTGGCCGCCCGCTATTCCATGGACCACAGCCTGGCCCACCGCATCTATGCGGGCAGCGATATCTTCCTGATGCCCTCTCAGTTTGAGCCCTGCGGCCTCAGCCAGATGATCAGCCTGCTGTACGGCACCGTGCCGATCGTGCGCGAGACCGGCGGCCTGCGCGACACCGTGCTCAGCTACAACGAGTACACCGGCGACGGCAACGGCTTCAGCTTCTTCAACTACAACGCCCATGATATGCTCAACACCATCCGCCGCGCTCTGTCCTTTTACAAGGAAAAGCCCGAGGTCTGGCAGACGCTGATGCAGCGCGGCATGAGCGGCGACTACAGCTGGAAGCATTCGGCGGACATCTATATATCGCTCTACCAAAGCATGCTGTCCCCCGAAAAAAAGAACAGCTCTCCCGCCGAAACGAAAGATAAAGCATCCGAAACCGCTCCGGCCGTCAAGCCCAAGGCGGAGAAGAAACCCAAGCCCGCCAAGGCCGCCGCGCCAAAGACCAAGGCCGCGGACAAGGATAAATCCGGCAAGGAAAAACCCTCCGAAAAGCCTCCCGCCAAAAAGCTGAAGGAGAAGAAGGCGGAATCATAAGCCTTCATCCTTCAATGACCCCGATGAGCCTGCGCGCAATGCCCGCTGAGGCCGGGATGCGCAGTCCCCTCGAATACAGAGAATGACCGGGGCCCGGATATCGCTGACGAGATATCCGGGCCTTATTTTTCCGCGAGGCAGGGGGCGCGGGAACGTCCCGCCCACGAGGGCGTGGCAGCTTTCAGGCATTCTGCATGCCCGTCTCACGCTTCTTGATCGGCTGAGGGGCTGAGTGACAAAAGTAAGGGGGCCGCCGCTTGCGCGGCAGCCCCTCGTTCATGCCGGATGGCCCGGCCGTCCGGCTAAGCCTGTCTGATTACTGTGCGAAGAATGCGTCTACCTGGCGCTGGAATTCTTCCATCACCGTGCCAAAGCCCACGGCGTTCATTTCATCCATCATCGCCGGCACAATCTCCGCCGGTTCGGCGGTGCCTGTGAGCAGCTCGGACACATATTTTTCGTAGGTTGCCTTGATCAGAGCCAGCTCATCCTCGATGTTGGAGCGGTCCAGGTTAAAGCCCATCAGGACGCTGGGAACCGCGTTGTCATTGACATAGGAGATGCCGGTGAACAGATCGGGGTTGGCTGTGGTGGGGGTCAGGATGGCGTGGTTGGCCTGGGTATAGCGGGCCCAGGGCCAGGGCGCGTCGTTGTTTTGCTCAACGAGGCCGTCCTTGTATTCAAAGTTGAGGCCTTCCTCACCATAGCAGATCATGTCACGCAGCTTGGTGTCGGTGTTGACCAGTTCGATGAACTGCAGCACCTTTTCAGGGTTTTTAGCGCCCGCGTAGATGCCGTTCATGGAGCCCATGATGGTACCGGCGCTGGAAATCGGCCCGAGGAAGGGCACGGTCGTGGCGGTGATCGTCTTGTTGTCCTTATTGTAAGTCCAGGCGCCTGCCCAGCCCTGGGCGACATAGAAGGGCAGTTCGCTGCCGGCTTCGGCCAGGGTGGCCGCGTCGGCGTTGATGATGCCGTCGTTATACCAGGTGTGCAGCTGGTTCAGGTTGGCCATGATCTCCTCGGTTTCAAATACGGAGACCACTTTGCGCTCGGCGTCATCATAGCGCACGCCCATGACCGGCACGCCGACACCGGCACCGTCATACACGTCCAGCATGTGATAGGCGCCGCCCTTGCTCATCTTGAAGGGGGACTCGATGCCGCCTTCCTTCATCTTGCGCAGGACCGCGTCCAGCTTTTCAAAGCTGTCGGCTTCGCTGACATCAATGCCAAGCTCTTCCATGACAACCGGGTCAAACACGAAGAAGTGAGCCAGAGCGGAGTCCTTCAGCGTGGGAACAGCGTAGACCTTGCCGTCAATGGCGATGGCGTCCCAGAAGCTTGCGGGGATGGAGTCACGCAGGGCGGGCACGGTGTCAAGCAGGGGCTTGACGTCCAGCAGAACACCTTTGGCAATGTCCGCAGCGTAGCTGCCGCCGTCGGTGAAGATGATGTCAAAGTACTCGCCGCCGTTGATGATGGCATTGCGGCGGTCGCCGTAAGCGCCCCAGGAAAGGATGTCCGCGGTCAGCGAGACACCGATTTTCTCGGTGACATAGGCATCGACCTGAGCTTTCCAGCTCTCGTAATTGTCAGGCATGCCGCCGCCCAGCGAGACCCAGATGACCTCTTCCGGCGCCTGCGCGAAGGCAAGCGAAGTCAGGGAGAGCAGCATCATCGATGCCAGCAACAGGGATAGGATTTTTTTCATGTGACGGAGTTCCTCCTTCTTTTATGAATATAAGCCCTCTATGGACTATTCCATAGCACGATGATCAGCCCTTGACCGCCCCGATGGTCAGCCCGGAGATAAAGTATTTCTGGAAGAAGGGGTAGACCAGGGCAATGGGCATCACGATGATGACGGCAATGGCCATGCGCACAGATTCACGCGGCATGGACTTGATATAGTCCTGCAGGCTGGCGCCCATGCCGGGGTTTTTCGCCAGGAATTCCACGTTCAGGACAATCTGCTGCAGCATATACTGCAGGGTGTACATCTTTGTATCGGAGATATACAGCAGGGACAAAAACCAGTCGTTCCAGTAGCCGAAGCTCAAAAAGAGCGCCATGGTTGCCAGCACGGGTTTTGAGATGGGCAGCACAATGTTGAAAAAGATGCGAAGCTGACCCGCGCCGTCTATCTTGGCGGACTCCACGATCGAATCGGGCACGGTGGTGCGGAAGAAAGTTTTGCAGATGACCACGTTGAAGCTGCCCACCATCAGCGGCAGGACGAGCGCGTGAACATTGTTGCGAAACTGCAGCAGCTGAACGTTGATCACATAGCTGGCCACCATGCCCCCGTTAAAGATCATGGGGATAAACACCATCCAGGTCAAAAAGTTGTTCAATCGATAGCCCGGGCGGCTCATCACATAGCCCAGCACCGAGGTCAGCAGCACGCCGGCTACGGTGCCTATCGACGTTACCAGGGCAGACATGCCCAGCGCGCGAAAAATCTGCGAACGCTCTTTCCAGAGGAATTCATAGGCCTGGCCCGAGAATACTTTGGGAAACAGTTGATAGCCTTCCTTGAGGATGCTGGCTTCGTCAGTCAGTGAGATCAGAAAAACAACAATGAAGGGCAGGAAACAGGCCAGTGCAAAAAGCAGCAGGATGATGTTGAACACCAGATTGACCGGCATATTGATGCGGTTCAGCTTGTTGTTCATTGATTTTTCTTGTTTTTGCTCTTTTTCCATTTTGGCCTCCTAAATCAGCGCGTTGTCCGGGTCGATGCGGCGGATGAGCGCGTTGGCAAGCAGTATGGTGACGCAGCAGGCAACCGACTGGATAAAGGTGGGCGCGGCAATCATGCCGTAGGGCATGGATGAGACCAGGCTTTGGTATACATAGGTGTCAACGGTTGCCGACACATTGAAGATGGAGCGCGGAATGCCCTGGGTGACCTGGTAAAACAGGCCGAAGTCAGAGTAAAATATGCGCCCGATCGACAGGATGAACATCATGATGATCATGGGCTTCAAACTGGGCAGCGTGATATAGCGCACCTGCTGCGGTTTGGTGGCGCCGTCAATGACCGCCGCTTCGTAAAGGCTGCCGTCGATCCCCGTGATGGCGGCCAGATAAACCACCATGCCGTTGCCCACCCCTTTCCAGAGGTTGAGCAAGGGAAAGGCTATGACCCAGAAGCCGGGCCAGCGGTAAAAGTTGGTCGGGGGAAAACCGGATGCCTTCTGCATGCTGACCACGATGCCGTTTTGAGCGTTGAGAAAGGCGTAGACAAAGTAGCTGACCACGACCCAGCTGAGAAAATGAGGAAAAAACATCATGGTCTGATATGCTTTGGCCCCGCGCTGGTTGCGAAGCATGGAGATGAGGATGGCCAGCGTTACCGGCACAACGATGCCCATAAAAATGAAGACGAGGTTGTAGCCAATGGTGTTGCGAAGCAGTATCCAGATCTGCCCGCCCTTGAACAGGTAGGCAAAGTTCGCGAAGCCCACAAAATCACTTCTGATGATGCTGCCGAAGAACCCCGCGCCGGGCACGATCTTAAAGCTTAAAAATGGGAGGACGACCCCAAACATCGGCAGATAACAAAACAGCAGGTACCAGATGCTGGTCGGCAGTGCCAGCAAGCTGAGTTCCGTGTCATCCCGTGTCCATTTTTTTCTGCGCAAAGGCTTGCGTTTTGGATATGTTGTTTGTGCGTTCACTGACATATCATGATTCCTTCCGTCAAAAGAGCGTAGTTCATTCTATATCTGCTAGCTGTAAACAGGTTAGCAAAAAACCTGACATAAGTCAAATTGTATGAATAGTATTGAAGTATTGCATAAGTGAAAAGTTTATACAGAAGGGATACCGCTGACAAAGACGGCATGAGCGGCGGATGAACATGTAAAAAGACATTCCTGCGAAACGCCTGCGATTGAGCCTGCCATCACACAGCAAAAGCCCGGCGCACTGGCCGGGCTTTTCCGGTATCACGGAGTCAGCGGCTTATGTTGCCTTTGCCACGCACTCTATCTCGACCAGAGAGCCCTTGGGCAGGCCTCTGACCGCTACGGTCGAGCGGGCGGGCTTGTGCTCGCTGAAATATTTGGCGTAGGCCGCGTTAAAGGCGGCAAAATCTGCCATGTCGGTCAAAAAGCAGGTGGTCTTGATCACCTTGTCCAGGCCCGAACCCGCTGCCTCCAGCACGGCCGAAATGTTTCTGAATACCTGCTCCGTCTGTTCGGCTACGCCTCCGGCAACCAGCTCGTTGGTC
>CAZVUU010000061.1:0-14152 GCA_964630465.1 uncultured Christensenella sp.
GCGCTCTGCGCTTTGCGGGCCCTTATCAAAGGCAGGCTTGCCGTAGCGGCGCTCCCCGCTCTGCCCCTGCGCGGATCCGGCAGGCCGGCCGTAGGGTTTGCGCTCTGTGCTATGCGGGCCCTTATCAAAAGCCGGCTTGCCGTAGCGGCGCTCTCCGCTCTGTCCCTGCGCGGATCCGGCAGGCCGTCCGTAGGGTTTGCGCTCTGCGCTTTGCGGGCCCTTATCAAAGGCAGGCTTGCCGTAGCGGCGCTCCGCGCCTTGCGTCTCCCGGGCCGCCGGACGGCCATAAGGCTTCTTGTCTCCCTGCCGTTTGGGGCGGTCGTAAGACGCCTTTTTTTTATTGTTTTCGCTCATGTTTTCCTCTCCCGACGTCCTGCCGGGTTTTCCTTATCATACTTTATAATGCTTCGCCTGTGCTGATCGGATGCCCCAAGAGGTAGTCACCGGCTTTCATGGCCTTGCCGCCCGGCGCCTGCAGGCTGTGTATCCGTACTGCGCCTTTCCCCGCCTGTATCAGCAGACCTTTTTTTCTGTCCGCTTCCAGCACCGTTGCGGGCCCCGCTTGTATTTCGGTTTCTTCGGCGCTTGCGCTCAGCAGCTTCAGCCTGCCGTGATGCGCGGTGTCGGTATAGGCACCGGGCCAGGGGTTCAGGCCGCGCACGCGGTTTGAGATCGCCCCGGCGTCCAGTGACCAGTCGATCTCCCCCATCTCTTTTTTCAGCATGGGGAAATAGCTCATGGCAGCCTCATCCTGAGGCATTCTTTGCAATCTGCCTTCTTTCAGAGCCTGAATCGTGGCGATCAAAAGCTTTGCGCCCATCGCGCCCAGCCTCTGCGTCAGTTCGCCCGCTGTTTCCATGGGGCCGATCGGGGTCTCCTCCTGCAGGAGGATGTCCCCGGTGTCGATGCCTTCATCGGTCATCATGGTGGTCACGCCCGTTATGCTCTCTCCCCGGATCAGGCACCAGTTGACGGGCGCGCTGCCGCGGTACTTTGGAAGCAGTGATGCGTGTACATTGATGGTCCCCAAAGGCGGAATATCCAGGATTTCCCGGGAGAGTATCTGTCCGAAGGCTGCCGTGACGCACAAATCGGGCGCAAGCGCCTTCAGCTCCTCCACACTCTCCGTACGGATCCTCCGCGGCTGAAACACGGGAATCCCTTTGGACAGCGCATAGACCTTTGCCTCGGGCATCTGTACCTTGCCGCCGCGGCCTCTTGGCTTATCCGGCTGGGTAAAAACTGCCGCAGGCGCATAGCCCGCTTCCACCAGCGCGCGTAAAGATTGCACAGCATAATCAGGCGTGCCCATAAAGACAATGCGCATCAGGCCCGTACCTGCGCGGCCTGCGGCTCTTTCTCTTGTGTTTCTTCGTCTTCGTCCTCATCCTCGAACACTTCATACTCCATGATGTCGACATAGAGTACGCCGTTGAGGTGGTCGATTTCATGCTGCAGCGCCCGGGACAAAAGCCCCTCCGCTTCGATCTCATGAGCTTTGCCCTTGAGGTCCTGATAGCGCAGGGTGATTTTTTCCGGACGCTTAACGCAGCCCCGCCTTCCGGGGATGCTCAAGCAGCCCTCTTCCATGCTCACTTCGCCCTCGGTCCCCGTGATTTCCGGGTTGATGAATACCCGAAGGCCCTCGTCATCATACAGATCGATCACGACCAGGCGGCGCATCAGCCCGATCTGGGGCGCGGCAAGACCGATGCCGTTGGCGTCATACATGGTTTCACCCATATCGCGCACGATCATCTGCAGCCTCCCGTCGAACTTGGTCACGGGATGGCTGACTGCTCTGAGCAGCGGATCTCCGATATGCAGTATTGTTTTCTTAGACATCTTTACTCCTCATCATTATGCGAGCGACGCGGGGTTAATCTCAAGCGCCACCTCGCCCGGCCATTCGCCTCCGGTCATTTCCTGAAGCGCCGCGACAACGCTGTTGCTGTCGGGATGGACCAGCAGCTTCAAAAACACCTGCGCGCGCGAACGGCCCATGATCTTTTTGATCGGCGCGTCATCCTCACGGTAAAACAGCACACGTTTTTTGAGTGAGGGTTTTTCATTGAGAAACGCTTCAACTCTTCTGAACAGTTCGCCGCTCATCTCCCGGGCCGTTTCCTCATCCTTTGCCTGGCACAGCATCCTCACCAGCATTGTAAAGGGCGGGTAGAGATCGCGCCGCCGCCTCTCAAACTCGGTGTTAAAAAACCTGCGGTAATCCTGAGAAGCCGCCGCTGTGATCGCGTAATGTTCCGGCTTGTAGGTCTGTATCACCACATGCCCGGGCCTGTCCGCCCGCCCGGCCCGGCCTGCCACCTGCGTTAAAAGCTGAAAGCTGCGCTCGGCGCTGCGGTAGTCGGGCAGGTTGAGCGATGAGTCGGCCAGCACCGCGCCCACCAGCGTGACATTGGGAAAATCAAGCCCCTTGGCGATCATCTGCGTGCCGATCATGACCCGCGCCCGCCCGCTGCGAAAGCGGTTGATCAGCTCCTCGTGCGCGTTCTTCGTGGTGGTGGTGTCGTTGTCCATCCGCACAAGCGGCACATCGGGGTAGATCTTTTTAAACTCTTCTTCCACCCTCTGGGTGCCGGCGCCGACAGGTTTGAGGTAGGCCGATCCGCACTCCGGGCAGCTGTCCGGCATGAGGCTGCGCCTGCCGCAGTAATGGCAGTGCAGCATATCATCCGCCGCGTGATAGGTCAGGCTGACATCGCAGGACGGGCAGCCCATCGTGTGGCCGCATTTGCGGCAGACAACGCTCTGCGCGTAGCCCCGCCGGTTGATGAACAGCATGGCCTGCTGCCCCGCGGCCAGGCAGCGCTCCAGCCGGACGAGCAGCTCCCCTGAGAACATACCCTTGTTGCCCAGGCGCAACTCCTCGCGCATGTCCACCACCGTCACTTCCGGCATATCAAGGCCGTTCACACGCAGCGGCATTTCAAGCAGGGTATAGTCCCCGCGCCTTGCCTTGGCAAAGCTCAGGATGGATGGTGTGGCGCTGGCAAGCAGCAATGTGGCCCCTTCCCGCAAAGCGCGACTGTGCGCGACCTCCCGCGCGTCATAGGCGGGCACCCGGTCGGAGACATAGCTTGACTCATGTTCCTCATCCACAATGATCAGGCCCAGATCCCTCACGGGGGCAAAGACGGCGGACCTGGCGCCGATCACCACGCGGGCATCTGCGTGGCGGATGCGCCGCCATTCATCAAACCGCTCTCCGGCCGACAGCCTCGAGTGCAGCACGGCCGCCTCATCCGAAAAGCGGTTGCGAAACCACTGCACCATCTGAGGCGTCAGCACGATCTCCGGCACCAGTACAATCGCGCCTCGCCCCAGGCGGAGGGCCTCGCGCACCGCGCGGATGTATACCTCCGTCTTCCCGGAGCCTGTCACTCCGTGCAGCAAAAACGCGCCGCTGTGCCTTCCAAGAGCAGGGAGCAGCTCTTCAAGCGTCTCCTTCTGATCATCCGTCAGCACGGGGTCAGGCTCAAGCACAGGCTTGTCAGGGTAGGGCGCACGCAGCACTTCCCGCTCGCTGATCTCGCATATCCCCTCTTTTTCAAGGACACGCAAGGGTTCAAGCGGAGTACGCACCAGAAGCTGCAGCTCTTTGAGGGGATGTTCCTCCCCATCCGCCATCAGGTCGATCAGCAGGCGGCGCTTGGGCGAGCGTGTCTGCGCGGCGCGGGCCTCTTCAAGCGCCGTGCCCGACACCTTAAGCCTGGCGACCTTCTCCGTCTTGATGCTGACGCGCCCTCCGCGCATCTGCGCGGGGATCATCAGCCGCAATGTCTCGGCCAAAGGGCAATGGACCGTACGGCTCAGCTCCTGCGCCAGCTCCACCAGGTGGGGCAGGATGGCGGGGTAGTCCTCCAGAGGCTCCTTGACCTGCCTGATCTTTTCAGGCGGCAGGTCACTGGTGTCGCTGAAGCGGAGCACATAGCCCTCCTTCTCCTGACGGCCGAAGGGCACGGCCACGCGCATACCAATCTGAAGCGCCATTCCCTCAGGAATGGCGTAGGTAAATACCCGGTCCACATCGGCGTGGGCAATATCAACGATTACATGCGCGAAGCTCGGAGATCGTGTCACGCCCGCTTCGCCTTTCGCAGCCTCACAATCTCATCGAGCAGCTTATCCGCCGCCTGACGTTTGCTCATGATGGGCAGCTCAGTCGTCCGGTCCGCCGCCATCAGCGTAAGGATATTGGTATCCGTATCAAAGCCGGCACCGGGACGTGTGACGTCATTGTAGCAGATCAGGTCCAGGTGCTTGCGCTTGCGCTTGTCTTCCACCTGGTCCATATCGCCGCCCGTTTCGGCGGCAAAGCCCACGAAGATCTGGTGGGGCTTTTTCTCTTCACCCGCTGCCCTGGCCACATCCCGGGTCTGATGAAGGCGCAGCACCAGGTCCTCGTCCCCCTGTTTTTTGATTTTTGAAGGCTCCGCCTCCGCCGTGAAATCGGCCGGCGCGGCCGCCTGAATCAGCACATCGCAAAGCGGCGCCTCCTTCATGACCGCCTGATAGAGATCCTCCGTCGTCTCGATGTCAATGCGCTTTATACCCGCGGGGCTTTCGATGGCCACCGGCCCCGATATTAAAACGACATCGGCCCCCCGGGCCGCCAGGGCATCCGCGATGGCATAGCCCATCTTGCCGGAGGATTTATTGGTCAGATAGCGCACGGGGTCGATCGCCTCACGCGTTGGGCCTGCCGTGACCGCGGCACGCAGGCCGGTGAAATCTCCCCGTGGGGCCAGGATCTCCTCACAGGCGGCCAGAATATCCGCAGGCTCGCTCATGCGCCCCGCGCCCACATCACCGCAGGCCAGCATCCCGCCCTCAGGCCCTACAGTGAAAACACCGCGGCTCACAAGGGTGCTGATGTTTTGCTGCGTTGCCTCAGCCTGGTACATCTGCGTGTTCATGGCGGGCGCGATCAGCATCGGTGAGCGGGCCGCCAGGATGGTCGTTGTCAGCATATCGTCTGCCAGTCCGTGGGCCAGTTTCGCGATCACATTGGCCGTAGCCGGGGCCACCACAAACAGGTCCGCCTTTTTGGCCAGCGCGATGTGCTCCACCTCCCAGTACTGGAGGTTGTTGAAGGTATCCAGGGCGACCGGATTGCCGCTGAGGGTTTGAAAGGTCAGCGGCTGCACAAACTCACAGGCGCTTTTCGTCATGATGACATGGACATGGGCTTCGGCTTTTTTCAGCTTCGATACCAGATCACAGGCCTTATAAGCCGCGATACCGCCCGTCACCCCAAGGACGATGGTCTTTCCTTTTAAGGCATTCTGCTTATTGTTCATCTTCCAGCTTGCGGTGATAGGTGATCAGACCCCGGTTGATCTCGGAGATCGCCTGGGCAAGGGGCTTTTGATCTTCATCCTCTATCAGTGACTGCGCTCCGTCCATCAGCTGGCGGGCGCGGCGGCTGGCTTCAATGACCAGCGTGTAGCTTGAATCGGCCTTTTTTCTCAGTTCTTCAATACCTGGTTTGTTAATGGGCATCGTGTAGTCTCCTTATTCTTCGTAAATCTCGGGGAAATAGCGGACCGTGCGATGTTTTTCCGCTGTGATAATCGCGCTGAGCAGCGTAAAAGCCTGGTCCAGCTGATCGTTGATGAGCGCGTAGTTGTAGTGTTTCAGCAGCCGCACCTCACCGTATGCGTTGGAGAGCCGCTTTAATATTTCATCCGGATCATCCGTGTTGCGGGTGTGCAGCCTCTCCCGCAAAGCGGCGTAGCTGGGCGGCAGGATGAAGATGCTGACGGTGCCCGGCATCGCCTCCATCACGCTGAGGGCTCCCTGCGGATCGATGTCAAGCAGGATGTTCCGGCCTTCGTCGATGGCCTTTTCGACCTGATCCCTCGGGGTGCCGTATCTGTGGCCGTGGACGGTGGCATGTTCCAAAAAGGCATCTTCGGCGAGCATCCTGTCAAACTGCGCTTCATCGATGAAGAGATAGTGCACGCCGTTGATCTCACCCTCCCGGGGCTTGCGTGTGGTGGCCGATACGCCGAACATGATGGTCGGGTCACTGCGCAGCAGGCGTTCACACAGGGTTCCCTTGCCGGTCCCGCTGGGCCCCGACACAACCAACAGCATGCCCTTGCGCCGTTCTTTCATTGCCAGCCTCCCTTTTAGCGCAGCCTTATTCTGCGTTTTGTATCTGTTCGCGCATTTTCTCAAGCGCGTTTTTGGCATCGAGCACCAGGCGAGTGATCGCCAACTCACTTGTCTTTGAGCCGATGGTGTTGATTTCCCGGTTCATCTCCTGCGCGAGAAAATCCATCCGCCGGCCGTTGGGCTCATCGGACACCAGCAGGCCGCCCATCTGATCGATATGAGAAGACAGCCTGGCCAGTTCTTCATCCACCGCTGTTTTATCCGCGAAGAGGGCAACTTCCTGCGCCAGCCTCTGGGGCTCTATGCCTTCGATCGCCAGCTGGCTGACGCGCTCCGTCAGCTTCCTGCGGAAGTTTTCCGGCTGCTCGGGCGCCAGGACCTTCATGCGCTCATACATCTGCCTCAGGCTGTCCAGATAAGCCTGCAGGTCACCCTGAATGGCTGCCCCTTCCTGCTCGCGCGCGGCGACCAGGTCACGCAGCGCCGCCTCTATCGCCTGTGTGATCAGAGCCTGCAGCGCCTGTTCATCTTCCTCCGCCTCTTTGACGCGGATGATATCCGGCAGCTGCAGCATCTCGCCGACTGATAAAGACTGCTCAAGCCCCGAAGCCCGGGCGATATCCTTCGCCGCTTCAAGATAGCTGAGCGCCAGCAAAGCATCCGCTTCGACCGCTTTGGCGTCCTGGCGGTGATTTTGATAGCTGATCACCACATCGATATGCCCTCGGCGCAAGCTGCCCGAAAGCAGGCTGCGCAGCAAGGGCTCGGTAAAACTCAATACCCGGGGTAAGCGAAAGCTAAGGTCAAGGTAACGGTGGTTGACGCTTTTAAGCTCGACCGTCAGCTCGCGCCCATCCAGGCGCGCGCTTGCGCGTCCGTAGCCCGTCATGCTCCGCATACCTTACCTCCCCCTCAACAAGCAGTATACCACACAGGCAATAAAGAGAAAAGCATCAGAGGCTCGATCAGAGCCGGCTTTGCGGCGCTGTTTCCTTTTAAAAAGGAAAGACCCGCCAGGCGGGTCTTTCCCAGACAACGAGAAAGCTGTGTCAGCGTTCCCGTCCGGATTACTTAAGACTTCATCGAGCCCTTCACATCAACCGCGATCGGATCAGTCACAGCGCTGCAGATCTTCTGCACGCCGTGCTTGCCGCCGCGCGTTTCGATGCTGATCATGCCGGCTTCATGCAAAGCCTTAACGTGGCTGGTGATGGCACCGCCGGTGATCTTGAGAGATTCGGCGATGGCAGTCATTCGCATGGGTCCTTTGTTCATCAACAGCTCAAGAATTGCGATCCGGGTGTCGGACGCAAGCGCTTTGAATACGGGCAACCCTTCCCGCAGGTTTGGGATGTTACGTTTCATAATGGATGGCACTCCCTTTCTTATTTCGTTCCTTGCCCCTTACAAGTTTCGAAACATTTATTATTATACAATACCTATTCTCTTATTTCAACGTCTTCTGAGCTAAAAAACTAATTTATTTGATGTTCTGAAGAGAAATTTTCATTTTATTCTTATTTTTCTGATAAAATATACTAAATTTAAAAAGTCAGTCCCTTGCTGGACAAATAAACTTTTATGTATTATAAAGCATATAGCGACCCTTCGCTATGTGATGAAAAACCATCGGGATCCCTTCTTGACATCCTAAACATCCGGGCATATACTACAATCACCTGCCGGATGAAGGAGAACAGGCCCCCGCCCCACCGCCCCAAGAGAGAGCGCGCCGCGGCTGAAAGCGCGCTTGGGTACGGACGGCCGGGGTACCAGCTCCGGAGGGCAGAGCGCAGCCCCTGCGATACAGGGGTATGAGTGGCTTTGAGCAATCAGGGTGGAACCGCGGATGTTTTGCATTCGTCCCTATTATGGGGACGGGTGTTTTTTTATCTTCGCGCTGAACGCACACACAAGGAGAAAAGGATATGAATTTAGTAATCAAGGGTGAAAACCGGCAGTATGAGCAGGGCATCAATGCGCTGGATATTCTGGCCGGATCCAATCATGAATTAAAAAAATCCGCTATCGCGGCAAGGCTGAACGGTGAGCTGATCGAGCTGATGGCTCCCATCGAGCAGGACGGCGTGCTGGAATTTGTGACCTTTGAAGACGATGAGGCCAAGCGGCTTTTGCGCCACACCGCCTCTCACGTGATGGCCTCGGCCGTCAAGGCTTTGTACCCGGATGCCAAGCTGGCCATCGGCCCGGCGATCGAGAACGGCTTTTACTACGACTTTGATGTTGATGAGCCTTTCACGCCCGAGGCGCTTGAGAAAATTGAAAAACAGATGAAGCACATACTCAAGAAGAATGAGCGCGAGCTGCGCTTCACCCTGCCGCGCGACGAGGCCATCGCCTATATGAAGGAACTGAATGAGCCCTACAAAGTGGAGCTCATCGAGGATCTGCCCGAGGATGAGGTGATCTCCTTCTACCGCCAGGGCGACTTTGTCGATCTGTGCGCCGGCCCTCACCTGCCCAGCACAGGCCGCATCAAGGCCATCAAGCTGACCAGCGTAGCCGGCGCCTACTGGCGCGGCGATGAAAAGAAGAAAATGCTGCAGCGCATCTACGGAACGGCCTTCACCAATAAGGAAGACCTCGATGAATACCTTAAGATGCTGGAAGAAGCAAAAAAGCGCGATCACCGCAAGCTGGGCCGCGAGCTTGACCTGTTTGATATCCTGGACGAAGGCCCCGGCTTTCCCTTCTTCTATCCCAAGGGCATGGTGCTGCGCAATATCCTTGAAAATTACTGGCATGAGATCCATGAAAAGGCCGGCTACGAAGAGGTGAAGACACCGGTGATCCTCTCCCGTGCCCTCTGGGAGCAGAGCGGCCACTGGAACAATTACCGTGAAAACATGTACACCACCAAAATCGACGATCAGGACTATGCCATTAAACCCATGAACTGCCCCGGCGGCATTCTTGCCTTCCAGCGCAAGATGTGGAGCTACCGCGACCTGCCCCGCCGCATGGGAGAGCTGGGCCTGGTGCACCGCCACGAAAAATCCGGCACCCTGCACGGTCTGATGCGCGTGCGCTGCTTCACGCAGGACGACGCCCATATCTTCTGCACGCCCGATCAGGTAAAAGAAGAGGTCATCCGCATCTACCGTCTGGCAGATGATGTCTACCGCGCTTTCGGCTTCCCCTACAAGGTGGAGCTCTCCACCCGGCCCGAAAACTCCATCGGCAGCGATGAAATGTGGGATCTGTCGATCCGTGCTCTCAAGGATGCTCTGGATGAACTGAATGTCAGCTATACCATCAATGAGGGCGACGGTGCCTTCTATGGCCCCAAGATCGACTTTCATCTGCGCGACAGCATCGGCCGCAGCTGGCAGTGCGGCACCATTCAGATGGATATGAACCTGCCTGAGCGCTTTGATCTGAGCTATATCGGCGCTGACGGCGAAAAGCATCGGCCCATCATGCTGCACCGCGTAGTCTACGGCTCACTCGAACGCTTCATCGGCATATTGACCGAACACTTTGGCGGCGCTTTCCCCCTGTGGCTGGCCCCGGTACAAGCCAGGATCCTCACCATCACCGACCGTGCGGATGAGGCCGCTCAGGCCCTCAAAGAGAAGATGGAAGCGGCCGGCCTTCGCACAGAGCTTGATGTGCGGAATGAAAAGATCGGCTTCAAGGTGCGCGAGGCGCAGATGATGAAGATCCCCTACATGCTGGTGATCGGTGACCGCGAGGCCGAAGAGGGCACGGTCTCCGTCCGCACCCGCAAGGGTGAGACCATCAATGGCATGGCACAGGATCAGCTGATCCGTCACCTGCTGAATGAAAACAAAGACCGTGCAACAGAGCGCAACTGGGAAGCCTGAAACCCCGCCTTTTGATAAAACAGCCCGCACAAGCCGATGCCTGTGCGGGCTGTATGCTGTGACGCCTTTGCCGTCATCAAAACAAGGCTGAAGGCAGTCTGCTTCCCTAATCGCTGATCACCTTGATAAAATCGGCCAGCCAGGTCATCGACAGAATGTCATAGGGCCGAGGCGCCGAGTGCGCCGCCACCCGTTCGATCCCCTCCTCATCGCTGATCGGGCCCCGGAAGGGCTTGAATCGCCCCAACTGAATGCTTGATCGCATATATTGCAGCAGGTTATTGCTCATCGGGTGAAGGAATTCCCTGGTCCTGAACTCCAGCGCTCCGCTGGCCAGGCCCCACCAGAAACCGGTGACGGAAGGATCTTCCTTGCGGTCGATCAGCCGCAGAAACTCCAGACTGTTGCTTAAGTAGCTGCGCACGATTTCGGTATAATAGCGCCCCCAGTTCCAGGCGGGCGCCGCCAGGTATTCGGAAGGTGCGCCCAGGTCATGCAGCCGCAGCAGGTAAGAAAAGCTGGTTTCAGGCGTGCCTTCCATGCTGAGGCCCGGATAATCCGGCGTCAGGGCAATGTCACAGCCCAGGCTGACCGATTGGCGTATCCCCAGCTCACAGGTTTCAGGCTCGGTCGGCGTAACGCCCTTCATGATCAGGTAGACATCGGCTGAAGGGCGCACGCTCTTGACACCCAGAGCAAAAGCATTGATGTCACTGGTATGGCGCACCCCCGACACATGCGGGGTCACATAGCTGACTTTGCCCGATTCGGTCGCCAGGCCCGCCGCCACGCCGCACAAAAACACCGGCTCATAGTAGCGGCCATAGTAGGTATTCAGCCGGCTGTCCTGCCGGGCCCTGGAATAGATCAGCGTGATGCAGGAAGGGTTTTCGAGCGAAAACCGCAGCGCGGCGGCCGCCAGGCGGGAAGAAGTAATGATCAGCAGATCCTTATCCGCAGCGTTCTCGCTGATCCGCTCATAGGCATTCTCCGGAGTCAGGCCGTCCAGGATATCGGAATGTACCTCATCTCCCAGCACTTCCTGCATCTCCAGGCGCCCTTTTTCATGCGCCCCGATCCAGTTGTCCTCCGTGCGTCCTTCCTCATAGGCAAACATCACGTCGACGGTCCGGCGCCCGCTGAACAAGCGGCTGATCAGGCCGGGAGCGGGCGCCTCCTCCTGCACATCCAGCAGCAGGGTCGGCTCGATGTCCAGGCTTCCCGCCAGCTCAAGCTGAGGCTTCAGGCTGTAGATGCGCTCTGTCACCAGGCTGATCGGATCCTGCTGAATGAAACCGTAGACCTTCATGTACTCCAAAAAAGCATCGCCCAGAGACAGGCTGCTGCCCGAGCCGGCGTAAGCCAGCTCAAAGCGCAGATACATGGAGTCAAAGTTGATATCCTCCCGCTCCCGGGGGCTCAGCTGCTCCAGCAGGGACTGCTCTGTGGCCGCCAGGGCCTCGTAGCGTTCGGGCGCGCTCAAGCGGATATTCTTAAACAATCCCTTTCTGTCATAGCGCAAAAAAGCATAGTAAATGGCTGTATTGGGATCTTCCGGGTCAAGCTGGGGGATCATCCTGGTGATCTCTGCTCTGATGGAAGGTGCGCCGAAGTGCTTGAGCACGCTGACGCGCTTATTCCCCTCGATGACATAATAATTCCACAGGTATTCATATACCTGGATGGGGTCGCGCAGGCCTTCGGTCATGTGAATGGCGCACAGTGAGATCCACTTGGAGGCAAACTCCGTTTCCTCGTCATGCAAAGGCATAAAGCCCGCGCTGAAGCTGTGTGCCCTGCCGGAGGTATAGGTGCCCGCCACGCTGCTCATGGGGATTTCGCGCGAAGGCTGTTTGATATAGGCCATGATGCGGTTCTCCTGCGTCAGCTCGTCGAGCACAGGCAGAATACCCCGCTTACCTCTGCCGGTCAGAGCCCCATACTCTTTTCTGCCGCGCCTCAGCGCGCGCTCATATTCCTGGCGTGCCTGTATTTTACTTCCGGATCCTTCCATACTCCTTTGCCAGATCGTAGCGCGCTTTGAGATAGGACAGACGTTTGACCGCGCGATCCGGCACCTCCAAATCAATCAATTGATAGCCAAAGCCGTTGATGACTGTCGTCCCTCGATACTGCTGACGGGCAATGGCACCGCCATAGTTCAAATGCTGATGTCCGTGCAGGTGATAGCTGGGCTTGAATCTGTGAAGCAGGGCCAGATAGCCCCGAAATCCCTTGTGAAAACTATCCTTACCGTCGCCCAGGCCATGCGCCGGGGCATGGGTCACCAGGACATCAAAGCCGCCATTCGAACAGATTTCGGGCAGCCTGCGAACGATCTGCCTGGACAGATCCTTCTCCGTATAATGAAAGGGTTTGGGGCTTCGGCTGTTCGCGCCGCCAAAGCCGATGAAGCGAATACCCTTGATGGTAAACATTTTCTCGGTCAGGTCGTCACAGCCCTCGGGTGGCGCGCTGATATATGCCCCGTCATGATTGCCCGGCACATACAGCAGCGGGGCCGCCACCATCGTGGTCAGAAAGGAAAGGTAGCTGGCCTTCAGATCACCGCAGGAAACGATCACGTCCACGCCTAAAAACCGGGAGCGGTCGAAATGATCCCAGATAAACTTGCTCTCCTGGTCTGATACAAGCAGCATCTTCAGGCTTTTGCTCATCGTCCCCCTCCTCTTTTGATGGCGAACATGCTCAGGCCTGTTTACCGTCCTGGCTGGGCAGCACACACATGGATTCCTCGCGCTCGAGGATCTCCATAAACTCCTCCCCCGTAATGGTCTCCTTTTCATAGAGATGCTTGGCCAGGGCGTGCAGCACATTGATCTTTTCCCGGAGGATCTGGCGGGCGCGCTCATGCTGGTTGTTGACAATGGTGACCGTCATCTCGTCAATGCGCGAGCTGGTCTCATCCGAACAGTTGCCGGCGCCTGCCCCGCCCAGGTAGCGGCTGCCCTCCGACTCAAAGCCCACCATGCCAAACTCATCCGTCATGCCAAAGCGGGTGATCATGGCGCGGGCCATCTTGGTGGCCTGCTCAATATCATTGGATGCCCCCGTGGTGATGGAGCCGAAAACGATCTCTTCAGCCGATCTGCCGCCTGTCAGGGTAGCGATCTTGTTCTCGATCTCTTCTTTTGACACCAGGAAGTGCTCGTCCTGTTCCACTTGAAGGGTGTAGCCCAGAGCGCCTGAGGTACGGGGGATGATGGTGATCTTGTGCACCGGCGCGGAATGGGTCTGACTGGCTGCCACCAGCGCATGGCCGATTTCGTGGTAGGCCACGATGTTCTTTTCCTTGTCGCTGAGCACGCGGCTTTTTTGCTGCGCGCCGGCGATGACTGTTTCAACGCTCTCCTCCAGGTCTTCCTGGGTCACTGTCTTTCGCTCTTCGCGCACGGCGCGCAGGGCGGCCTCGTTGATGATATTTGCCAGGTCAGCCCCTGACGCGCCGGCAGCCGTCCGGGCGACGGGGTCCAGGTTGATGTCCGGGGCGGTCTTGACCTTTTTGATGTGCACATTCAAAATGGCTACGCGCCCGGTCAGGTCGGGCAGTTCCACCGGGATGCGGCGGTCAAATCGGCCGGGGCGAAGGAGGGCAGGGTCCAGGACCTCGGGCCGGTTGGTGGCCGCCAGGATCACGACACCCTTGCGCCCGTCAAAACCGTCCATCTCGCTGAGCAGCTGGTTGAGCGTCTGCTCGCGCTCGTCGTTGCTGCCCGGCAGGCCGCCCTGGTCGCGGCGCTTGCCGATGGTGTCGATCTCATCAATAAACACAATACAGGGCGCCTTTTCACCCGCCTGCTTGAACAGGTCGCGCACCTTGGCAGCGCCCATGCCGACAAACATCTCCACAAATTCGGAACCCGAGATGGAGAAGAAAGGTACATTCGCCTCGCCGGCCACGGCCTTGGCCAGCAAAGTCTTGCCGGTGCCGGGAGGGCCCACCAGCAGAGCGCCCTTGGGCATCACGGCCCCGATCTCCGTATATTTGCCGGGGTTGTGCAAAAAGTCGACGATCTCATTGAGCGCTTCCTTTGCCTCATCCTGCCCGGCTACATCCTGAAATTTGATGCCTGTTTTTGATTCGATATAGATCTTCGCGTTGCTCTTGCCAAGCTGCATGGCGTTGGTGCCGCCCATCCGCT
>CAZVUU010000062.1:0-14147 GCA_964630465.1 uncultured Christensenella sp.
CCAAGCTGCAATGGCTGCTGGATCATCTTGGCCTGCGCGAGCGGGCAAAAAAGGGTGAGCTGTGCTTTGGCACCGTGGACAGCTACCTGGCCTGGCACCTGGTGAAGGGGCATCCCCATGTCACGGACGCGACAAACGCCGGTCGCACGATGCTGTTTAACTTGGCGGAGCAAACATGGGACGACGAGCTGCTTGAGATCATGGACATCCCCCGTGAGGTGCTGCCCACGGTGGTGGATACGGCCCGCATCATCGGCATGCTGGATGAAGACATCCTGGGCGCGCCGATCCCCGTGGCCTCGCTTGTAGGCGATCAGCATGCGGCCCTGTTCGGCCAGGCCTGCATCGATACCGGCATGGCCAAGAATACCTACGGCACGGGCTGCTTTATGCTGATGAACATCGGAAAAGAATTCCGGCTGTCCGAGGCGGGGCTATTGACCACGATGGCCTGGCGGCTGGACGGCAAGCCCACCTACGCCTTTGAGGGCAGCGTGTTCATGGGCGGTGCCGCCATCCAGTGGCTGCGCGATGAATTGAAGCTGCTCAAGTCGGCGGCGGACAGCGAGGCCATGGCCCGCTCCGTGCCCGATTCCGGCGGTTGCTATCTGGTGCCCGCCTTCACGGGCCTGGGCGCGCCCTACTGGGACATGTACGCCCGGGGCACACTGGTGGGCATGACGCGCGGCACGGGTGCCGCGCACATCGTGCGCGCCGCGCTGGAGGCCATCGCCTATCAGTCGGCCGACCTGCTCAGCGCCATGACCAAGGACGCGGGCTGCAAGCCGGAAAACCTGCGGGTGGACGGCGGGGCCAGCGCGAACAGCTTTTTGATGCAGTTCCAGTCCGATATCATGGACATGCCCATCCAAAGGCCCGCGGTGCTGGAGACGACGGCCCTTGGCGCGGCACTCCTGGCGGGTCTGGCGGCCGGCGTCTACCCGGATGTCGCTTCTACCGCCATCGGCTGGCATGTGGATTCCGCCTTTGAGCCGCAGATGACCGAGGCAGAGCGGGAAGCGGCCATGAAGGGCTGGGGAAGGGCTGTGGACGCGGCGCTTTATTGGGCGAAAGGCCGGGAATAAAGAAAATAAACAAAGGCGCGTATACGCTGCTTTATGGAATAAGAATATTTAAAAAGGCATGAGGTAAGTCGAACAAGGAACGAAGTGGCATGCACTCATCGCTCTTCATGCTTTCAGTTTCTCGTGCCATTCTTTCAGTTGTCGGGTACAATCATCAGGCGGGCCTTGTTGTCGCTTTTAGCATGGCATGATATAATCAATCCCTGCTTCAGGATACGAAAGCAGGAGAGAAGGTTTCATGTATTTAGCGGACGGGTGGCAGGATTTTGAGGTGCTGGATACGGGCGATGGCTATAAGCTGGAGCGCTGGGGTGATGTCATGCTTGCCCGGCCCGACCCGCAGGCGATCTGGCCCAAGGCAGAGCCGGCGCTGTGGCAGAAGACAGACGGGGAATACAGCCGCAGCCGGGAAGGCGGCGGCAGCTGGAGCTTCCGCCGCAGGCTGCCCGACCGCTGGACGATCGGCTATCAGGGCCTGCGTTTTTATGTGCGCCCGACCGGTTTTAAGCACACGGGCCTTTTCCCCGAGCAGGCAGCCAACTGGGACTGGATGCGGGGGACTCTGGCGGGCAGACAAAACGCCAAAGTGCTGAACCTGTTTGCTTACACGGGCGGGGCGACGCTTGCCTGCATGCAGGCCGGCGCCCACGTCACCCACGTGGACGCGGCCAAGGGGATTACCCAGTGGGCGCGGGAAAACCGTGAGCTGTCCGGCCTGCCCGATGACGGCAGCCGCTTTATCGTGGAGGATGCCATGGCCTTTTTACGCCGGGAGATCCGGCGGGGCAGGACCTACGAAGGCATCCTGATGGATCCGCCCAGCTACGGCCGCGGCCCTTCGGGCGAGGTGTGGAAGCTGGAGGATGAGCTCTATACACTGGTCGATACGGCCTCGCAGCTGCTGAGCGGACAAGCGGCTTTCTTCCTGGTCAACAGCTACACCACGGGCTTTCAGCCGACGGTGATCCGCAATATCATTGACAAGACGGTCTGCGCGCGCTTTGGCGGAAGGGCTGAGGCCGGCGAGCTGACCTTGCCCGTCACATCCGGCGGGCTGCTGCCCTGCGGCTGTTCAGGCCGCTGGACGGCGGGAGAGGATAGATAATCGATGTTTGAAACGCCCCGGATACTGTTTGAGGACAACCACCTGATCGTGGCGCGCAAGGAGCCGAATTTATTGGTGCAGGGCGACAGCACCGGCGATATGGATATGCTGAGCCTGCTGAAAACCTATATCAAGGAAAAGTACGCAAAGCCCGGCGAAGCCTACCTGGGGCTAGTGCACAGGATGGACAGGCCGGTCGGCGGCCTTTTGTGCTTTGCCAAAACCAGCAAGGCGGCGGCGCGGCTGTCGGGGCAAATTGCCGACGGCAGGCTCAAGCGCGAGTATGTGGCGGTGGCCGAAGGCAGGGCGAAGGAGAGCGACACCCTGCGGGACATCCTGCTCAAGGACGAGGCGGCCAACATGGTGCGCGTGGTGCCAAGCTACCTCAGACAGGGCAAGGAAGCGGTGCTCAGCTACCGCAGCGCCGGGCTGCGCGAAGAGCAGAGCCTGGTAGCCATCAAGCTGGAGACCGGACGCGCCCACCAAATCCGCGTGCAGCTGGCCCACGCGGGCCTGCCGCTGTGGGGCGACAACCGTTACGGCAAAGGCCGTCCCGGGCAGCAGATCGCCCTGTGGGGCATGCGCCTGAGCCTCCTGCACCCCATCACCGGCCGGCAGATGGTCTTTGTGGCCCCGCCGGATGACAGGGGCATATGGACCGAATGGAGAAAAGAACTGGAAGGGCTGGAGGCCATCTGGCCCCAGATCGTGACCCTTGGATAATATGAACAAACCTTTTGAATTTGAAGTCATCAAGACCTGCGCGCGCACGGGTGCTCGCGCGGGTGTTCTGCGCACGCCTCACGGTGATATTCCAACCCCTATTTACATGCCCGTGGGTACACAGGCGGTGGTGAAGGCCATGACGGCAGAGGAGATGAAGGGCCTGGAGGCCATGATCATCCTCTCCAATACCTATCACCTGCACCTGCGGCCGGGTGAGGCCCTGATCGAAAAGGCGGGTGGCCTGCACAAGTTCATGAACTGGGACAGGCCGATATTGACCGACTCCGGCGGCTACCAGGTGTTTTCGCTGGAGGGGCTCAGAAAGATCAAGGAAGAGGGCGTCCGCTTCCGCAGCCACCTGGACGGAAGCGCTCTGTTCATGGGGCCGGAAGAGTCCATGCATATCCAGAAGGCGCTGGGCAGTGACATCGCCATGGCCTTTGACGTGTGCTCCCCCTACCCCTGTGATTACAAGACGGCTAAGGAGAACATGGAGCGCACGCACCGCTGGGCCGAGCGCTGCAAAAAGGCGCATACCAGGCCCGACCAGGCCCTGTTCGGCATCGTGCAGGGCGCCTTTGAAAAGGACCTGCGCATCGAAAGCGTCAAGGCGCTTCGGGAGATGGACTTCATCGGCTACGGTATCGGCGGGCTCTCCGTGGGCGAGCCCAAGGACATCATGTACGATATGCTGGATGCCATGCAGCCTCATTATGATGAGAAAAAGCCGCGCTACCTGATGGGAGTGGGTACGCCCGACTGCCTGATCGAGGGCGTGGCGCGGGGCATTGATATGTTTGACTGCGTGCTGGCCACCCGCATCGCCCGAAACGGCACCCTGCTCACCCGCCATGGGCGCATGGTGCTCAAAAACAAGAAGTATGAAGAAGACTTTTCGCCCATCGACTCCGAGTGCGATTGCTTTGCCTGCAGGCATCACTCCCGCGCCTATATCCGCCACCTGTTCAAGGCCGGGGAGATCACGGGGCCCAGACTTGCCACGATCCACAACCTGCGCTACCTGATCCGCCTGATGCAGGAGGTGCGGGAGGCCATCCTGAGTGACAGCCTGCCCGAATACCGGGATGAGTTCTACCGCAGCTTTGACATGGCCACGGCCTTCAACAGGGGGAATGCATAATGAGTGAAGCGCACATCAGCCTGCAGAATCTGAGCTTCGCCTATGAAGAGGAGGGGGCCTTTGCCGTTGACAATGTCAGCCTGGATATCAAGCGGGGTGAGTTTGTGGCCCTGCTTGGCCACAACGGATCGGGCAAATCAACGATCGCGAAGCTGCTCAACGGCCTGTATACCCCGACCTCGGGCAAGGTCTTCGTCAGCGGCATGGATACGATGGATGATACCTACACCTGGGAGATCCGCAAGCGCTGCGGCATGGTATTTCAAAACCCGGACAACCAGATCGTCGCCACCGTGGTGCGCGAGGACGTGGCCTTCGGGCTTGAAAACCTGGGCGTGCCGACGGAGGAGATGCCCGGCCTGATCGATGAAGCTTTGCGCGCCGTCAACATGTCGGGCTTTGCCGACCGCGCGCCCCATCTGCTCAGCGGCGGCCAGAAACAGCGCATCGCCATCGCGGGGATTCTCGCGATGCAGCCGGAAGCCATCGTGCTGGATGAGGCGACCGCCATGCTCGACCCCTCCGGCCGGCAGGAGGTGCTGCAGACGGCGCTGAAACTGAACCGCGAGCGCGGCGTCACCGTGGTGTGGATCACCCACTTCATGGAGGAGGCGGCCCGTGCAGGCCGTGTGGCCGTGATGTACAAGGGCAGGCTGGTGATGGACGGCACACCGCGGGAAGTATTCTCGCAGGTTGACAAGGTCCGCGAATACCGCCTGGATGTGCCGCCGATGACGCAGCTGGCCCATATGCTGCAGGACAGGGGGATCAAGCTTTCGGGCGATATCCTCACCATTGATGAAATGCTGAAGGAGGTGCGCGCCCTTGCCCATCATCCTTGAGAACCTCAGCCATACCTACCAGGAGGGCAGCCCCTTTCAGGCGACCGCCCTGCATGATGTCAGCCTGGTGATCGAAGACCACGACCTTCTGGCCCTGATCGGCCACACCGGCAGCGGCAAATCAACGCTGGCGCAGCACCTCAACGGGCTGCTCCAGCCGACGGGCGGCCGCGTGCTGCTGGACGGGCAGGATATCAACGATAAATCCGGCGACAAGCGCGCCCTGCGCTTTGCCGTGGGCCTGGTGTTTCAGTACCCCGAGCACCAGCTGTTTGAGGAAACCGTCAGGAAGGACATCGGCTTCGGCCCGCGCAACATGGGCCTGTCCGATGCCGAGGTGGACGCCCGGGTCAGGGAGGCGATGGACAAGATCGGCCTGCCCTACGATGAGATCGCGGAAAAATCGCCATTTGAGCTGTCCGGCGGGCAGATGCGCCGCGTCGCGCTGGCGGGGGTGCTGGCCATGCGCCCGCGCATCCTGGTGCTGGATGAGCCGACGGCGGGGCTTGACCCCCGCGCGCGGGACTTTTTATTGGGCGATGTACGCCGCCTGCACGCGGAGGGCACCAGCGTGGTGATGATCTCCCACAGCATGGACGACGTGGCCCGGCTGGCCACGCGCGTGGCGGTGCTGGAGAAGGGGCAGCTGGTCATGGAAGGCAAGCCGGGTGAGGTGTTTTCTCAGGTCGAGACGCTGTCTGCCATGGGCCTGGACGTGCCTCAGGCCAGCAAGCTGCGGCATATGCTGGCGGGCGCGGGCATTGAGCTTGACGAATGCTATCAGCTGGAGGAGCTGGCGGACAGCCTGTCGGCCTACCTGAAAGGGGGTGCGGGCCATGCTTCGTGATATCACCCTGGGGCAGTATTACCCCGTGCAAAGTCCCGTGCATCGCATGGACCCGCGCGTCAAGATCGTGCTGACGGTGGCCTTCATCGTCTGCGTGTTCCTGGTTGGGTCCCCTTTGGGCTATATTCCCATCGCGCTGTATATCGCCCTGGCCAGCAAGGTATCGGGGCTGCCTGCGCGCATGATGCTGCGCTCGCTGCGGCCGCTGCGCATCCTGCTGGTGTTTACCTTTGTGCTCAACCTGTTCTTCGGCAGCGGGCAGACGGAGATTCTGCGCCTGTGGTTCATCCGCGTGACGGCAGAGGGGCTCAACAACGCCGTGCACTTCTCCCTGCGCCTGGTCTTTCTGGTGATGGGCAGCAGCGTCATGACGCTGACCACGCCGCCCGTCACGCTGACGGACGGGCTGGAAAGCCTGGTCTCACCGCTGAAGGTGATCAAGTTTCCCGCGCATGAGATGGCCATGATGATGACCATCGCGCTGCGCTTCATCCCCACCCTGGCAGAGGAAGCCGACAAGATCATGAAGGCGCAGAGCGCCCGCGGGGCCGATTTTACCTCGGGCTCCCTGCGCCAGCGCGCCAAGGCCCTGATCCCCCTGCTGGTGCCGCTGTTTGTCAGCGCCTTCCGCCGGGCGGGTGACCTTGCCATGGCGATGGAAAGCCGCTGCTACCGAGGCGGCGAGGGCAGGACAAGGCTGCATATCCTGAAGGCAGGGCGGCGCGACCTGTTCGCCGTGCTCTCGATGGCGCTGCTGTTTGCCGTGGTGCTGTTAATGGCGCGCTATGTCTAAACGGATCCTCATCACCATCGAGTATGACGGCAGCGCCTACTGCGGCTGGCAGCGGCAGCTGAACGGGCCGAGTGTGCAGCAAAGGGTGGAGGAAGCGCTGCAGAGGGTCTGCGGCGAGCGCATCGGCATCATCGGCGCCAGCCGCACCGACGCGGGCGTGCATGCCTTGGGGCAGCGCGCCCATTTTGATACGAACACCGCGATACCGCCGGATAAGCTGCCCTTTGCTTTCAATACGGTGCTGCCGCGCGACATCCGCGTGATCAAGGGGCAGGAAGTGCCGGGGGATTTTCATGCCCGCTTTGACGCCAGGGGCAAGGAATACAGCTACCTGATCTATAATCGTCGCCACCCGAGCGCACTGCTGCGCGATCTCAGCGCCCATGTCTCCCTGAAGCTTGATGAGGCGGCCATGCAAAGGGCCTGCAGGCATCTTATCGGAGAACATGACTTCGCTGCCTTTCAGGCGGCCGGCGGCACGGCAAAGACCACGATCCGCCGCATCGACCACGCGGATGTCTCAAGGGCGGGGGAAGAGCTGCGGCTGACCGTTTACGGCACCGCCTTTTTATATAACATGGTGCGCATCATCGCTGGTACATTGATCTATGTGGGGCAGGGGCGCCTGAGCGAAGATGTGTTCCGGCAGGCCATCTCAAGCGGCGACAGGCTGGCGCTGGGACCGACGGCCCCGCCGCAGGGGCTTTGCCTCAGTCGTGTGGACTATGAGGGAGAGCTGTGAGCGATCTGAAGGGAAGCCCTGCATCAAGGCCCGCGGCGGTCAGGCTGTCGGTACGCGCGCTGGTCGCCTTTTCCGTTTTTCCGCCGGATATTCTGCCTTTTTCATCCGCTTTGATGGAGGAAGGCAGGAAGGCCCACCTGAAGCGTCAGGAAAAAAGCGGGGTCAGCCGGGAGCAGGGCCTGAGGTTCCGGGGAAAGCGGTTGGGCGTTGACGTCGAGATATCCGGCCGGATGGACCTGTATGACGCGGATGCCTTGCCGCCTTTGATCGAAGAGATCAAGCTGTCGCCCGGCACTCCGCCCGAAGAAGCGAAAAAAGAGCACCTCTTTCAGGCGTTGTGCTACGGCTACATGCTCTGCCTGCGGGACGGGGCGGAGAGCCTGTCCGTTCGCGTCAGCTATGCCGATATCCACGGGGAATTGAAGGCCCACTTTGAGCGGGTCTACAGTTTTGCCGAGATGGAATCGGTCTTTTTTGAGCTGCTGGACGCCTGGATTGTCTGGCACAAGCGCATGCAGCGGCACAGGGCAGGGCGGGATAACAGCATCGAAGCCTTGCCCTTTCCCTACCCGGTCTACCGCAGCGGCCAGCGTGAAATGGCCGCTCAGGTCTATACGGCGATCACCAGGCATAAGCGCCTGTTTGCCACGATGCCGACCGGCACGGGGAAAAGCGCCGCTGTGCTCTACCCGGCGCTGAAGGCCCTGGGGCTTGGGCACACGAAGCAAATATTCTGCCTGACCGCCCGGGGGACTGCCCGGCGCGCGATGGAGCAGGAGTTTGCGCGCATGCGCGAGCAGGGGCTGAAGCTGAAGTCCCTCACTATGAACGCGCGGGAAACCCTGTGCCCGATGGATGAAGTCCGCTGTGACCCGGTGCACTGCCCCCGCGCCAAGGGCCACTATGACAGGCAGGGAAAAGGCCTGCTGGCAGCCATGCGCGAGCCCTGCTGGGATACGGAGACGGTGATCAGGCTGGCTGACCGCTATGAGCTGTGCCCCTTTGAATTCAGCCTGGCTTTGTGTGAGCTGGCGGACGCGGTGATCTGCGACTATAACTATGCCTTTGACCCGCGCGTGCGCATCAGGCGCGTTTTTGAAAGTCCGGGGGAGCTGACGCTGCTGGTCGACGAGGCGCATAACCTGCCCGACCGCCTGCGCGACAGCCTCTCGGGGAGCCTGTCGGGCACCCAGCTGGCAGGATTCCGTCGGGAGGTCGGCAGGCGCTTCGGCCGGGGGCATGCTGTTTACAAGCGGGCCACCGGGCTGCTGGAGGCACTGCGCGGTATTACGGAGGAAGAACCCGCCTCGGACGATCTCTGTCTGGCCGTGGATCATGTGCTGGAGGGGCTGCGGCTTTACCCCGAGACTGCGGGGGACGGAAGCTTTTCCCGCGAGCTGCTGGGTTTTTATGACGCGCTGAGGCGCCGGTCGGCCGAGCCTGAACAGTACAAGCTTCTCATCAGGCCTGAAGGAAAAGAGCAGGCTCTGCGCCTGCTGTGCCTCGATTTTACGCCCTATCTGAAGAAGACGACGGAGAAGCTGAGCGGATTTGTCTGCTATTCGGCCACCCTCTCGCCGCTGTCCCGGATGGCGGAGCTGCTTGGAGGGGATAATGAGGATGCCTGCTTTGAGCTGCCCTCTCCCTTCCCGCCGGAGCATCTGCTGTGCCTGCATGTGCCGCTCAACACCCGCTACCGGCAGCGCGCGGATACGGCCGATGCTGTCGCCGGCGCCGCGCGGGCCATGTTTGAAGGAAGGCCGGGCAAATACGCCGTATTTTTCCCCTCCTACCTCTACATGAGCATGGTGGCGGAAAAGCTGAACGACCTGCCCCTGATGGTGCAGGAGGCGGGCATGGATGAAGCGATGCGGGCGGACTTCATCGGCGCCTTTACCCGCGACGACAAGCCCTTGATGGCTCTGTGCGTGCTGGGCGGCATCTTCTCGGAGGGCATCGACCTGCCGGGCAGCGCGTTGATCGGCGTATGCGTTGTGGGCGTTGGCCTGCCTCAGATCGGGCCCGAGCGCGACGCCATCCGTGAGCATGCGGGGCATAGAGGCCTCAATGGCTTTGACATCGCCTACCGCTACCCCGGCATGCACAAGGTGCTGCAGGCGGCCGGCCGCTTGATCAGGTCGGAAAATGACCGGGGTGTGCTCTTGCTGTGCGACGACCGTTACGGCCAGCCGGGCTACCGGAGGCTTTTGCCGCCTCACTGGCGCGTGACAAAGGCGCGGGGAGAGGACATTGCCGGTCATATCCGGGCATTCTGGCAGGGCGTGTAAAACCGATCCAAACCACAAAACCCCGGCCCAAGCAGGCAATTATCAAAAGCCCGGAGAAGTCATTCAGGGAAGGCTTCTCCGGGCTTTTGCTGACGGCTGATCAGCCTTATGAGGCCCTGGGCGGCATCACGGTGGCCTCGCCCACGATCACGGGCTCACCTCGGGGGTTGACGGCCAGGCATTCGAATACGGCGCGGTTTCGCTCCGTGTTCAGCTCCTTCACGGTCACGGTGGCAGTGATCTCTTCACCGAAATGAACCGGGCGGGTGAACTTGAGGGTCTGCCCCGTGTAGATGGTGCCCACGCCCGGCAGATCGGTGCCCAGCAGCGCGCTGAACAGCGATCCCGCCAGCATGCCGTGAACGATGCGTGTTTTAAACGGTGTGGTCTTCGCGTAGCTTTCATCCATATGCGCCGGGTTTGAGTCGCCTGATACCTTGGCGAACTCGGCTACATCATCTTCCAAAAAAGTCTTTCGCAGCACGGCCCTGTCGCCCACCTGCATGTCCCGAATGGTTTTGCCGGTCATGGTGTCCTCCTCAAAGCGCTGTTAGAAAGTTAACTTTCTAACTATATTTGTAGCACTAAGATATAAAATTGTCAATAGTTTTATGAATCATCTTTCATGTTCTTTCGCCTGTGTTTCTCTGCGCAAAAAGAGGACTCGGCAGAAATCTTATGATATAATGCAAGGACAGACATCATGGAGGTGAGGACATGGCGGACCTGCCGCAGCACCGTCTGGGAGATATAGCGCGCAAGGTGCTCACTTTGTATGCCCTGGACCGGCTGGGTGAGTGCGGCAACCTGCAGCTGATCGCCTTTATGGTCGACACCGACATCATGAACTATTTCGATCTGCAGACAGCCTTGTTTGATCTGCGTGACGCGGGGCAGGTGGCCAGAAGCCCGCAGGTGGCCGACGATCTGTATGAGATCACCCCGGCGGGAGAAGAGGCGCTGGCCCTGCTTTCATCAATGGCGCCTCAAAGCCTGATGGACAAGGTAGATGAAACGGCTCCTCTTTTTCGTGAGCGGATCAGCCGGGAGCGCGAAAAATCGGCCCGTATCGTGCATGATGAGGGCAATGAATACCACGTCAGCATGCAGATCAATGAGCAGAAGATGCCCCTGCTGTCCATCGACCTCAGCCTGCCGACGGCGGAGCTGGCGGCACGCTTTCGCGACCGCTGGATGGATAACGCGCAGGATATTTACGAGTTCATCATCCGCCGCCTGTCGGGGGAGGGTGAGGCATGAGCTGCTTTGCCATTATCGCGGCGGGGGGCAGCGGCAGCCGCATGGGCGGCGCGGCCGTCAAGACCCTGCAGACGCTCGGCGGGCGGCCTGTTATCTGCTGCAGCGCGGCACCTTTTTCGGGGCTGTGCGATGGCCTGATCGTCTCGGCCAGGGCGGAGGATATCCCGCTGATCCGCCGGGCAATGGAGAGGGAGGATATTCCCGTCCATGCCTATGTTGAAGGCGGCCGGGACAGGAGCGAGAGCGTCAAAAACGCGCTGCTCGCCCTGCCCGATGTCTGTCGGACCGTATTGGTACACGATGGGGCAAGGCCCATGGTCAGCGAGCGGCTGATCCGGGCTGTGATCGACAGCGCGACGAGATACGGGTCCGGCGTGCCGGCCCTGCCTGTGAGCGATACGGTCAAGCGCGTGGACGGGGCCGGATGTGCCTTTGAAACGCTGGACAGAAGCGCCCTGCGCGCGGTGCAGACCCCGCAGGGCTTTGACAGGCGCCTGCTGGAGGAAGCATACATGAAACAAAGCGGTCCCGCGACCGATGACGCTTCGCTGGTGGAGGCCCTGGGCATACCGGTATACCTTGTCGAAGGCGAGCGGCATAACATCAAGCTGACCTATCCGGGTGACCTTGAACGGGCGGAGGATATCCTGTCGCCGCAGCAGCTGCCCCGCGTCGGGCTGGGCTATGATGTGCACAGGCTGGCCGAAGGCAGGCAGCTGATCCTCTGCGGGGTGGAGATCCCTCATGATAAGGGCCTGCTCGGCCACAGCGACGCGGATGTGGGCGCCCACGCGCTGACGGACGCCCTGCTGGGCGCCTGCGCGATGGGGGACATCGGGGCGCATTTCCCGGATAGCGATGAGCGCTTCCGGGGCGCCGACTCCATCAGCCTCCTGCGGGAAGTTGTGCGGCGTATGGCTGAGCGGGGTTTTGCGCCGTTTAACTGCGACATCACCATCGCGGCGCAGCGGCCCAGGCTGCTGCCCTATATCCCCCGGATGCGTGAGAACCTGGCGCGGGCGCTTGGCATCCCGATGGATCGCGTGTCCGTGAAGGCGACCACCACCGAGCGCCTGGGCTTTGAGGGCCGGGGCGAGGGCATATCGGCGCAGGCGGCGGCCATGGTGATGCAAAGACCGCATGCGGAGATATAAGATACAAGATTTTTGTGATATAATGCTTGATAATTGGACAAATCAGTGATGTAAGCCATCGTATAAAAGGAGGAAACAAGGGGATGCTTTTAAACAACAAAATCTGGATCGGCACCAGCGCGGAAGGTGCCGTCTGCATGCTGCCCAAAATGGCCAACCGTCACGGTATGATATCGGGTGCGACCGGCACGGGCAAGACTGTCACCCTGCAGGTATTGGCGGAAGGCTTTTCACAGCTGGGCGTGCCCGTCTTCATGGCGGACGTCAAAGGTGATCTGGCCGGCCTTGCAAAGCCGGGCGAGCGGACGGAAAACATCGCGTCGCGCCTGGAGCAGGTCGGGCTCACCAACTACACCAACAGGGCCTGCCCCGTCACCTTCTGGGATGTCTTTGGCCAGTCCGGCCACCCTGTGCGCGCCACAGTATCCGAGATGGGCCCGCTGCTGCTGGCCCGGATGCTCCAGATCAACGACACGCAGTCGGGCGTGCTGCACCTGGTGTTCCGTATCGCGGATGAAGAAGGCCTGCTGTTGATCGACCTCAAGGATCTGCGGGCGATGCTGGCCTATGTGGGCGACCGGGCGCAGGACTATACCCTGCGCTACGGCAACATCTCAAAGGCCACCATCGGGGCCATTCAGCGCGCCATCGCGGTGCTTGAGGATCAGGGCGGCAACGATTTCTTCGGTGAGCCGGCGCTCAACATCGCCGACTGGTTCGTGCGCGACGGCCAGGGCAGCGGCATGATCAACATCCTGTCCGCCGACAAGCTCTTCCTGCGGCCCGCGCTCTACTCCGCCTTCATGCTGTGGATGCTGGGTGAGCTCTATGAACTGCTGCCCGAGCGCGGCGATGAGGAACTGCCTCAGATGGTGTTTTTCTTTGACGAGGCGCACCTGCTGTTCGAAGACTGCCCCAAGGAGCTGCTGGACAAGATCCAGCTGACCATCCGCCTGATCCGTTCCAAGGGCGTGGGCGTGTTCTTTATCACCCAGAACCCGACGGATGTGCCCACGAACATCCTGGGCCAGCTATCCGCCCGGGTGCAGCACGCGCTGCGCGCCTTCACCCCGGCAGAGCAAAAGGTGATCACGGCCGTTGCTCAAACCTTCCGGGCAAACCCCGCCTTTGACACGCAGGAGGCCATCACCAATCTGGCCACCGGCGAGGCGCTGCTCAGTTTCCTGCAGGAGGACGGCAGCCCTTCCGTCGCCCAGCGCGCCACCATCTTGCCGCCCCAGGCCGCCATCGGGGTCATCAGCGATCACCTGCGTAAGGAGCTGATCGACGCAAGCGACCTCAAGGGCAAGTACGAAGACACCTTCGACCGCGAGAGCGCTTATGAGATCCTCAGCAGCCGCTTTGCCTCGGCCGGCGTCCAGCAGACAAACGTGCTGCAGCAGATTCCTCTGCAGCAGGCGCTGCAGGAGGAACCGGCCCCGCAGCCCGTTCAGGCCATGACCTTCAAGGTCTATGACCCGGTCAGCGGCGAGTATGTGGAGCGCGATATGCAGCAGCCTGTCGCTTATGCCCAGCCCGTGCAGCCCCAGACGGTCTACGCGCCGCAGCCGCAGGTGCCGGCACCCGTCCGGCCTCAGCAGCCCGCCGTGCCGCCTCAGGCCCCGCCGGTGCTGATCTACAACCCGCAGACGGGCCAGTACGAGCCCCAGGCTGTCGCGCCCGCCCCCGCGCCCGCGAAGGCGCCAAAGGCAGCGAAGGAGCCCAAGCAGCAGCCGACCACTGCCGAGCGCATGCTGCAAAGCTTTACCCGCTCCACCGCCTCCGGGGCCGGCTACACTGTCGGCCGCTCCATCACAAGAAACATCCTGGGCGTCTTCGGCATCAAATAATCAGGCTCCCGGCAGCCCCGGTCTGTCTGCAAAGGGAAAAACGCGCCGAGGGCACCGGGCTGGCGTACAGAATCAAAAAGGCAGGAAAGCATGCGAGCAGCATGCTTTCCTGCCTTTGCATTCGGGGGATATTTTTCCCGCTATTCAGGCTTCATCGTCTATCCCGGGCAGCGCGATGATCTCCTTGCCCGCGATGCCCTGCAGGTCGCCGCTCATGCCGTAGAGGCTGCTGGTCACCTTCTGCAGTATCTTTTCCTGGGCGGCCCAGCGGCGCTGGGCCTGCTTTTTTTCGGTATCCAGCTGCCTGGACATTT
>CAZVUU010000063.1:0-13791 GCA_964630465.1 uncultured Christensenella sp.
GATTTGATCCTTCGTCATGAATAAAATATTCGACCACTTCCTGGTGCGTCACCTTTTCGATGCGGCTGTAATAGGATTTGATCGGATAAGTGTACATCACCTGCCAGAGGATCGGATCTTCGATCTTCAGCTCGCGCATGTCCTGAAGGTTGTAATACTGCGAAATCGGTGCCGGCAGCATGGTGATGTGGTCGCTGTGGCGCACGGATTCGAGCAGAAAATCCCAGGATTTGCTCGTCATGGCAACGCGCGCGTTCACATGATAGGTGTTGAGCTTCTGGATCATTTTATGGTGGATCATGTAGGTGTCGTCAAAGGTGACCAGGCTGTACCCCGACAGGTCGCGCCACTTCAGCCTGTCCTTGCCGGCCAGCGGATGCTCCGCGGACATATAGACCCTCAGTTCATCATGTTCAACCTCTGTTTCATGAAAATTCTGCGGGTCAAGGCCCGTGGGCCCCAGCAGGAAGGCCGAATCGATTTCGCCCAGCATCAGTTTCTTTTTTAAATCGTGTGCGCCCGCCTCATCGACCGTAAATGTCGCTTTATTGTACTTGGACACCAGGCTCCCTAAAAACTCCGTGCACAATACGGTCACGACCAATTGCGGAATCCCGAGGCGCATATGGCCGTTGAGCGCCGCGATGCTGCGCCTGAGGTCCCCGTACATCTGCTCGTAGGCGTCCACCACGCGCAGCGCGTGGTTGTAAAAGTTCTCTCCCACAGAAGTCAGGCCGCTGATGCTCCCCCTGTTGCGCTGAAAAATTTTGGTATTTTCATTCTGCTCAAATTTCTTGATCAGCATCGAAAGGGCTGGCTGCGATATGTTCAGTTTCATGCTGGCGGCGGAAAGATTGAAATTCGAGTGAACGATTTCAATAAAATATTTTAATTGCCGTATATCCATATGCTTTACATTTCATACGATTTATATATGAATCACCTTTCATACTATCAATAAAACTTATAGATTGATAACTAATCAGTATTAGACGACAGATTGTCCATCCCTCCATAATGCAGCTATTGTACGTCAAGCAAAATAATCAGTCAAGAAAGGAAGATTGAATGAGAGAAGTTATTATTGCTGCGGCAGGCAGAACCCCGATCGGGTCTTTTGGCGGCGCGTTCAAGGACGTCAGCGCGGCGGACCTGGCCGGCAGCCTGTTGAAAGCATTGCTCGACAAAGCCGGCATTGCTCCCCACCGGGTGGATGAAGTGATCCTGGGCAATGTGCTGGGCTATGGACAGGGGCAGAACATCGCGCGCCAGGCCGCCGTCAAGGCAGGCATTCCCGTTGAAAAGCCGAGCTTTGTCGTCGATAAAGTCTGCGGCAGCGGCCTCAAGGCCGTGCAGCTGGCCGCGCAGGCCATCATGCTGGGCGACGCGGACATCGTAGCGGCAGGCGGCGCCGAGAACATGAGCCAGGCGCCCTACCTGAGCCCCGACGCCCGCTGGGGCAAGCGCATGGGCGACGCGAAGCTGGTGGACAGCATGGTGCTGGACGGCCTGACGGATGCCTTCAGCGGCGTACACATGGGCATCACCGCGGAGAATATCGCGGAGGAATATGACATCAGCCGCGAAGATATGGACCAATTGGCCCTGTCCAGCCAGAACAAAGCAGAAGCTGCCGTCACGGGCGGGCGCTTTGTCGAAGAGATCGTTCCGGTGCACATCCCCCAGCGCAGGGGTGAGCCCAAGGTGGTCGACCGCGACGAGTATCCGCGCTTTGGCGCAAAGATCGAAGACATGCAGAAGCTGCGCCCCGCCTTCAAGTCCGACGGCAAAGTGACCGCGGCCAATGCTTCCGGCATCAATGACGGCAGTGCCCTGGTGATCCTGATGAGCGCCGACAAGGCCAGGGAACTCGGCATCACCCCTCTGGCTACCGTCAGGGCCTGCGCGAGCGCGGGAGTCGAGCCCTCCGTCATGGGAACAGGCCCCATCCCCGCTACGCAAAAGGTCCTTGAAAAGGCAGGCTGGCAGGTCGGCGATCTGGATCTCATAGAAGCGAACGAAGCTTTTGCCGCCCAGGCCCTGAGCGTACTGCGCACCCTCGGCCTGAGAGAAGACATCGTCAACGTCAACGGCGGCGCCATCGCGCTGGGCCACCCCATCGGCGCAAGCGGCGCCCGCATCCTTGTAACCCTGGTCCATGAAATGCAAAAGCGCGGTGCGAAAAAGGGCTTGGCCACCCTGTGCATCGGCGGCGGCCAAGGCATCTCCATGCTGATTGAAAGGACATAACATGAACAAACAGATCAATATTGAACAAGCCATCGACCTCATCAAGGATGGCGACACCATCCTCATCGGCGGCTTCCTCGGCGTGGGCAGCCCCCACAGGCTGATCGACGCGCTGGTCAAACGCGGCACCAAGAACCTCACCCTCATCTGCAATGACACCGGTTTTCCCGAGGTCGGCGTGGGCAAGCTGGTGATGAACCGCCAGTTCAGCAAGATCATGGCCACACACATCGGCACCAATAAGGAAACCGGGCGCCAGATGATGGCCGGCGAAACAGAGGTTGAGCTGATCCCCCAGGGCACCATGATCGAGCAGATCCGTGCTGCCGGTTACGGCCTGGGCGGCGTGCTCACCCGCACCGGCCTTGGCACCGAGGTCGCCAAAGGCAAGCAGACCGTCGTAGTCGACGGGGTGGAGTACCTTCTTGAAAAGCCCCTGTTCGCCGATGTGGCCCTGGTCTGGGCCAGCAAGGCCGATACGCACGGCAACCTCTTCTTCCACGGCTCAACGCGCAACTTCAACAACATCGGCGCCTCCGCCGGCAAGATCACCATTGCCGAGGTCGAGGAAATCGTGGAGGCGGGCGAACTTGACCCCGACACCGTCCATACGCCCGGTGTATTCGTCAACTATCTGCTGGACGGGAGGAGCTTGTAATGGATAACAAAGTACTGATCGCCAAGCGTGTGGCCCGCGAGCTGCAGGACGGCAACCTGGTCAACCTGGGCATCGGCCTGCCCACCATGGTCGCCAACTACGTGCCCGAAGGCAAGGCCGTCATGTTCCAGTCCGAAAACGGCTTTATCGGCCTGGGCCCGGCCCCCGAAGAGGGTAAGGCTGACCCCCACATCACCAACGCGGGCGGCATGCCCGTCACCCTGGTCAAGGGCGGCTGCTTCTTTGACAGCGGCACCTCCTTCGGCATCATCCGCGGCGGCCATGTGGATGTCACCGTGCTGGGCGCGCTGCAGGTGGACGAGAAGGGCAATATCGCCAATTACATGATCCCCGGCAAGATGGTGCCCGGCATGGGCGGTGCCATGGACCTGATCAGCGGCGCGAAAAAAGTCATCGTCGCCATGGAGCATACCGTCAAGGGCAGCCCCAAGCTGCTCAAGCAGTGCTCCCTGCCCCTGACTGCCGTGGGCGAGGTGGACCTGATCATCACCGAAATGGGCGTCATCGAAGTGACCCCCGAGGGCTTCCTGCTCAAGGAAATCAACCCCCAGTATACAGTCCCTGAGGTGCAGGCTGCTACCGAAGCAAATCTGATCGTTTCAGATTTACTGATAGATATGAAAGTGGAGGAATAACACAATGTTAAAAGGTAAAAGAGCTATCGTGACCGGCGCCGCCAGCGGCATCGGCCTGGCCATCGCCCAGCTGCTGCGCGCAAGAGATGCGCAGGTCGTCATGGCGGACGTCAACGAGGCGTCCCTGAAAGAACAGGCAGAAAAGATCGGCGCGAAGTACTATGTGGCCGATCTGAGCAAGCGCGAAGGCAATAAGGGCCTGGCAGATTTTGCCCTGGAAGCATTCGGCGGCGTGGACGTGCTGGTCAATGTCGCGGGCATCCAGACCGTCTCCCCCATCGCAGACTTCAATGAGGACAGGTGGGACTTTATGATCAACCTGATGCTCACCTCACCCTTCCAGCTGATGAAATATGTCTGGCCTTCGATGAAGGAAAACCAGTGGGGGCGCATCATCAACATCAACTCCATCCACGGCCTGGTCGCCAGCGAGTTCAAGTCGGCCTATGTCTCGGCCAAGCACGGTCTGATGGGCCTGACCAAGGTGGCGGCGCTGGAAGGCGCGCCCGACGGCATCACCGTCAACTCCATCTGCCCCTCCTATGTGCGCACCCCCCTGGTGGACAAGCAGATCCATGACCAGGCGGTCAACCACGCTATCCCCGAGAGCGAGGTCGTCAGCAAGATCATGCTGCAAAAGGCTGCCATTAAGAAGATGCTGACCCCCGAGAACGTCGCCGAGCTGGTCGAGTTCCTGTGCACCGATACCGCTGCCATGATGACCGGCACCGCCTTCACCATCGACGGCGGATGGACCGCCGCCTGAGGCTGCTCACTGTTTTTCTGAAAGAAGGATAAGATATGTTAAGCACAATCGGTATTTTCCTGGGCCTCGCCCTTCTGATGTTCCTGGCGTATAAGGGCTATTCCATCGTCTGGATCGCTCCTTTGTGCGCGGCGGTCGTCGCCCTCACCGGCGGGCTGGATATCATTCAGACCTATATGGGCCCCTATATGGACGGCCTGGTCGGCTTTATCAAAAGCTGGTTCCCCGCCTTCATGCTCAGCGCCATCTTCGGCAACCTGATGGAGCAGACCGGCGCCGCGGAATCCATCGCCATCTGGCTGGTCAAAAAGCTCGGCCCCAAAAGCGCCATCGCCTCCATCGTTCTGGGCTGCGCGGTGCTCACCTTTGGCGGCGTCAGCCTGTTCGTCGTGGTGTTCGCCATCTATCCCCTGGCCCTGGCGATCTTCCGTGAGGCCAACATCTCCCGCAAGCTGATCCCCGGCGCGATCGCCCTGGGCGCCTTCACCTTCACCATGACCGCTATCCCCGGCACCCCCCAGATCCAGAACCTGATCCCCATGAAGTACTTCGGCACCACGCCCTCCGCCGCCCCCATCATGGGCATCGTGGCGACACTGATTCTCTTTTGCGGCGGCCTGCTCTACCTTGAATGGCGCCGGAAGAAAAGAACGGCCGCAGGGGATGTGTTCACCGAGCCTTCCGCCGAATTTGCCGCCCAGCTGGACAGCAGCAAGGCCCTGCCCTCGGCGCTGATCTCCATCATCCCCCTGGTCGTCGTCGTCATCTTCCTGAACTTCATCCCGCCGCTCATCGGCTATGATAAGGCGGACGCGCGCAACATCGTCATCGCTCTGCTGGTCGGCATCGTCCTGGTCATGGTGCTGAACCTGAACAGGCGCACGATCTTCATCAAATCCGTCACCAAGGGCACCCAGGGCGCGATCGGCGCGATCCTCAACACGGCCGCAGCCGTCGGCTTCGGCAGTGTTGTACGCGCTGTCCCCGGCTTCGCCACCCTGGTGGAATGGATCCTGGCGGTTCCCGGCAGCCCGCTGATCTCCCTGGCCATTGCCGTCAACATCCTGGCCGGCGCAACCGGTTCCGCCTCGGGCGGCATGGGCATCGCGCTGGAAGCGCTTGGCGCGAAATACATGGATCTGTCCATACAGACCGGTATCGCCCCCGCTGCCTTCCACCGCATCGCATCCCTGTCCTCCGGCGGTCTGGACACCCTGCCCCATAACGGCGCTGTGCTCACACTGCTCAACAACACCGGCATGACCCACAAGGACTCCTACATCGACATCATGGTCGTGTCCCTGCTCATGCCCGTCATCGCCACGGCTGCAGCGATCATATTCGCGGCCTTCGGCCTGTACTGATTAAAAACCAAGCCCCTTACAACGAAAACCCGCCGCAGTACTGCGGCGGGTTTTCACTATTATGCATGCCGGCATCAGGCGGATTGCGTGTCCGCCACTTCTTCGTGCTTCTCCCCGATGCTGAGGATGAAGTTCAGGATGATGCCCAGGATCGCGGCGCCCGCGACGGCGGGGACATTCAGGCCGAACATGTTGATGTTGCCGCCAAAGGCATAGTTGACGCCCAGGCCGAAGGTCATGATGGTCGCGATGACGGCAATGTTCTTCGCGTCGAACATGGAGACCTTCTTGTCGATCAGGATGGCGATGCCCTGGGCCGCGATGGCGCCAAACAGGTAGATCTCAAGCCCGCCGATGACCGAGGTGGGGATGCCGTAGATGATCTTGATCAGAGGAGTGAAGCAGCTGATGACCATCGCGACGATGCCGGCCGCGGCCATCACCGGCACGGAGAACACCTTGGTGATCGCCATGGTGGAGATGTTTTCGCCGTAGTTGGTGCCGGCGGGGCCGCCGACGGCGCCCGAGATCATGTCGCAGATGCCGTCGCCGATCAGGTTGCGGTCCAGCAGTTTGTCGATGCCGTAGCAGCCGCGGCCTTTTCGCTTGGCCAGGTCATCCACATAGATATCCAGCTGATAGATATGAGCGGTGGATTCGGGGATGGTCGCGATAGCGATGGGCATGATGGCGGCAACGGCCGCCCAGCTCACCCTGGGCAGAGTAAAGGCCGGCAGGGCGAAAATGCCGCCGTCGCCCAGCTTCCAGGTGCTGGCATCCAGCGCCGCCCGGCTGATCTGGCGGAAAAAGTTCAGGTTCACGGGGTCAAAGGCATAGAGCAGGCCTGCTGTCACACAGCCGGTCAAAGCCCCCAGCAGCAGCGGCAGCTGGCCCAGAAAGCCCTTAAGCTTGCGGCTGTAGATGACGGTCGACAGCAGGGTCACCAGGGAGACGATCCATACCGCCTGGCCCTGTCCGGCCTGCGGCGCCGCGTCCATCATGGCATTGCCGGCAAGCGTCAGGCCGATGATCATGGCCACGGGGCCGGTCACCGTGGCGGGCAGGATCCTCTCCACCGCCTTCATGCCGCCCCAGCGTACCAGCAGGCCCGCCGCGATCGAGACAAACCCGGAAAAAATGATGCCGAACTGCGCGTAGCTGATCAGCTCTGCCGGCAGGATGCCGGTGGCTTGCAGCTGGGCAATCTGCTCGGCGGAGCCCTCCGCCGCGATCATGCTGGCAAAGGCTGTCAAATAGGCAAAGGAGCTTCCGTAGTACATCGGAATCTTGCGGCCGGTGATCAAAATAAAGCAGACTGTCGCCAGTCCGCTTGCAAAAATGGTTGTCGATACCTGAAAGCCGGTGATCAGGGCCACCGTAACGGTCGCGGGAAACATGACAATGACCTGTTGTATGGCATAGAGGATGAGTTTGCCAAGCGAAGGCTTTTCATCTGGCAGATAACCGAGTACTTTGGGCTGTGTCATTCACTTGCTCCTTTCAAATCGCGTCTGCGGACATGCTTGAGCGGCTTAAAAAAAACCGCCCCGATGACGGACGGCGCAGCGCTTGATGTTCGTATCCGGGACAGTGGTGACCGCGCCGTTATGGAACCTTGCGGATATTACCACGCGTGAAAGGCCTTGTCAATGCCTTTGTGAGGCAAAAAAGGAAGTTCAGCCCGGTTAAGCTGAACTTCTCATCACAAAACACCTGTATTGTTCGTTTTTCTGTCACGCTCCGATGAAAAGAGCTGCACGCGTCAGGAACTTCCCGCGGCAGAGAAACCGGGCATCCTTACGATACATGCACTACTTTGATCAGGTTGGTGGTGCCGCTGACGGAAAGCGGCACGCCCGCGGTCAGGACGGCAAGGTCGCTCTTCTTCAGCAGGCCGGTGTCCAGCGAGGCATCGACCGCGTGGTCAAACAGCACGTCGGTGATGCGCTCTTCCCCGATCTGGATCGGAGTCACGCCCCAGGAGAGGCTCAGCTGCCTGTAGGTAGAGGCGTCCGGCGTACAGGCAATAATGGGCATATCGGGCCGGAAACGGCTGATCATCTTGGCCGTCGTGCCGGACTTTGTCACAGTCACGATCGCCGCGGCGTGCATGTTCAGCGCGATCAGGCAGGTAGCATGGGAGATGGCGTCGGTGACGGTCTCGCTGCTCTCTGAAATGCTGCGCTCCAAAAAGCGTTTGCGGTAATCGATGTCCCGCTCCGCCCGCTCGGCGATACGCGCCATGGTGGCGACTGCCTCCACGGGATATTTGCCGCTGGCCGTCTCGCCCGACAGCATGGTGGCGCTGGTGCCGTCGTAGATGGCGTTAGCCACATCGGTGATCTCGGCCCGGGTAGGCCGCGGGCTGTGCACCATGCTTTCCAGCATCTGGGTGGCCGTGATGACCTGGCGTCCCGCCATGGTGGCTGCTTTGATGATCTTCTTTTGAATGATCGGGATCTCCTCAAAGGGGATCTCAACGCCCATATCACCGCGCGCGATCATGACGGCGTCTGAGGCAGCGATGATCTCCTCAATGCAGTCCACCCCGTCAGCGTTCTCAATTTTAGCGATGATGCGCACATGCGCTCCGCCGTGTTCGTCAAGCAGGCGGCGCATGGCGTGGACATCCTCCGCGCTCCTGACAAAGGAGGCCGCGATATAGTCAAACCCGGTACGGATGCCGAACAGCACGTCATCCTTGTCCTTTTCGCTGATGTAGGGCATGGAAAACCGTACGCCCGGGACATTGACGCCCTTGCGGTCGGATATCTCTCCGCCCGCCACGACATGGGTGATGATGTCGGTGTCTGTCTTTTCTTCGACCCGAAGTTCCACAAGGCCATCATCGATCAAAATTCGATTTTGTCCGCCCAGGTCCCGGGGCAGGTCCATGTGCGTGATGCTGACGATGCTCTCGTCGCCTTCCACATCCCGCGTCGTCAGGGTGAACCTGCTGCCCTCCTTCAGGGTGACCCGCCCGTTTTTGAAGGTTTTCAGGCGGATCTCAGGCCCCTTGGTGTCAAGCAGGGTGGCGATGGGCAGGTGCAGCTCGCTTCTCACGCGGCTGACGACACGAAAGGTAGCCAGGTGGCTTTCCTGTGTCCCGTGAGAAAAGTTGAAGCGGGCAACATTCATCCCCGCTTTGGCCAAAGCTTTGACAACTTCGTAGCTGTCGGAAGACGGCCCCAGGGTCGAGACAATTTTGGTTTTCCTCATGCTTTCATATCCCTTCAGGCAGCAAAAATCAATAAAAGACCCGATATGATAGCCTGCCTTTTATCATATTGCCCCTTATATTGGTTCTTTGTCAAGCTTCTCCTGATGAGCGAATGTCTCATCAAATCCGGAAGCCTCTTCCCCTTCATCCGGCTGCCGTGATTCGGCCATCCTTTTTTTAAGCATGCGGCCGGTGAGCGCCTGATCGATCAAGGCAGCCGTAAAGCCGGAGAATATCTGAAGATAAAATGTAATGAAGCGCCAGAGGATCAGCGCGGCGAAAATAGTGTTCTGAGGAAAAAACCTTTCAAAGAAGAAATAAAAGCCGCCTTCCTGCGCCCCCGAATCTCCGGGAAGAGGCGTGCTGGAAGCGACAATATACAGCAGGAACTGAATGGTGATGAGCGTGATATAGCTGTGCTCGTTAAGCCCGAAACCCCGGTAGACAAAATAGACAACGCTTTGCAGGGCTACCGACTCGATCAGAGCGATCACAAAAATGATCAAAAACTGCAAAGGACGCTTGGTGATCATCTCCACACTGGAGTGAAACTCGTGCAAAGCGGCATCCCAGCGGGAGGATGTCTTGGCCACATCCTTGACATAGCGCAAGCGATGAGCCAGCTTAACGAAAAAAATGATGATGGCCCGCACCATGTTGCGGCTGATGGCCAGCAGGATCACAGCGCCGACCATCAGGAAATTGATCAGATAGCCGACGATCATCAGCCATACGCCCGCCGTCCCGATGGTGTCATAGACCAGCCGGCCGTGCATCATCCACAGCACGGTGCCTGCCAGCATGAAAGACAGCTGCCAGCAAAAAAACTTGACCGCCAGCACAGAGCTTGCGACACCTGTGGGCACACCGCGCTTTTTAAGCGAAAAGACCTGCATGGGCTGTGCCCCGGTGGCAGCCGGCGTGATCGCGCCATAATACATACCGAGCAAACCCACCAGGATACCTGGGCCGAGCTTCAGCTTGATCCCATAGAAACTGAAAAACAGGCTGAGCGACCAGCCCTCGAAAAAAGCCTGCACAACAAAACAGCCTATCGCCGCCGCGAACCAGTAGGGATTGATGGATCGAAAGGCCTGGCCGATCTGATCCAGATCGCCGGTCACAAATATAAAGACGAGAACAAAAACAAAGGTGAGGGCAATAAACGCGATGCTCAAAAGCCTGCCTCTGGACTGCTTTGAAAGCCGCTTCATACGCCCCCCTTGTCAGAATTCCATAATGAATCCCCTGTAGTATACCATGACTGCCTGCATTTGGACAGAACCGCCCTTTCCTCTCAGGCCTTAATTATGCCTGTTCAAGGAAAGGCGGTGAGCAGCCGCAAGATGAGCCTGCATCATCCTGACACCGGCCGTCCCTTGCTTTGCTTTGACAGTGCCGGGCTTTCATGCTATCTTCATGCCAATCAAACACATTCAAAGGAGGCGCCTATGCCGCCCAAAATCACGCTTTTGGCCACAGGCGGTACCATTGCCAGCCTGCAGACGCCCTCGGGCCTTGCTCCGGGGATGCGGGCGGAGGATCTTTTGTCCGCCTGCCCCAACCTGCATAAACTGGCCGATATCACAGCCAGAGACGTGTTTTCGCTGGACTCCAGCAACATACAGCCCGAGGAATGGCAGGAGCTGGCCCTTGCCGTCCTGGAAGCCGCGAAAAGCTGCGAAGGCATCGTCATCACCCACGGCACCGATACCATGGCCTATACTGCCTCCGCCCTCAGCTTTATGCTGCGGGGGCTCAGCGTGCCGGTGGTGCTGACGGGCAGCCAGCTGCCGCTGGGTCACCCCCACTCGGACGCGCCCGGCAACCTGACGGAGGCCTTCATGGCCGCCGCCGCGGCCCCGGCCGGTATCTACATCTGCTTTCATCATAAGCTGATCTACGGCACCCGCGCGGTCAAGATGAGGACGCTCGGTTTTGACGCCTTTGACAGCATCAACGCGCCTGCCGTCGGCTATTTTGACGCGGAGGGGCTCCACATGCAGTCCGGCGGGGACAAGGCCCGGACGAAAGATCTGTTCATACCCTCCGAGGAACAGCTGCGCATCGACCCCCGCGTATTTTTATTGAAGCTGGTGCCCGGCACCGATCCCGAGATCTTCCATCATATCCTGCGCGCGGGCTACCAGGGCCTGGTGATCGAGGCCTTCGGCCTGGGCGGACTGCACTATATCCGCCGCAACTTGCTGGAAAGCCTGGAGGCGCTGAGCGATCACGGCATCCTGACCTTTGTAACCACCCAGTGCCTGTACGAGAGAGCCGATTTTTCCATCTATGAGGTGGGCCGCAAGGTGCTGAAGACCAACATCTGGGGCGCGCACGACATGACCACGGAGGCCGCCCTCACCAAGCTGATGTGGGTGCTGGGAGACAAAAAAAAGCGCCTGCCCCTGATCACAGAGTGCCTGGCGCATGAGATGATCCAGTAGCTATTCTATCGGTATAAAGGGCAGAAACTTATTGACATAGTATTTCCCCCACGCCAAGGTCTCCCTGGCGTGGTTTTTCAGCCAGTATTCGGGCAGAATGGGGCTGCCCATGCCCGAGGGCTTCAGACCGGCGTCCTTGGCGATGTCCATGGCCCGGGGCAGGTGATAGTCACTGGTGATGATCAGCACCTGCGTCACATGCTCACCCAGCAGCTTTTTCGCGTTCTCCAGATTTTGTCTGGTGTTGAAGGATTGCTCATCCGCCAGGATATGCTCGGGGCTGACACCCCTTTGCTCCAGCCAGGCTTTCATCACGGAGGCCTCCGTGGCAGGCTCGTCCTTCCCCTGCGCGCCGCAGACGACCATGGGCCTGGGCTGCGCCTCATAGGCCTTCAAAGCCTCCAGCAGGCGCAGCTCCAGCTGCCTGGAAGGCTGCCCGTCCGGGTTGACCTGGGCGCCCAGCACCACGATGGCCTGCGTTTCTCCGGGGGCGGGTACGTTGTATTCGCGCACCAGCAGGTAGGCGAACAAAAAAGCGTAAACGATGGCAAATATTATCGCCAGCGAAAAAGCCAGCTTAATCAGCGACATGATGGGGCCTCTTCTCTTTCTCCTGCGCGCCATGTGTTCTTCCTCCTATCAGACCGCTTTGCCTGAAGCTGAAAGCAGCCGTATCCGTTATAATGATATGATCGATCAGGTCAACGCCCAAAGGGACCAGCAAGGGGATCAGCGCCTCCGTCAGCTGCCTGTCCGCCAGGGAGGGGCGTGCGTCGCCGTCCGGGTGGTTGTGGCACAGCACGGCCGCCTGCGCACCCGAGCGCAGCAGCGCCGCCACCGCGAGCCTGGGATAAAAGGCGGCCTCCCCCTCATCGCCGGATGAGATCAGCGTCTTTTGAAGCAGCCTGCCCCCGGCGTCAAGCGCCAGCACATAGACACGCTCATAGCGCTCGCCCATCAGCAGGGCGCGGCAATACTCCGTCCAGTCACCCGGCTGCTGTCCGCCTTGGCCGCGGTCTGCACGTTCCCTGTAATACAGGCGCGAGAGCGGAAGCAGCAGGCTGATCAGGACAGACGCGCTCTGTCCGATGCCACGGACACCGCGCAGCTCTTCGATGGGGGCTGACAACACGGCACCCAGGCTGCCGAAGCGCCCGATCAGCGCCTTGGCGATGGGCTTGGTGTCCTTTCGGGGGATGGCGTAGGTCAGCAGCAGCTCCAGGGCTTCGTGGTCGGCAAAGCCGTCCAGCCCCGCCAGTTCATAGCGTTCGCGCAGCCTGGCACGGTGCCCTTCCTGCCCCTGCAAGCTCCCACCCCCTTTGCGGCACAGTATAGCATAGTTCATCTGATATGGATAGAAAAACGAGAGCGCTTCATCACACTGCCCGGATATCAAAATTGATAAATATTTTTTCTTATCTTGCAGGATAAAGGTCATTTATGGCGAAACTAACAAATATGGTGAAAGTTGGGGATTCGTTTCTTCTGTTCACCGCTCTCCTAAGGGCACACTTCCCCGTGACAACGGGAAATCAATCATAGGAGGACTAGTATGTCTGAACTGAAACTGGACTACCTGGGCATCATTCAACCAGGCGCTCTCTACCACAACCTGACCCCCGCTCAATTGGTTGAGCACGCTCTGCGCAGAGGAGAAGGCAGCCTCTCAAAGACAGGCGCGCTGGTCGTCAATACCGGCAGGTATACCGGCCGCAGCCCCAAGGATCGCTACATTGTCGACGAACCCTCCATCCACGATGAAATCGCGTGGAACAGTGTCAACGTAGCAATCAGCCCCGAAAAGTTTGACGCCATCTATCGCAAAGTCTGCGCCTATCTGCAGCATCGCGATATTTTTGTGTTTGACGGCTTTGCCGGCGCGGATCCGGATTACCGCAAAAAATTCCGCGTCATCAACGAATTCGCCAGCCAGAATATGTTCATCCACCAGATGCTGCTTCGCCCCGAAGAGGGGGAGCTTGAAAACTACAGCCCCGACTTCACCATCATCGCCGTTCCTGGACTGCACTGCATCCCCGAGATCGACGGCGTCAACAGCGAGGCCGCCATCCTGGTCAGCTTTGAGCACAAGATGGTCCTCATCTGCGGCAGCCAGTATGCCGGCGAAATCAAAAAGAGCGTGTTCAGCGTCATGAACTACATCCTGCCCAAGATGGATGTGTTCAGTATGCACTGCTCGGCCAACATCGGAAAAGACGGCGACAGCGCCCTGTTCTTCGGCCTGTCCGGCACCGGCAAGACCACGCTGTCGGCAGACCCCGACCGCAAGCTGATCGGCGACGATGAGCACGGCTGGAGCGACAAGGGCATCTTCAACATCGAAGGCGGCTGCTATGCCAAGTGCATCAACCTGTCTCAGGAGCATGAGCCGGACATCTGGAACGCCATCCGCTTCGGCGCCCTGGT
>CAZVUU010000064.1:0-13546 GCA_964630465.1 uncultured Christensenella sp.
ATGCCAGCCTGTCACGCTGGAGGTCGAGGGTTCGAGCCCCTTCCGGGTCGCCATTATGCCTTGGTAGCTCAGTCGGTAGAGCAGTAGACTGAAAATCTACGTGTCGGTGGTTCGATTCCGCCCCAAGGCACCACATGCGGTAGTAGCTCAGTTGGTAGAGCGCAACCTTGCCAAGGTTGAGGTCGCGAGTCCGAGTCTCGTCTACCGCTCCATTCCGGCGCCATAGCCAAGTGGTAAGGCGAAGGTCTGCAAAACCTTTATTCTCCAGTTCGAATCTGGATGGCGCCTCCACAATCTGCCTGCTGTTTGACCTAACAGCAGTTTTTTTATTGCCATATCAATAAGCTGCAACACCTCATCAAGCAATCTATGTTATAATATGCTTGACTCTTTCGATCAGGAGGATCAAGTTTGTCGTCAGATGTTTTTGAGTTGATTTCGCAGGGTTTTCGCTACTGGCTCGTGCTGCTGGGCGCTGTCATTGTTTGGCGGGTTTTCATATGGACCCTACAGGATCACAGAACATACAGACGGGTATTAAAATCACTCCCTGATGCGGGGCTGATTGGAGAAATCGTCAACCTGGATACCGGAGAAAGTCAGCCGCTTCCTCGTGAAGGAGTAGTTGGGTCCGGTAAAGCATGCGATATACGTTTGTCCGGTATCCGTCGGCGCGAGCTTGAATACCTTTTTGTCGACGGCCGCGGTGTTGAGATTAAACCTGCCCATCGCCGGCATGAATTGTTGCTTGATGGCAAAGATCTGGGATTGAAGGCGTTTGCCGCTCACGGCTCCAGGCTTGCGCTGCCGGGATACAAGCTGAGATTCCGGCTGTTTTCCGGATTAAATGCCCCTGCAATCAGCAGTGATATACTTTATGAACCATCTGAGCGTATTCCTTTCACAACAGAGGAGGAGTTCTTCGGTTTTGCGGATGGCATGCTGCCTCCGGATCAGCTGCCTGGTCTGAATGCGAGCCGAGTTCCTGTGTATGATAAACCTATAAATTACGAGACCCCGTTATCCTATGAGGATAAAACCGGCTTTTCGGATACACCTCAATGGGACGTACATGTCCAATCCTCTGAAGAGGCAACTATCCCAATGCCGGAAGCCCAGTCAGATCTGCATCCATGGAATCCGGAGATTACATGGCAATATGCTGTTCCTCCGCCTGAGTTTTTCAGCCAAGTGACCAAAGAAACACAGTATCCGCAGCCCTCTCAGCCAGTATGGGAAAACGATGATCAGCAGGACATGACTCCGGTACGCAAAAGGAGGAGCAAACGGCATGAAAAATAAGCGCCGAAAGACACCGGCCCGTTTGATGGTCGCTGCATCGATGCTGTTTTTATTTTCGGCATTTTTTTTGCTCGGGTTAAAGGATAATATAAACATTAAGAGTATACATGACATAAAACCTCTTAGTTTTATCATTGCGATAGCGGTGCCTTTAGTTTTTTATCTGTCAACAGTGCTTGTTCCCCGTTTGTTTCCAGCTGATCGATTGCTGCTGGCAATCGTTAATTTTCTATGTGCTGTCGGTATCTTGATCTTGTATCGGATGAATCCGCGACATGCTTTTGATCAGGCTGTCAACTACAGCATTGGTATGGGTGCTATGTTGTTTTTCATTTATTTTATACGATTGGCACAACGTAAAAAGCCAATGGTTATTTTTTTGACTCTGCTCTCAGTCGTGTTGATGGTACTCCCCTTGATATTCGGCACGGAACGCAATGGCGCTCGCGCATGGGTAACAATAATGGGCGTTGGCTTTCAGCCGAGCGAGTTGGTGAAAGCGCTTATGCTGATCATTGAAGCATATCTGCTGTCCAGGCGTAAAGTGATCGCAGCTGCAGCTTACGCAGGGTTTTGCATGCTGGTTCTGATGCTTCAAAAAGACTTGGGTACCGCGTTGATCTACTACGGAGTCATTCTGGTGATGATCTGGACCGCGACCCGGAGCTATCTGTACCTTGGCCTTGGTTTTATCGGAGCCGGAGCCGGCAGTGTCATCGGCTATAATATGTTCAGCCATGTCAAACGCCGTGTCGCCATATGGATCAATCCCTGGACAGATTATGAAGGATCTGGTTATCAGATTGTCCAATCGCTTGTTGCTATTGTCAACGGCGGGTTATGGGGGACCGGGCTTGGGTTGGGCAATGCTCATGTCATTCCATACTATTGGACTGATTTTATATTCCCGGTCATTATTCACGAGTTTGGGCTGATCTTTGGCATTTGTCTTCTTGCGATGTTTGTTCTATTGTTTTTACGTGGCATCAGCATTGCGCTGCGTTCCTCTTCCCGCTTCAACTCGTTGCTGGCACTCGGGTCTTCAGTATTGATCGCTTTGCAAGCTTTTATCATTATCGGAGGCAACATCAACATGATTCCTCTCACCGGTGTGACCCTCCCCTTTATCAGCTATGGAGGCACAAGTCTGCTGTCAAGTCTTTCCATTATGGGTATTTTGCAGGGAGTCGCAGGCTTGAATGATCAGGAAGTGGAGGAAGATAAAGAGCTTGCGCTGGCAGAGGGAGGATATGCATGAAGCTTCTGAAGCAGAACATTCGACTGATTGCTTTGATCGTCTGTTTCATGTTTATATCACTCGTGGTTTACGGCGCGATCAGTATATCGACACAAGGAGGCCGTTGGTTCTCCTCCAGTGCCAACATTTACCTTCGGCGTTCAAAAGCCAATGCGGTAGCAGGAAATATTGTTGATCGAAACAACATTTTACTGGCTGCATCAAATGATCTGGGGAAACGTATTTACAGCTCAGATCCTGATATCAGAAAAGCACTGGTACATGCCGTGGGTGATGATGTCAACAACATCGCTTATGGTGCCGAGAGCTTTATGGCTAATCATCTGTATGCATTCAATGAACCATATTCTGAGTTGCTTATTCAGGCTGTTAAAGGCGGGAAAAGAACAGGGAACAATATAAAGCTCACTCTCGATAGTGTATTGTCGAAAAGGGTATATTCACTGTTTCCAAAAGATAAAAGCGGGGCTGTGGTCGTGATGAATTATCGCACGGGCGAAGTGCTTGTACTGCAAAGCTATCCTACATACGATCCGATGAACCTAAGCCGCGCAGATAAAGACAATCCGCTGAAACCTTTTTGGAATCGCGCGACTATGTGGACCAGCGCACCGGGGTCCGTCTTTAAAGTGGTCACCCTCGCTTCTGCGCTTAAGAATATTTCAGATGCGCAAGATAAAATATTTGAATGCAAAGGTGAACTGCAGGTTGAAGATACGGTTGTGACCGACGCGCGCCATGCCGCACATAACATGCTGAACTTAAAGAAGGCACTTTCTGTCAGCTGCAACATCACCTTTGCTCAGTTGGCCCTGGATCTTGGAGATGCTGCCTTGAAACGGACGGCACAAGAGTTTGGTATCGGAGATTATTTTCTGTTCACCGACCTGGTCGTTCAAAATTCCGCTTACTCTCTTACTAATCGCAGCGAAAAAGAGTTGGCGTGGACAGGGCCGGGACAAAGCAGTTTACAGATTACACCCCTGCACATGGCTATGATAGCTTCATCAATCGCCAACGACGGCATCATGATGGAGCCTAAGCTTTTGCTGAATGTCATCAACAGCGGGGGTAACAGCCGGTACTCCTTCTTTGCAAAGGAATATCGACATGTCATGGGCAAACAGGAGGCTGACCTCATTGCTGAGTATATGAGAGAGGCTGTTCATAGCGGGACAGCCACTGCAGCATCCGTTCCCGGCTGGAAAATTTCCGGAAAGACGGGATCAGCGCAGATTGACGGACAGATGGATACGAATGCCTGGTTCATCGGCTTTATTGATGACGCGCGTCACCCTTATGCGGTTTGCGTCGCTATTGAAGACACGGGAAGCGGAGGAACAGTAGCCGCCCCTATTGCGGGACAGATTTTTAAGTATATGCTTAATCGCTGAAGACCGCTTAAAACTTGAATGGACTTAGCTTAATAGGTATAATATCTTTAAAGGAGTGTGATTTGCGTGTTTGAAGGGTTTCCTAAAGAGATGGTCGAATTTATGCTGCAAATCCGCTTGAATAATAACAAAGAGTTTATGACCGCGCATCGGAAACAATATGAAGAGATCATGAAGCTGCCTTATTATCAGCTGATTGAGACATTGACCCCGGCCATTTTGCGCATCGATCCGGGAATGGAAGTCAGACCTTCCAAGGTCCTCTCAAGGATTTTTCGCGATACCCGTTTTTCAAAGGATAAATCACCTTACAGAGATCATCACTGGCTCGCGTTTCGCCGCGCGGGTCAGCCAAAAGAAACTGCAGTGATGTTCTGGTTTGAAATACGTATAGAGTATGTCAGCTGGGGGCTTGGGTATTGGGGAGCAAACAGGCCGGCCATGGATATATTCAGGCGGCGCTTAATCAGCCATCCCGATGACTGGCTGGGATTATTAAAGTCTCTGAAAGGAACCGAGCTTGTGGTAGAGGGAGAAAAATATAAACGAATGAAGTCTCCTGATGATTTGCTGCCGGAGCTTGATTCATTTTATCCGATGAAGAGCCTGTATATATCAAGGAACAATGCCCCTTATGAGGCAATATTCTCAGCTGATTTGTCAGATCTTATTATGAAAGACTTTGAAAAATTAGCGCCCTTTTACAGGCTTTTGCGCGGTTATTACGAACTATCATTATTTGAGGGGGTATCATGAATACCTATGGCGCTTTAATCAGCGGGTCCGATTTACGCGGTACTGCTATAGGAGAACACGCTCAATTGACCACAGAAGTCGCCGAATCAGTCGGAAGAGCTTTTGCTGTCTGGGTCGATGAGCGCATACATTTAACTGAAAACGACCGACTATGCATTGCCGTCGGGCGTGATTCTCGCTTGAGCGGGGCAGATCTGCTTTCGGCCTTTACCCAAGGGGTAGCGAAACAAGGGGTAAATGTAATCGATTGCGGCTTGTGTACGACTCCGGCCATGTTTAAATGCCTGACGGGGAACGCGCCAATTGCGCAAGCATCAGTTATGATCACCGCAAGTCACCATCCTTCTGACCGGAACGGTTTTAAGTTTTTTTTGCCTGAAGGAGGCCTTAATGCACAGGAGCTCACTCAGGTTGTCTCGTTAATGGATAAGAAAATCGAACCTTCGCTTCGTTATGGAGTGATCGAGCGCTACTCTTGTTTGGACGACTATACACAGCAACTGATGGACATGGTGAGAGAGCAGCTGGATGACCCGGTAAGCAAACCTCTTTTGGGGCTTCATATTATTGTTGATGCAGGAAATGGGGCGGGTGGGTTTTACGCAAAGATGCTTGAAGAGCTCGGAGCCTGGACGGAAGGCAGTCAGTTTCTTGAACCAGACGGGAATTTCCCAAATCACACGCCAAATCCTGAAGATGAAACAGCTATTCGTTCCTTGAGTGACGCGGTTCTCAAGCATTCTGCAGATCTTGGTGTGATATTTGATGCTGATTGTGACAGAGCGGCTCTTGTTGATCAAAAGGGGCTTGCGATCAATCGCAACAGGCTGATCGCTTTGGTATCTGCCATGCTATTGAATGTCGAGACCAATTTGACGATCGTGACCGACTCGGTCACTTCATCGGGTTTATCACAATTCATCGGTGAATGGGGTGGCGAACACTATCGTTATAAGCGCGGCTATCGAAACGTCATCGATGAAGCCAAGCGACTCAATGAAATAGGGATTAACTGCCCGCTTGCAATTGAAACAAGCGGCCATGCAGCTTTCCGTGATAATCAGTTTTTGGATGATGGCATGTATTTAAGCACTTTGCTGATATGCGAGTCAATGCGTCTTAAGCGAGAGGGAAAGACCTTGTCCAGCTTGCTTGAAGGGCTGAAAGAGCCGGTCGAAAGCACAGAGTTGCGACTGAAAATCACACCGGAAGACTTTCGTTCTGCCGGTATTCGTGTGATAGAAACGCTTATGGATTATGCTTCGGAGGCAGAAGGATGGAATGTCGCTCCCGACAACAGAGAAGGGGTTCGTATCAGTTTTGATCTGCAGCAAGAGTTTAATAACGCCTGGTTTTTATTGCGGATGTCTGTTCATGATCCGGTACTTGCGCTGAATGTTGAAAGCGATGTAGAGGGAGGCCTGCACACAGTTTTAAGCGCCTTATATGGGGCAATTGCCCATTTGGATGACTTGGTGGACCTCACTTTGCTTATTCAAAAAATCGATGAAACAAGCATTATGGATGCCGAGAGCATAGAAAGGAATAATTCATGACAATTCAAGAGAAGACGATCAACACGATCCGTATTCTGTCTGCCGACATGGTCCAAAAAGCCAACAGCGGACATCCGGGCGCACCGATGGGCATGGCCCCCATGGCATACGCCCTATGGATGAATTCAATGATGTATGATCCCCAAAACCCCCTATGGGCGGACAGAGACCGTTTTGTCTTATCCAACGGCCATGCCAGCGCCTTATTGTACAGCATGCTCCACCTAACGGGCTATGATCTTCCCATGGAGCAGCTTAAACAATTTCGTCAGTGGGGTTCAATGACCCCCGGACACCCGGAGTACAGGCATACCCCGGGCGTAGAAACCACAACCGGCCCATTGGGTCAAGGTTTATCAAACGCAGTTGGCTTTGCAATTGCTGAGACCATGCTGGCAGCGCACTTTAATCGCCCGGGTTTTGATATTGTCGATCATCATACCTATGCCTTCGTTGGAGACGGCTGTCTGATGGAAGGAATCAGCAGCGAGGCGGCATCTCTTGCAGGTACGCTTCAGCTTAATAAGCTCATCGTATTATACGATGACAATGAAATTTCAATCGAAGGGGATACTGATATCGCCTTTCGAGAGAATGTTGCGATGCGCTTTGAAAGCTATGGCTGGCGTGTATTGCATGTTGAAGACGGCAATGATTTTGAGCAGGTCTCAGCCGCACTTAAGCAAGCGCGAGAATCTGACAGACCAAGCCTGGTGATCTGTCCCACCGTGATCGGTTATGGCAGTGAGGCTAAGCAGGGGACAGCCGGAGCACACGGCGAACCCTTAGGGGCTGAGAATCTTTTGGCCGCCAAGAAAGCTTTGGGTATGAGCGAAAAGCATTTTGTTGTATCCGAAGATGTCTATGCTCACGCAAAAGCCTGTGCTGCAGTTCAAGCAAAAAAACATGAGCAGTGGAAGAGCCTGTTTGCAAACTATCAAACCACTTACCCGGAGCTTGCCGAAGAATGGGCATCCTGGCATAAAGAGCCGGATGCGCAGGCATTGATCGGCAATGATTCGCTATGGGAAGAGACCGGGAAGGATGAGGCGACCAGGGCGAGTTCCGGTACCATGATCAACCGATTGGCAGCCTTGATTCCTAACTTGGTGGGAGGGTCCGCCGATTTAGCACCGTCCAATAAATCTACAATTTCGGGCGGAGGCAGTTACAGCGCTCATAACCGCGCAGGGCGTAATCTGCACTTTGGGGTGCGAGAGCACGCTATGGCGGCGATTTCAAACGGGATTGCCTTGCACGGCGGATTAAGGGTATTCTGTGCCACATTCTTTGTATTTACGGATTACATGAAAGCTGCGATGAGGCTGTCTGCTATTATGAACATTCCGGTTATCTATGTGTTGACACATGACTCAATCGGAGTGGGTGAAGATGGAGCGACTCATCAGCCGATCGAACAACTGGCATCCCTGCGGGCGACGCCCGGTATGCAGGTCATCCGACCCAGTAATCAGCAAGAAACCATTGCGGCATGGATTACCGCCTTGTTCTCCAAAGCGCCCACCTCCTTGGTTTTGACCCGTCAGAATCTGCCTCAGTATAGAGGAAAGGCAGAGGATGTTTTACGAGGCGGCTATATACTGAGTCCCGAAGAGAAGGAAGCGGAGGCTGTGCTGATGGCGTCCGGAAGCGAAGTCAGCATTGCTATGGAAGCACAAAGCGCGCTGAAAAAGCAGGGGATAGATACGCGAGTCGTTTCAATGCCTTCGATGGAGCTGTTCCTTCAGCAGGATAAAGCATATCAGGACCATGTGCTGCCCGACAGTATCCGCCGTCGAGTGGCGATCGAAGCAGGCTCAACGATGCCCTGGTACCGTTTTGTCGGCCTGGATGGCAAGGTGATAGGCCTGGACGTTTACGGTGCATCTGCACCTCAGGAAGTCCTGTTCAGAGAATATGGTCTGACCGAATCCAGGCTTGTAGAGACTGTAAAGTCCATGATTTGAATCTTTGAAGTAAAAAGCGAAGCGCCCTTAGAATTTTTCTTAAGGGCGCTTTTCCCATAATCCTCTGTTAAATTTGCCGATATACAGAAACCACTTTTCCGAGGATACGGACATCCTGATAAAACATCGGCTTCATCGCGGGGTTTTCCGGCTGAAGGCGAATACGGCCTTTTTCACGATAAAAGCGTTTGACCGTTGCGTCGTCGGCAACGAGGGCAACGACGATGTCACCGTTATTGACTTCTGACTGCTGCTTAACAATGATATAATCGCCATGGAGGATTCCGGCTTGTATCATGCTGTCCCCGCGGATGGTCAGGGCAAAATATTGACCGTCACCGAGGAATGAGGCGGGAATAGGAAGTGTCTCAGAACTATTCTCTTCAGCCAAAATCGGGCTGCCTGCGGCAACAGGTCCCAGCATGGGGATCATACGAATCTTTGAGTCACGCGATCCGTCATGCTCATCTACCAGGCCCATGGCACGAGGCTTCATAGCGTCTCGTATGAGAAAACCTTTGTTCTCTAAACGTCTGAGATGGCCGTGAACTGTGGAAGTGGATTTTAATCCAACGGCTTCGCCAATCTCTCTGACAGAAGGAGGATAACCTTTTTCTGCAACTTCCTGCTTTATAAAATCAAGAATTTTTCCCTGGGTATCGCCTCGGACGCGTCTTTTCTTGTCAGCAGTATTGCTCATAGTTTAACCTCCGGTATGATCATATTGGCAATTATACCATGCAAACAAATGTTTGCATAGACTAAATATCAGGTAAACTGATTTTTTGTGCCGCCTCTCTGCGCTTTGAGTCCTTTAGAGCAGCGTAATGTCGTTTAGTTGTATTCACATCTGAGTGGCCAAGCGCATCAGATACAAGATAGATATCACCGGTTTGCTGATAGAGGGTTGTACCAAAGGTACTTCTAAGCTTATGAGGGCTGATCCTTTTTTTTAAAGGCGCAGCAATCTGCGCATATTTCTTTACCAGGTTTTCGACTGCTCTTGCGGTGATCCTGCGTTTTTGAAGTGACAGAAAGAGAGCATACTCATGCCCGGGCAATGTAGGAACAGACTTGCGTTCGCTTAAATAGTGCTCAAGCGCTTCTTTGACGGCATCAGGGTAGTACAAAATTACCTGATTCCCGCCCTTTCTTGTAACCATAAAGGCATTTTGCGTGAAATCCAAATGATCTGTGTCCAGACCGATCAGTTCACTGACGCGGATGCCGGTTCCAAGAAATAGCATCAGGATGGCAATATCACGCTTTTGTGTAACCGAAAGATATTTTTTCTGCCGTTCGCTTAGACCATCTCCGGAAACAACCGTGTCCATCAGCCTCTGTACTTCATCGGGTTCCAGATAGAGGACAGGTTTTTCATGGCGTTTGGGCAAAGTAACCATGCTTGCGACATTAGCCGGAATGAACTCATTTCGAAACAAAAAATCAAAATAGGAGCGGATACTGCTCAATTTCCGCATAATGCCAAGCTCATAGTTTTGCACAAGCCTGGGGGAGAGGTCATCGTTTTCCTCTTTGTCATCCGTGTTCTTAACATATTGCTGCAAATACTCCTGAAAGCCCAATATATCGCGCGCAGTGATTTTCGCCAGATCATCTCCTGTGAGCATTAAGATAGAACTATTCGCAAAATACATATTCTCAAGGCTGAGATATTGAAAGAATAGGCGAAGGTCATAGGCATAGGCGAGCCTGGTCAATGGGCTCGTTGTCTGTGAAATTGATCTGAAATAATCTGTGCATGAAACAGGCAGCTCCCGCTGCAGGTCTCTCAGACGATCGTTAGTACGGTGCGAGTGTTCTGTTTGATAGGAAACCCTTTTTGCCATGTAAAGCTCACCTTCTATAGAAATCATTTGATACAAAGGCGCTTAAATGCAGGATGATATGTAACCCTCAATCAAAGAATAAAAGAATAATTATAATCTTTAAGTCCGGATAGATTACAAAAAGTCCTTTGTACAGGGCTATTATACTGGTTAAGAAAAAAAAAGGCAATACTATTCGTAAAAGATGTCTTTCGCGAATAGTATTGAAAGGAAACGGTTATGCTTTATTGTTCCGGCTTTTGCACTAACATGTTGTTTAAAGCGATCGCTTTTTGAACCTCTGCTTTTGCCAATTCGTCACAACGATTATTTTCAAGGTGATCCTGATGGCCGGGCACCTTATGAAAGCTTACATCATGCTTGCGCATCGTAATCAGCAGCAAACGCCATAGATCCTGGTTTTCTACGGGTTTTTTATCAGCGGTCTGCCATCCCCTCTTCTGCCATCCGTCGATCCAATTTTGATTGAATGCGTTGACCACATAGGTAGAATCGGAATAGACTTCAACTTTACAGCTTTGTTTCAATGCCCCCAGACCGCTGATAACTGCAAACAGCTCCATGCGGTTATTGGTGGTATGACTCATGTTCCCGCTTATTTCCTTTTCATGCGGGCCAAACTTCAGAATAGCTGCCCAGCCGCCCGGGCCCGGGTTTCCGGAGCAGGCGCCATCAGTGTACAAGCGGACTAATTTCCTTTCTGTTGTCATCGAACGGCTTGCTGTCCCACCAGCTCCAAAGTGTCCCGAGCAATAACTATTTCTTCATTGGTGGGTATGACCAATACCTTGACCTTGCTGTCAGGCGTGGAGATTTCTGTTTCTTTGCCCCGCACTTTATTCTTCTCTTTATCAAATATAATGCCTAAAAATTCCATATCGGTCAGAACGCCTTCCCGTAGCTCATAGCCGTTCTCTCCGATACCGGCAGTAAAAATGACGGCATCCACACCACCCATAACAGCGGCATATGCAGCAATATATTTTTTTATTCCCTGGTAGAGCATATCGATAGCAATTTGAGCGTTTTTATCGCCTTTTGCCGCGGCATCCTCTACATCGCGCATATCACTGCTGATACAGCTGATGCCCAGGAATCCGCTTTTTTTATTTAAAACGTCCAGCATTTCATTGATATTGAGATTTTCATTGTTCATGATAAACTGCAGCACGGCCGGGTCTACATTGCCGCTTCTGGTACCCATGATCACTCCTTCAAGAGGGGTCATACCCATCGACGTATCAACAGATTTGCCGAATTTTACTGCAGCCATCGATGAACCGTTACCCAAATGACAGGTGACCAGACGTAGTTCTTCAATGGGGCGGCCCAACACTTTGGCGGCACGTTCGCTGACATACCTGTGGCTGGTACCGTGAAAACCATATCGCCGAACCCTGAGACGCTCATAATATTCCATAGGAACACCATATAAGTAGGACTTTGGAGGCATTGACTGATGGAAAGCAGTATCAAAGACAGCAACCATGGGGGTTTTTGGCATGATTTTTTGGCATGCACGGATTCCCATCAAATTTGCAGGGTTATGTAAAGGCGCGAGCTGAACATTTTTTTCAATGGCAGCCATCACGTCATCATTGATGACAGCAGATGCCGTAAAGTGCTCACCACCTTGAACAACACGGTGTCCGACAGCGCCGACCTCATCCATGCTCTCGATGACGCCATGCTCCTTATCCGTCAGTGCCTGAATCATCATAGAAGCGGCATCCAGGTGATCTTTCAGTTCAGCCCGAATGATTTGTTTTCCCCCATTAGATTTTTGTGTCAGCTTTCCACCTTCAATACCAATACGCTCAATCAAACCTTGTGCGATTATTGTCTCATTTTCCATATTAATCAGCTGATACTTCAATGAGGATGAACCCGCGTTTACGATAAGAATTTTCATATTTATGCCTCCACATCTTTTTCACTTTGATTATACAACACATTTCAATGAAAGGGAATGCCAAAAATAATTTAATGAATCATTGTTCATGTTATCTCTATTTTCCCATCGTTAAGAGTAAGGATCTTCTGTGCATTCATTTCGTTTGTTTCAGCCACATCATGAGTGATAAAAATAATAAGGGGAGCCATTTTTTTTGTAAAAGGAATGATTCTTTTTTTTAGATCTTCATCGATTCCCGCAAACGGCTCATCCAATAAAAGCACATCCGGAGCAAAAGCTGCCGCGCGCGCCAGCGCAATTCGCCGCCTCATTCCCCCGCTTAGAGCAGCGGGTAGAGCGTTCATATTCTCTATCTCAAACGCCTCTAAAAACCCTGCCGCTTTTTCCTTGGATGGAGTATCCATTGCCAACATCACATTTTTAAGAGCGCTGTACCATGGCAGAAGACGATCTTCCTGAAAAACGATACCAACACGCTTTGTTTCTAATCCGCTGATCGTTCCGGCATCGGGACGCAAAATACCGGATAAAATCTTCAACAGACTTGATTTCCCAATACCGGAAGGACCCATCATGGCAAAAATACCGAGCTCTGGTATTTTAAAGGACAAATGATCAAAGATCATCTGTTCGCCGTAAGAGAAGCCTAATCTATGACATTCTATCATGGCTTTTCCTCTGTTTTCCGACCCCATTATGGCTGATCAGCCGCTTTATTCCAAACTCCAGCATCATGCTGAGCATGACTACCGTAAGGGTCCATGCGAATAATTCGTCTGTTTGTAAGTACACTTTAGCGTCCTGCAGATTTTTCCCGACAGAATAGAGGGGTCTGGCAATGACTTCAGCCGCGATGGCAGCTTTCCATGCAAACCCCACTCCGCTTGCACAAGCTGTATAGAAAAAGGGAGAAACAGCGGGAACATAGATATGCCGAATCATTTTTGCGCTTGAAAAATGATAAGCGTGCCCCATTTCTATCAGATCTGACGGAACCTCTTCGATCCCCTGCTGGACATCCTGCCAGACAATTGGCATCACCGCCAGAAAGGCTATAAAAACAGGCGTCATGTCGGATGAAAACCAAAGCAGCACCAAAATGATGAAGGATGAAATAGGCGTCGAACGCACAACACTCTTAATGGGAGAAAAAAGACTGTCAATGGCTGGAAACCGGCTGCAAAGAGCGGCTATGAACGTTCCTGCGGTTACTGCAGAAAGAAAGCCAAGCAGCACCCTTACCAGGCTGAAAAACAGGCTGATCCAAAATACATCGGTGCGCCACAATCTGAACATTTGTTTCAGAGTTGCGGCAGGACCGGGCAGTAGAAATGAAAGCTTCGCAATGCGCGAAAAAACAGCCCACACGAATACCCATATAAGGATCGCCAGTGGTCTGTTCAGATTTTTTTGTTTATGTGAGCTTTTCACTGTGTTATACAAGTTCCCTAAAAAAGAGGTCGGACACAGTGTCCGACCTCTTGATGTGCATTTGATTAGTCGACGATGACCCTGGCAACAGCGCCGGAACCGACCGTATGGCCGCCC
>CAZVUU010000065.1:0-13506 GCA_964630465.1 uncultured Christensenella sp.
CCCGGAGTTCCTGATGCTTTTAAAGGGCGTCATCGACTGCCCGGATCTGCCGCTGAACGTCAGCCGCTCCTTCCTGCAAAACGACGGCTATGTGCGCAAGCTCTCGGCCCACATCACCAAGAAGGTGGCCGACCGCCTCAACGGCCTGTTCAACACCGAGCGGGAGACCTATGAAAGCTACTGGGATAATATCAACCCCTTCATCAAATACGGCTGCCTGCGCGATCAGAAGTTCTACGATATGGTCAAGGACAGCCTGCTGCTGAAGACCACCGAGGGCGAATATTTCACCATCAACGAGTACAAGGCCCGCAACGATGAAAAGACGCAGAAAAAGGCCTTCTATACCACCGACGAAGGGCGCCAGGCCGCGGGCATCGCGCTGTATACCGCCCGGGAGATCGATGTGATCGTGATGGATACCCTGATCGACATCAACTTCATGGGCTTCCTGGAGAACGCCGAGGGGGTGGAGCTCAGCTTCGTGCGCGTCGATTCCGACACCGCGGGCCTGGTTGAAGAGAGTGAAGAGGGCAAGGACCTGGACCAGACTCAAATCCAGACCTCCTTCCGTGAGGCACTTGACAACAAGGAGCTTGAGGTGAAGCTCGAATCCCTGGCCGACGCGGAACTGCCCGCCATGCTGACCGAGGACGAGCAGATGCGCCGCTTCAAGGAGATGAGCGTGGTCTACGGCCAAAACTTTGCCATGCCCGATCGCTATACTCTGGTGCTCAACCGCCGCAACCCGACCATTCAGCGCGTCGCGCTCATGGAGGACGGCGAGATCAAACGGATGATGCAGCAGCAGATCTTTGACCTGGCCAAGCTGTCATCACGCCCGCTGGAGAAGGATGAGCTGAAAGATTTCCTGAAGAGAAGCAACAAGATCATGGACGTGATGACGGAATAATTTCTTTCTCATACCATGAAAAGGGCCTGCCGGGAACATGTTCCCGGCAGGCCCTTTTGCTGTCTTGATATCGTGCGGGCTCAGGCAGTTCTGCCCGCAAACACCTTTTTGATCGTCAGGATCATCAGCGCAAAAAACAGGCCCAGCGCTGCCGGAAGCAAGCCGTATCCCCAGGCGGCGCCGACCAGGCCAAACAGCGGCGGCATCAGCGTGCTGCCCAGATAGGCCCCGGCCATCTGCAGGCCGATGACGAAACGGCTGTTCTCTTCCCCGAATGTACGCGGCGTCTCGTGCATCATCGCGGGAAAAATGGGGGCGCAGCCCAGGCCGATCAAAAACAGCCCGGCCAGCGCCGCAGACTCCGCCGGCATGATCAGGCAGGCGATGCCCAGCGCGATGAGCGACAGGCCCAGACGGATCATCATGCGCTGCGTCACCTTCAAAGAAATGAAGCCGCCCAGCATGCGCCCCGCCGTGATGCCGCCGTAGTAGAGTGCCACCCAGGCAGCAGCCGTCTGCGATGGCAGCCCTCTGTAGATCACCAGGTAGCTGGCCCCCCAAAGGCCGACCGTAGCCTCCAAAGAACAGTAAAAAAAGAAGGTCGACAAGGCGGGCAGCACCTTGGGTAGGCGGATCAGCCTCAGAAGACCCGGCGGCTGATCCCCCGGGCTCTCTTTGCGCGCGGACGAGTTCTTCGCCTGGTTCCACAGCGGCAGGGCCATCAGCAGCACGGCTGCCAGAGCCGTCTGCAGCACCCCGATGGTGCGGTAGCCGCCCTGCCATCCGCCCCACAGGCTGCCCTGCCTGATAAGGGCGGATGACATGATCACCGGCCCCAGCGATGCGCCCAGACCCCAGAAACTGTGCAGCCAGCTCATGTGAGAGGCCCGGTAGTGCAGCGATACAAAATCATTGAGCGCCGTATCGACGCTGCCTGCCCCCAGGCCCAAAGGCACGGCCAGCAGACACAAAAGCACAAAGCCCTGTGACACGGATATGCCCAGCAGAGCAAAGGCCGTCATCGCCACGCTGACTGTCGTGACGCGCCCGGTGCCAAAGCGCCTGATCAGCTTGGCGCTGTTGAGGCTGGATATGATGGTGCCGCCCGAGATAATCATGGAGACGATCCCGGCGGCAGAAACCGGCACACCAAAGCCGCCGTACATGGAAGGCCAGGCGCTGCCCAACACAGAGTCCGGCAGACCCAGGCTGATAAAGGCCAGATATATCAGAATCAGCAAAGATGCCATCGCGCGCTCAGCGAATATCGATGGAGGGCAGGATGGTCACGATGCGCCGCCTGCTGCCGCCAAAGGATTTGATCAGGCCCGTCTGCGCCGGGCTGCGGCTGTAGATCTGGGTGACGATCTGCTGGGCTTCCCGCTCGCGCAGGATCTTGGCCGCCGAAAGGATCAGGGCGCGGGCGATCCCCTTCCTGCGGTATTCGCCCCGCGTATACAGCGTCACCAAAGCTGAGCTCTCAGGGGATACGCCGGTCATCAGCATCTCACTGACAGGCTGGCCGCCGCGGTAATAGCCCAGGGCCATAAAATACGGCTGCTGCATCTGCAAAATCAAAAAATCGTGGCTGATGGGCGTCATGCGGTAGGCATTCACCCTCTGTAAAAAGGCATGCTGCTCCTGCACGCTTGACAGCGGGACGGAGGCCAGCTGACAGCCCATCGGCGTCTGCGGGGGCGACAGCGGAACGGGCAGCACATACTCTTCCTGAGCATCGGCGTTGACAAAGCCGTTGCGGCTGTAGAAGTTGAGCATCTCCCAATCCCCGCTGTTCAGCTCGGTATAGATGCGGCCTGGCACGCCCGGAAAGCGCGCGCGCATCTGCTCCGCCCGGCCCAGCAGCGCGCCCAGCAGGAGATCGCGGGCCGAAGGCTGCGCCTGGATCTGCACGTAGATCTCCAGCGGCTTATCCGGGTACATCTCCGTGTTCATCGTGGGGATGACAAAGCCAAGGCCCATCTGGACATAGCGGTCGTTGGCGACAAAAAATACATCCTGGGAGGGAATGCCCTGATAGGGCGCGGTCGGGTGTGACAGACGCATACTGCTGATTTACTCCTACAAAGTCAATATCAATCGAATAATCCGGAGCCCGGGGTAATGTCATTGAGAACACGCTTGGCTTCAGGCAGGGCCTGCATCAGGCGCGAGGTGCAGCTTTCCATCAGGTCATGGGGCAGCCGGGCCGGCACGAGCCTCAGCTCGCCTCCGGCGCTGGCCAGGGTGACCGCCCGCAGGGCGACCGCCAGTTCATCCGGTGCCCCGTGAATGGGCGAGATGGTCGCAAAGTACTTGTACAGGCGCTTTTGCAGGTTGGCTTCGCGGATCTCATCGCGAAGGATGCCGTCCGCCTTTCGCAGAATGGCCAGCCGCCTCCTGCTGGCCTCGCCCTCCACGCGCAGCGCCAGGCCCGTCACCGGGAAGGGCTGGCTCAGGCAGATGTCCGCCGGCAGGTTGAGGCTTTCCCCCACATAGCGGATCTCCTCCGCATACAGCTCGATCAAGGGCTCGATCGCCTCTTTCTCCGACTGAAGCTGCGGCATTTCTTCATCCCGCACGGCGGATAAAGCGCCGGCGGTCGTCGGCAGGATCACCGCGTCATGAGCAAACTCCTTCGCTGCCCGGGCAAGCGCCTTTTTGCGCTGCGCGGCAATGACCTCCGCCTTCTCCCTGCTTTTGACAAGGCCCGACAGGGCCTGGCAGAAGCTCTCCTGGGCGTCGATCACCTCGACCCGGATGCCCAGCGTGTCGCGATAGTAGTATAGGATATCCTCTTTTTCATTCTCGCGCAGCAGGCAGTTGTCGATCAAAAAGCAGGTCAGCCTGTCGCCCAGCGCGCGGTGCGCCAGCGCCGCCGCGACGCCGCTTTCCGGGCTGCCAGTCAGCTCGCACAGCGCCGTGCCTTCGCCGACCTTTGCTTCAAGCTCGCTTCTTTTTTCGTTGATAAAGCCGCTTTCGCTGTAGCGCAGCGTGCAGCCGCTGACATCCACGGCAAACTGCAGCAATATGCTGACACCGTCGGGATCATTGCTTTCCAGCTGAAATCCAAGGCCAAACAGGGGCAAAGCCGAGTGGGCAAAGCCGATCGTCTGCTCCTGCACCTGAGCAATGGGGATCAGGTCCTTGCTCAGCTCCATCACGGGCAGACCGGCCAGATAGCGCTCACTGCTGGTGAGGCCCTCCGTGACCGGGCCGGGTGAAAAGCTGACCGTGGCCGCCTCGCGCAGCGCGCGGTGCTCCAGAAGCTTTCCGCCCAGCAGCGTCACCATGGCGGCGGCCGCGTCCCCCAGGGCCAGCACGGGCAGCCCGCTTGACAGCAGCCTGCCGTCAAGCATGCCGGGCAGCTTGCCAGAAGCCCCGCCCGCCAGCACCAGTCCGCGCGCTTCCTGGGCGATCACCTGCTCATAGGGCGTATCGCCCGCGATCACCTGGCAGGCGATGCGCTCCGAGCGTAGTTTCATGGCGACCGTGCCCGCGCAAACGCGGTCAAAATCAAGTATCAGCAGCTTATCCTGCATCCTTTATCCTTTCATTCCCGGCTGTCCGGCTCATCTGAAACAACCCAGAACTCCGGGTGTTCCATCAGCCAGTTATCCGCCCGCTCCCCCAGAGCCAGCTGAGTGGCCTGGTTGGCGATACCATTATCTTTCAATTGTACGGAGGCCTGAAACGCTTTCAGGGCGTCCGAAGTCCGCTGGCTGAAAAAACCGGTGATGTCTTCTTCCGTCAACAGGCCGATCAGCCGGAGCCGCTCCTGCAGGGCCCGCACTTTCTCGCCCCTGTGGCCCATGCGCATGGAGACATCCGCCAGATCATGCACCGTTCCGTAGCCCAGGATGCGCCAATCGCTCAGAGGATAGCGCGCGCGCGCCACGGCAACCGGGTTGTTGCCTTCGATCACCTGCACCGTGACGCTGCCGTCACTGAGCAGATAACTGTTTTCAACCATCGCTACGTGGGATGTGTCACCGGAAGAATCATAGCTCAAAAACATCCAGTCGCCCGGCTGGGGGATATAGCTGTCCCGCGCCATGGGCTCCGGGCTGCCGGTGTACCACTGGATGCCCCATCCGGGCACATGACCACGCCGCGCGATGTAGCGCCCCTGCGCTATGAACCAGTCGCGCCCCGTATTGCTCCCCTGATAGAAGGGGTAGAGATTGTCCAGGATCTCTTCCCCGATCCGCTGCCCGGCCTGATCGACCGTCCAACATAAAAATTCGGCGCACCATTGGGCTTTGGGGTCATTGACCCACTCGCCGTACTTGGTGCTGCCGTCGGAGGCCTCGGTGTACCCCAGCTCTCCCCGCGCGATATCCAGCACCAGCTGCACCTGGGGAAGAATGAGATGAGAAGGCTCGATCAGCTTTTCCGTCAGTTCAGCGCGCGCGCCGACCGTTTGCCCCAGGCAGATGATCAGCAGCGCGCACACCGGGATCAGCCAACACTTCTTCAAAACCAACCTCCCGCAAAATCCGAATTTATTATACAGTTTCCCTCATTCTTTGACAAGGCAGGGGCATCAGCCCGCGGGGGCGGTGTCAAACCTCAGCTGTTCTTCCTCGGCCTTGACAATGGCCGAGGCCTCACTGAGCGAAGACATCATCTCTTCCAGGGGCACGATGCTCAGGCTGGCAAAGGGCAGATCCAGCAGCCTTTCCCAGAAAAACCGCGCGGTACGAAGCATCTGCGCCATGCGGCCGGCCGGCGTGGCGCCCGATATGATCAGCCGGCAGCCTTCATGCATCAGCCCCTCGCAGAAGGCCATATGCGCGTCCCATAAAAGCTCGGGCAGGGTCTCATGGTGGTAATGCGCGATGCCCTCTTCGCGCAAAGCAATCAGCAGCGCGACCAGGTCATCAAAAAAGACCGAGCGCCTCGCCTGTCGCAGGTGAGCGGATATCACGGCCCCCTCCTGGCGGATCCCCAGGCCGATGACCGCCGCCAAAAACCGTTCTTCCCCGCGCCGGAAGGGGCAGCTGAAATACAGCAGATCGTTAAGCGCGTCCAGGAGATGCTCACGGGGTTCGGCGCGGTAGCTCTCATAGTCTTCCCGCGTGCGCGCCAGGGCAATGGCTTCCAGCACCTGCAGCTTGCTTTCAAAGTGGTGATAGAAGCTCCCTTTTGAGCAGCCGACCAGGTCGAGGATGTCCTGCAAAGTCGTTCTTCTGTAGCCCTTTTGTGAAAAGAGCAGCTGAGCGGCATCCAGTATCTCCGCCTTACGCCTCTCGCCCTTGCGCATCACCCGCCCCCCTTTCATAATACGCTGCCCTTGTCAGTGATACTCGATCAGCTGACGGATCATGGGGTATTGGGATGTAAACAGCTTTTCGCGCCGATAGACCTGCCCTTCGCGCAGATAAACGCGGTAGGTATCTACCTGATAACCTGTTCTTGCCTTTTTGATTTCCTGGTAGCTGCCCGGCGCCAGGTTTGTGTTCAGCCGGTACTCGGGCTCGTCGGGCGGCCGGGTCGTCGCGATCAGCTCCGTCTGAAGCGCGACGCTCAAAGATGGGTCAGAGCGCTGCCCGTACAGCTCCACCGTCAGCGTTCTGTCTGCGAAATGGGACACGATGAACACCGGGCTGTCGGTATCGTTTCGAAAGGCAAAGTCCAGATTGGGCCAGTTGACCGTCGCGTCCAGCCCCATATCGACATAATTGCTGGGCCAGGCATGAGGCTCACGCATGATGATCGCCATATCCGCCATCGCCGCCGCGTTGAACAGCGTACTCGACACCTGGCAGACTCCGCCGCCGATCTCGTCCACCGTCTGCCCGCCCGCGATCGCCGGAGCCATGCGATAACCCCTTTCTGCCGTGCGGCGGCCCACCATCTCATTGAAGGAAAAGCTCTCCCCGGGCATGATCGTCAGCCCGTGTATCGCGGCGGAAGCCAGGGCAATGTTTTCATTGCGCAAGGCATCGCTCGTCGTCCGCGTGCTGAAGGACGATATCAGGCGCAGGCTGTTTTGAAGCTCCACGGATGTGACTGCCGGCATGACCGGCTCGGTCCGCAGCACGATATCGCCCTGTACCCGGCCGCCCGACAGCGCCTCCTTGAGGGCCGTGTAGACCGCCTGAGCGTCCAGGCTGATGCCCGGCTCGTCACGGGTGAGACCGAAGGTGCGGGCGGCAAAATCAAAGCTGGCCAGCTGGGCGCTGACAGCCTCCCTGCTGACGGCAGCCGCCAGCCGGTCGGAAAAGCTGCGCAGAGCCTCATCGGCGTAGGCCGGCCTGGTCGTAAGCGCCATGCCGGTGGCCGCGATATGCCGCGCGTGCTCCCAGCGGATATCGAAGGGCGTTCTGTCAGAGCCTATCATCCAGACAAAGCCCTGCCTGCCGACAGCGTAGGCGGCATCCAGGGCTTCATCGATGCCCCGCCCGTAGGAAATATCCCGGGATGTCAGGGGAAACACCGCTCCATCGATCTGTATGTTTAAAAAGACCTCTTCTTCCGCTCCCCGGAGCAACCGGGCGGCCTGTTCGCGCGTCATCCCGCCGACAGGCAGACCGTCCACCGTGACGCCTTCAGAGATAATATCCTGTCCCATCAAGGCGCGGCGCGACTCAAACTCAAACCGCGACGAGGCTGCCCGAACGACAAATACCACCATGGCAGCCAGCGCCAGCAGACAAACCAGACCCAGCGCGTGATACGGCCCGAAGCCCGCCCGCCGCCGGGGATGCTCTGCTGCCGGAGCAAAGGAGACGGGGATCGGCTCCGGTTCAATCATATATGAAGTCTCCTCAGACCGTACATCATAGGGATCAGCCCCTTGCGCCTGAACATACAAGCCCGCATCCGGCGGCCTGACCAGTCCCGGCGCCGGCAGCTGCGCTTCATAAGCCGCTGCCCTGTGGCGCAGGCTTCTCCTCTTCCTGTTCTGGGGCACAGCGACCTCCTCCCCTCATAGCCCGATTGTATCTTTGGTCCCCTCGGATGTCAAGAAAGCAAAAAAAGCAGAAGAATTTGATGCAAGCTCTGCTGTTCAGCCCTTTACGTCTATGTTAGAATATCCATTATACCAAACCGGGGAGGGAGATCTATGGAAAGCAACTGGCTGACAAAGAACAAGAGAACCATTGCGCTGGTGATCATCCTTGCCCTGACAGCCGTGCTTTTGTACAATGTCAGGCGCAATCTGATGGATACCCTCAGCCCCTTCATATATGCGGCGGTTTTTTCCTATCTGATCAACCCGCTGATCAACCTGCTGGAGCGCAAAGGAATCAGACGCTTCTGGTCATCGCTGATGACCGTGCTGTTCATCTTTTTAGGCTTGCTTGCCTTTTTCTCCGTCTTTATCCCAAGCGTGGTGTCTGACCTGAGCACCGTGATCCGCAGGCTGTCGCTCAATATCGGCACGCTGCGCCGCCTGTTTGACGAGGCAGTCGAAGTCGTGGAGGGCTGGTTTGGCGGCACGCTCAATGTCCAGGATAAAATGAATGACCTGCTCGGCGCCGGCATTGCGGCCCTCAGCGAAGGGCTGTCACGCCTGCTGAGCTCGCTCAACAGCCTGATCGATATTTTCCTGATCCCCGTGATCACCTTTTACCTGCTCAAGGACAAGGACATGCTGCTGCGCGATATCTCCTCCACCCTGCGCGAACCTGAGCGCAGCCGCATCAAGGAGATCGGCCGGGGGCTCAACCGCATCCTCTCCGGCTATGTGAAGGGCAAGCTGATCATCAGCTTTTTCATCGGCGTGTTTACCGGCCTGGGCTGCCTTTTGATCGGACTGCCCAACGCGCTGACCATCGGCATCGTAGCCGGACTGTTTGATCTGATCCCCTATTTCGGGCCCTATCTGGGCGGTGCGCTGCCCGTGCTGATCGCTCTCATCGGGCCGACTCCCATCAAAGCCCTGTGGGTCATCATCCTCATTTTGATCATCCAGCAGGTTGAATCAAACCTTATCACCCCCCGCGTGCTGTCCGAGCGCGTCGGGCTTCATCCCCTGGTCGTCATGTTCTCGGTGATGTTCTTCGGGTCCGTCATGGGCATCCCCGGCATGATTTTAGGCGTGCCGATCATGGCCGTGCTGCTGGCGGTGATCCACGCTGCCGTCACCTGGGACAGAAAACCCGACGAGGCGGAAACAGAAACAGAAACAGAAAAAGAAACAGAAAAAGAGCCTGCGGCTGAAACCGAGGCCCTCAATAAAGTGACCTGACAGACCCGTGCCGGGCGCGGGTCTGTCAGTCATCCCGCACTCTTCTAAACCCCCAGGCTCCTTCTGCTGACAAAGCCTCTGGCAGGCTTGCCGCTGTTTTCAAAGTTCTGTATCTCAACATAGGCCCAGAAGTCGTTCAGGTAGGCGAGCAGATGGAAGGGGCTGCCGCCCTGGATGTTTTTGGCCAGCTCACGGTTGTTTGAGACGATGGGATCATCCACAAACAGCGAAGTCGATACATTGTTGACGGGAATATAGCTCAGGCTGAGCTCCTGCATGGCAATATTCGAGGGGATGGCGTTCAGGGATACGAAGCCGATGCGGTAGCCACCGTTGGACAGCCCGTAACCGATCAGGGCCCAGTCTCCTTGCTTTCCATAGACGCGGATGGTGCCGCCTCCCAGGGTGGCGCGGCCCACGCGGTAATATGAGTCCCCCGGCCCGGTAAACACAGGATAGCTGCCGCTGTTGGGCCTGGTCTTGACAAACTCGGGCAGATAGCCGGTCAGGCCCGGCGTCGGGGTGGGCGTGGGAACAGGGGCAGGCGTCACGGGCTTGGGGGTGACGGGCGCGGGAGTGACGGGCAGCAGACCCGATTCAAAAAAGAACACCACGCTGCCCGGCGTGGCGCGCCCGGCGCTGTCCACATCCACCTGCACGCTGCCGCCGCCGATGACGCGGTAGCCGGAGGGTACCTTGCTGTAATCCGGCTGGATATAGTTGCTGCCCGTCCACACCTGGGCCGTCCCGGAATAGAACACCGTGCCCGCGGGGCTGATATAGGTGACCTGAACGGTGCTGTAGGAGGGGCGGGGCGTCGCTGTGACGACCGCGTTTTGTGAATACAGGAATGTCACGCTCCGGGGCGCCGGGACCAGCGTCTGGGAAACGGACACCGTCACCTCAAGGGGCCCGAGCAGGCGGTAGCCCGGCACAAAGGCGCTGCTGGGGCGGATCAGGCTTGACCCGCTGTACAGATTGACATAGTCGGTATACAGCAGCGTTCCCGTGCTGCTGCGGTAATAGACGGGCACCTGCACCTGGTTATAAGCGGGCGGCGCCGGTGTGGCGGGGGCCGGCGGCAGGGCGGTGAAGCTTGTCAGCGTATTGGCCACATAGCCCGTGCGCCCGTCATCCAGCAGTATAGCGTACCAGCCGCTTTGCGCGATGCCCACGCAGGGGTAGACGGAGCCAGGCTGCACCTGCGCGATCACCCCGAAGGAGGTGCCGCCGCCCGAGCGTACGTTGACATAGTATGGGTTGGTCACCGTGACAGTGCCGATGATCTGCGGCGGACTTGCGGCCAAGGCAGGCACCTGCCCCAGCAACAAAGCAGCCGCCAGCAGCAGAGCACCGGTACGCTGCAGTAACGCGTATCTTTTCATAAAATTGCCTCCTTTGAGTGTAGGAATCGGCCCATAGATTATACCCTTGCAATGATAGAACGCGCGAATGGGTGCTTTTCCTGCACCGTCATGATAAAATACAGGAAAGGAGGGCCGGAGTTGAACGAAAACTATGATCGCAAAATGCAGGCGTTGATGGATCAGATCAAACAAGAAGGCAGGCGCCCCCGGCTGCTGCTGCACTGCTGCTGCGCCCCTTGCAGCACCGCCGTACTCCGGCGGCTGCACGAGGGCTTTGACATCACCGTCTATTACTATAACCCAAATATCGATACGCTTGAGGAGCACGAGCTGCGCGCCCGGGAACTTCAGGGCTTCATCAAAGACAGCGGCCTGGCGCCGGATGCCGTGATCATTCCCTATGAGCCAAAAGTATTCTATCAAAGGATCAAGGGGCTTGAAAAAGAAAGGGAGGGCGGCGCGCGCTGCGAGGTCTGCTTTGGCATGCGCCTGGATCACAGCGCGCGATATGCCGCGGAACATGGCTACGACTACTTCACCACCACGCTGACCATCAGCCCCATGAAAAGCGCCCCGCTTTTAAACCGCCTGGGCGAAGAGGCCGCGGAGCGCGCGGGGGCGGTGTTTTTAAACAGTGATTTCAAAAAAAGAGGAGGCTATCTCCTCTCTACCCGGCTATCCAGGGAACACGGCATCTACCGGCAGGATTACTGCGGCTGTGTGTTTTCGCGCAGGGAGAGGAAGCGAGTATTTATCAAGTGACAACCAATTATTGAATGAGATCGCACTAAACAGCTTGTACGCATTATTTATCTAAAGTCCAATAATAAAAATCCCAATCAGACTCAGGAATACTGTATGTTTTTCCATCGGTTGTGTGTATTTTTGTTATTGCAACATGTATATACTTTATTGTTCCTTCATAAAGGCTCAACGAAACCTTACCTGGATATACCGATTTACCAGGGCTTATTGTTTTAATGTATGTGTATTCCGAATACTTATCTTTTGTTTTATTAAAATATAAGGTATCTCCATATATGTTTTCGCAATAATATGTCAATGTAAACCCATCAACTGTCTTAGCTCTGCTAACATTAGTAATTTTGGGATTCAAATAAGGATTTGAAGTTGTTCCATAATAACCGTAATCTCCAATAACAATAGGATATTTAGGTTCTGGTGCTGGAGTTGGCGAAGGCTTGGGTACTGATGCTTTTACTCTATCTGAAAAATCAGAGGTTTGTTCACCAGAAACACTCTTGACCTTATAATAATAGGTCTTCCCTGACGTCAATCCCCTATCTGTGTATGAATTCACTTTAACATCGGCAGCAATCAGTTTATATTCACCTTTTTCAGATAATGAGCGAAAAACTTGGTATGTCTGAACTCCGGATACAGAAGCCCATATGAGTGTTACCGATGTTGTGCCTGATAAAGATGTTTTCAAATTTTTAGGCTTTGCAGGTTTGGGGGCTAAAGTTGGATTAGGAATACCGGAAGTCGATTGTTTTGCTATTGCATATTCTGAGAAAAATAATGCTTGCATTTCGGGTGTGGCAATACCATCAACAAAAAGGCCATTTGCAGTTTGGAATTGCTTAACATATTCTGCAGTTGTTTCAGTGAAAGTCTCATTTACCGTGTTGCTTTTGAAGTATCCTAACTCAAACATTCGTTGTTTAAGTCGAGCAACATCTGATCCCTTGCTACCCACAGTTAGAATTCGATATTTGGAAAATTCTGATGGATCAATTTGATCAATTGGTCTAGGTGATGGTGTAGGTGTCGGTTTTGGTGTTGGTGCTGTAGTCGCAGTTGGAGTCGGCTTTAGAGTGGGCTTCGCTGACGGTGTAATTGCTGCTTGATAATATGGTACCTCTACCCTGAGCACTTCTGATCTCGATAAAGTACCTGATTTCGAGATAATCCCCTCTATCTGATAATAATACACCTTGCCAGCTTCAACAGTTCTATCCGTAAATTCCGTACCTTTAACTACTCCTAATTCTTCATAGCCTCGCTGCTTGACATAGGATCTATAAACTCGATACCCATCAAAAACAACAGAATTTCCCCATTTAATTACCACTGCATCAAGAATTATCTCTGCCTTATATAACTTTGGAACAACAGAAAAAGGGGTTGCAGAAGGTAATTGTGTGCTGGTTGAAAATGTTGATATCGTTGCAACAGGGCGATTAAGGTAATCATTGTACATTTCTACAGCATGTTCTATTCCTACAGCAATATTAATGTTCTGGGCATCTTCCATATATGCCGATGTGATTCCAATGACCTCTCCTTGATCATCAAAAAGAGCTCCGCCGCTGCTGCCTGGTGAAATCGGAGCGGTAAATTGAATGATCTTAATTGAATTAAGATTATAGATGGAGCTAATGATACCCGTGCTGAAAGTATTAACAAATCCCTGTGGACTTCCAATTGCTGCAACCGGCTGTCCTCTTTTAAGAACTACATCCTTGTTAACACTCAAAGGAGTCAACCCTTTGGCAGGATATTTCAAACCGATTATGGCAATATCCTTCTCTTCATCTACTACCAGCACTTCTCCAAAAAGATATTCATTGAAATCCTCATCATAAATTTTTATATTGGTGCTGTTTTCTATAACGTGATAATTGGTAATAAAAGTTTGATTATTAAAGGCTAAAAATCCACTTCCAGTTCCAATAAGATCCTTTCCATGATTATAGACCTCAATAAAAAGAACTGAGTCTGATGCTTTTTCTATTGCATCATAGTCTTGAAGAAATGAAAAGGCTTGAGACAATCCATGCAAAGGAAGAAGGAATGTTATACATAAAACAAGAATCAATGTTTTTTTCATGTACAATCTCCTTTGGCAGCCAATAACTGGAATATCCAAGCAATACATATCTCAAAGTCACAATATATGCATAATATAACAAATTTCAATGAATTGAGTCAACATATAGTTACAAAGAAGCACGGCTTACGCATGAAGCTACTTTCCACTCAGACATAGTGGAACTAGAGTTCAT
>CAZVUU010000066.1:0-13467 GCA_964630465.1 uncultured Christensenella sp.
TTTTGGCGGCGTAGCTCAGTTGGCTAGAGCATTCGGTTCATACCCGGAGTGTCATTGGTTCAAGTCCGATCGCCGCTACCATCATGAATCCGGCATCTTCAGATGTTGGATTTTTATTTAATATCTGAAGATTTTCTAATTGCAACATTCTAATCAAGAGTTTGACAATCCGTTCAATAACTGTATATAATATTTTTTGGCAATCTTGAAGTTTTGTGTGAGGTTGTAAGTGTGAAACGCGTATTATGTTTCTTTTTTGCAGGTGTTTTATCCGGATTATTTTTAATTCCTTCATCTTTCGCTGCTGATAATCATATCACAAATATATATTTGTTTGGCACAGATGGAGTAGAGGGCAGAGGTTACTCTACAATAGGCGAAGATGATGAACTGGGTCGCGCTGACGCGATCTTTATTCTTAGTCTTCATAAGCAAAGTGGGCATATAAAACTATTGAATATTGAACGTGATTATATGGCAATTATACCCGACGGGGTTGGGGAAAACAAAGTTTCAACTGCTACGTACTATGGCGGACCTGAGTTAGCCACGAAAGTTATTAACAACATGTTTGACCTTGATATTGGTTTGTATGTTCAAATAAATGTTGAGAGTCTAATTAGAGCTGTTGACATTTTCGGAGGCGTGGATGTTGAGATATTGCCGGATGAAGTCGATAAGTTGAATAGTTTTATAGCGAGTATACAATATGCTGGCATAGAATATATACAAGCCGGTATCAATCATTTAAATGGTCATCAAGCATGGGCGATGATGGCGGTTCGCGATCTTGAAGCTGAATATTTCGAATCAGGTATCCAGCGCTCTATAAGGCAGCAAAGAGTATTCAAAGCTATACTTGAGCAGTCGATAAGTCAGGATATAGGTTCTCTTACGAACTTTGCTTTTGAAATTCTGCCGCTGGTTCAGACAAACATCTCAGTTAATGATCTTTTGAAACTGATCGAAACAGCTCGAAGCCTAAACCCTGATTATATCGAGTATAAAAGAACGCCATCAGGATCTTTTAGATTTAAAAGTATAAATATGCATCGAGTTGTAATCCCGGATGATATGGCGCAAGAAATAGATTCAGTCCACGCCTTTTTATCAGGGATGTGACAAAGGAGTGTTTCAGTGAAAAAAATAAGCATAAAGATACTTGTTTGCATCCTGAGCTGTATTGTCGTTATCAGCGCTGCTGAATCCGGTGTGTACAATATTGCTAATTTCACTCATCCGGAAATTGGTGAGTTGATCATGTATTACTCAGATAATGGCTTCCCTTATTTTACAATATATCAGTTTGTCCAATATAGGATCATGAACCCCTATACCGCTTACCGTGGGATACAAAAGACAGCAGAAGAAGATTTTGTAAGCTTTGAAAATAGTATGTTTTCTTTTTTTAACAGCTTTGAAAAGGGAAGCTCTTCAACTCCTCCTGTTGTTTTTAAATACAAAGGTATCCTGAGTGAATATGCTTCAACTCTAAGTTCCCTTGACATTGAGGATAAAGTGCATGCAATTAAGCTTATCTCCGGTTTCGAAGGTAAACAGGGAATTACTCTATTAAAAAGTTTCAAAGGATTTGAAGAACTAGACTTTTCTGAACTTGAAAAATCCTACGAAGAGTATACAATTGAAATCAATGGTAAAGTATACCCTTACCGTGTTTTGATGTTTTACATTGAAGAAGAAGATTGGCAAGAATCATACTATGAACGATATGCCTATATTCAAGATGAAGGGATTTGGAAACTTTCAGGACTAACTAAAGAATATGCAAGTGATTATCGACAGCGGAATCAGTATATCCACGGTTTACCTATGAATGCACAAAATATTTATGACGATATCACCCACGAAGCAATGCGGTCAAACACATGGTTTACAACTTTGAACCAGGTTTCTATGAACGAACATACTGAAGCTAGTGGAAATGTTATTCAACTAATCGATACTTCAATATACCGCTTGTCTGCAGATCTAACCTATACTTACGATGAAAACGGATGGTTATCTTCTATAGAGTACGAGCTTCGTAGTATTGAAGCTTATTATTCAGCTTTTGTGTCTTTGTACATGCGCTATTACGATCCAACGTATATCGCAGACGGAATTTTCACTTGGTCTTTACCAGACACTCAAATAGAGTTGGTAATCGAGCAAGAATCTACACCTGTTCTGCGATTTTCTCCGAGAATCAATCAAGAGATAAGTTCGGTTGGGTAAATCTATATTTGGTTCTTTTACTATCAATGCAGTTCTGAAAGGATATTTCATGAAAAAAAGAATCTGGTGTCTTCTTGCTTTTGCACTAATAGCATGTATCCCATCTGCTTATGCTTCTTCAAATATTCCAGCTGTTTTAAAACGTGACATTAAGATTATCAAAAATGACAAACCAAATCCGCTTATTGCCGGAGAGAGCCCAACAACCGGTTTGTCATCCGATAATAAACTCTATTTTCCTATTTTGACTCAGATAGACAATAATCTGGGTGCAATTCCGCAATGGGGTATTGCCCAAGCTGATATCATTTATGAACTCCCAATCGCGGGACAAGGTCTTACGCGTCTTACAGCTCTGTTTTCCGATCAATATCCTCAAGAGGCAGGCCCAGTACGTTCAATCAGGGTTATGCATGTCGATCTTCGCGAGGAATGGGACGCTGTTTTGATTCATTGGGGAAAACAGACCGTAAAAGGTAGCAATGTTGATGAGCAATTGTCAAAATACAAAGTAAAATCTAAGGGCCTGGCGATTGATGGGATAGGTCTTAAATACGAAGACTATTTAAAAAGAGTACGGTATCATCCTGCGCCGCATAATGCATCTGCTCATATCAATGATATTAAAAACATGCTGCTGTCTCTTAATTACAACTTTCCTGTTCGTCCATTCAAATTTTCTGATAATATGAACTATGGAGGGGAACCTGCCAGAAAAATACATATTGAACACAAAAAAAATCAGGATACTTCTTCAACTTTTATTTACAATGATTCTTTAAATGGATATCAACGTTTTATAATTAATGGCCCGTATTTTGACATGTTTGAACCTGAGACAGAACTTGTTTATAGCAATCTGATTGTTCAGCGAACAAATCTCTCGTTTAATGGTTCTTCTTTAAACCCTCTTTTGCCTGATGTTGTCGGCGAAGGTGCTGCTGATATCTTTATTGCGGGGCAGTATGTCCCCGGAGCCTGGTCACGCGACAGTGCAAATGAACGCACAGTGTTTTACGATCAGACAGGGCATGAACTCTCTTTTCAACGTGGGAAAAGTTGGATTATTATCTGTGATGAATCGACGGAGATCGTTCTGTATGATGCTGATTTTTCGGATTTCAAGGTGTCTGATTACGGGGCTATTGGTATAACAACGCCTGGGCCAGAGGATGAGCAGGTTACTGACGTACAAGATAAAGAAATTGGTATCTTAGAAGAAGCATACTATGCTATTGTGAGAGTTGCCGGGAAAGGACAGCTGAATATGAGAGAAGAAGCTTCAAAACAAAGCAACCTCATTACACGTATATCACATGGGACAAGAATCCAAGTCATTAACCGTGACGAAGAATGGTCAAAAATTGAATACGGTAAAAGGGAAGGCTATGTTATGTCTTCCTATTTGGAGTTCCTTGAAAACGATGAATAGATGACTTTGCTTCTTAGCTGATTTAAGTTGTTTGTCACCAGAGATTGACTTTATACCAAGATTATTCCGGATAAACAACCCGGAAGATATTTAATGGTTAATTTCTACTTACATCTATTTCAATAACGGTTTGTGTGAAAGCTTCTAAATATGCCATTGTATCCATTGCCTAAGTTATAATATACATTTATAATTCTACGGGATAATTACGGCTATCATCATTGTAAGAAAGAGAGAGTGAAAATGTCAAAAGTACATGTCTTCGACCATCCTCTAATCCTGCATAAGTTAAGTATCATGCGCGATAAAAACACAGGAACAAAAGAATTTCGTGAATTGTTGGATGAGATTTCAATGTTGATGGCGTATGAGGTAACACGTGATCTTCCTACTCAGGAGATTGATGTCGAGACACCTCTTACAATGATGAAAGCCCATGCACTATCTGGTATTCCGATTGGTGTTATTCCAATATTGCGCGCGGGTCTTGGCATGGTAAACGGAATAATGAATCTTGTACCGAATGCGAAAATTGGACATATTGGTCTCTATCGAGATCCGGAGACTTTGCAGCCGGTTGAATATTATTGTAAACTTCCCTCTGATGCTGAACAGCGTTTGTTGCTTGTTTTAGATCCAATGCTGGCTACCGGAGGAAGTGCCTCTGCAGCGATTAGCTTTTTGAAACAACGAGGGTGCAATCACATCAAATTGGTTAATTTGATTGCCGCGCCCGAAGGAGTAAAACGCATTGAAGAAGATCATCCGGATGTAGATATTTATGTGGCAGCTATAGATGAATACCTTAATGACCACGGTTATATCGTTCCCGGTTTGGGGGATGCAGGAGACAGACTGTTTGGAACCAAATAAATATTGATAAAATAGTTAATAACAAATAGCTTATAAGGAGCAAGAGGATGGCAAAATTAAAGAGGCCAAGGCATCCTTGGTTGGTTTTTACATTCGTCTTGTTTCTTTTTATTTTTCAATCTTCTGGATGCTTTGCTGAAGGAACAAACCACTCACATGAATTTGGTCAGTGGTACACTGCAGTTGAAGCCACCTGTGCTGAAACCGGACAATTGGAAAGATGCTGTTTTTGCGGATATACTGAAAAGAAGGAAGCTGAGAAAAAAGCTCTTCATCAATGGGGCACAGGATATCTGTCGGTAAAGGCTAGCTGCCAGAATGCAGGGGTTATTCTATATACTTGTAAAATCTGTCTATTTGTCAAAGAAGAAATCGTTCCTCAACTGGACAGTCATTCGTACGGTACGGAATATATCAAAAGACTTCCAACATGTAAAGAACACGGTATTATTGCACGTACATGTAAAGATTGTGGATTTGAAATGCAAAGGGAAACAGATATTGCCTCTCACCAGTTCAGCGATTGGGTTGAATTTCGTCCATCATGTGATGTAGCTGGATCGAAAACAAGAGTTTGCACTATCTGTAATCTGACGCAAAATGAAAATATTCCTCCGGGACTTCACTCTTTTGGCGCATTCCAGGTCATTAAAGCAGCAACCTGTTCAGAATATGGCGAAGAGCAGGCAATGTGCAAAGAGTGTAAGTTAGTACAAAAAAATCCTCTATCCAAATTGTGGCATGTATTTGGGCCATGGGTAGTGAACAAGATAGAAAACTGTGAGGTGCCCGGGGAGAGAACGCAGACCTGCACTCTATGCGCTGAGATAAAAATCGAAACAATCGCTGCAATACCTCATAGATTTGATGCCTGGAAGATAATAAGATCAGCTGATTGTGTAAAAGCAGGTATCAGTCGCAGGGAATGTTTGAATTGTGGTTATGAAGAGTTAAAAGAGATTGAAAAGTCAGCACATAATTTTGGAAGTTGGGAAGAAGTAAAACTCCTCTCTTGTACACAGTCGGGGGAATCAATCAGGACTTGTAGCAATTGTCAGTATAAAGAAGTAAAGCAATATCCATTCAAAGGGCATGTGTATGGAGAATGGAAGCTGAAACTCGATCCTGCATGCAATCAAACAGGATTTAGAGAGCGTCAATGCAGTGCATGCGCATATATCGAAGTACAGGAAGTAAAACCTTTATACCATGTATTTACAGAATATACCATTATCCAAGCAGAATCCTGCAACAGAGAAGGGGTAAAAGAAAAATATTGCATATTATGCGGTTTTAAAGAAATAAAAGATGTTCCCAAATCAAACCATAGCTATGGAGTATGGGAGAAAGCTCAATATGTGCACTGCGAACAACCAGGTGTTCAAAAAAGATTTTGTACAGAATGCAATGAAATGGATACAAGAGAAGCAAAGCCCCGTCGACATGTGTATGAAAAATGGACAACCGTACTGGAAGCTATGTGCAATGAAACAGGTCTTCAGGAAAGAGTATGCAGATATTGCCCTGATACCCAACAAAGAGAGATTGCCGCTAAGAGACACTATTATACTGCTTGGGCTACCGTAAAAAAAGCAAGCTGCAATCAAACAGGACTTCAAATACATATATGCAAACGCTGCTCATTCCCGGAAAGCAGAGAACTTGATGCATTAAAACACTGGCCGGGCAGATGGAGAGTAATTGAAAGAGCACAATTATTCAAGCCGGGTAAACAGGTGAAGTATTGCCGGAGATGCGCAGAAGTGATTCAGGAGAGAAGTTATACGGCAAATAAAAAGCGTTTTACAGTAGGATTTTACTCTTTGGGAATTCCTTTGTCTGATATAATTGACGAAGCTTCTGATCAATACATGCTGACCCCTGTTGATTTGCATGCGCAGGGGAGAGTTGAATATCCGATTATTGCTGACAATAATTACATTATTGGCTATCTGAGTGTCAATATTGTAGAAGATCAGATGACATTAAGCTACTCGTTTAACGATAAACGAAGTGAGATTATTAAGCCATCCATTCGCTTCTTCTCTGACTTAAACAACATATCGGAAGATAAGATTGTTAAGAGGAGTACTTCTATCAAATATGACCAGCCTTTTAATATTGGGAAACGGTTCGGTGCTGCGAGATACACATTGCTGTCTATTTATTGCAAAGGAATCTTTGATAAAGACAGCATAAACAATACCCCATTTGTGTATCAAGATAATGTGTTTGAACGTGAGCTGCAGTGCATGAAAATGATTTTATCCAATATGCGTGTTAAACAATGATGTTTGAACCGTTATCGATAATTAAGTCATTCTAAGCGACATTCTGTTTTTAAAAGTCAAGGATGACGTCTTCAATACTTCTTCAAATAGAAGATAGATCAGGAACGCCTTACATACGGAAATTAAATCAAACATTCTCATGTTTTTTCCCGGTAAACTTACTTTCTGTCCCCTTGAACAAGCGTTGAATGTTTGATTTGTGCCGATAGGAAGCGATTGCAAGCAGCAGTAACGCCCATGCTCCGGTTGGCCAAAAACTTCTGGTAAACATGAGGATGATTGCTGCAGAAAAAACAAGGCTTAAACTTCCCAGAGACACATACCGGCTTAAATAAATGACTAGGATAGCGACAATCGCCGCCACCGATCCTTCAAGCGGTACGTTAACAAGCAATACAGCTGAAGTGCATGCAATGCCTTTGCCTCCCTTAAAATCATAAAAGACCGGCCAATTATGACCTATCACAGCAAACAATCCTGCAATCAATCCGCCGTTTTTACCGCCGATCACCATGCCAAGCACAACGGCAATAACAGCTTTAATAAAATCGCCGATAAATGTGATAAGCCCCTGTTTCAGTCCCATTACACGAACCACATTGGTTGTGCCGGTACTCTTGCTTCCATGTTTCCTGATGTCTACTTTAGATACTTCACCCATAACGATTCCGGTTGAGAAGCACCCAAGAAAATATCCAATCAAAACACATAGCATAAAGTGTAATGCGTTCATAGCGCTTCCTCTTTTCCGCGCTCTCTAAGCAGCATTCGAATGGGAGTACCGGCAAGGCCGAAGGATTTTCTCAGCTGATTTTCCAAATAGCGTTCATAAGAAAAGTGCATAAGCCCCTCATCGTTGACAAAAAGAATGAATGTGGGCGGCAGTACACTTTGTTGAGTAGCATAGTAGATCCGAAGCTGCCTGCCGCCACTTCTGGGAGGCTGAAGAGACATTTGGGCTTCCCCGATCACTTCGTTAAGCACGCCGGTTGTAATTCTGCGGGTAGCTTGCTCATAAACTATATCAACAGCGTCCCATATTGTGTTCATGCGTTGACCGCTCAGGGCAGATACAAACAGTACAGGAGCATAATCGACGAACTTGAGATCATCCAGCACTTGCTTCTGATATGCTTCCAGTGTTCCGGTTTCTTTTTCCAATGCGTCCCACTTATTGACAACAATGACCAGAGCCTTGCCTTCATCTTTCACAATACCGGCAATCTTCGTATCTTGCTCAGTAACACCATCCAGCGCGTCTACTATCAGCAAAGCAACGTCACAACGGCGTATGGCGGCAAAACTCCTCAAAACACTGTAACGCTCAAGGCTGGCATCCTCAATCGCTCTTTTTCGGCGGATACCAGCCGTATCAACCAAGTTATAGAGCTTTCCATTATCGTGTTCATACAGCGTGTCGATCGCATCCCGTGTAGTGCCGGGAATATGAGAAACCATGGCACGTTCTTGTTGTAACAACCGATTTGTTATACTGCTCTTGCCCACGTTCGGACGACCAATAACAGCCAACTGAACAGGCCTTTGAAGGTCAGCTTCACTATCGGCCTCCGGCGGCAGATGAGAGACGATAGCGTCAAGAAGGTCGCCCAACCCCAGCATGTTAGTAGCTGAGATGGCAATTGGGTCACCGAGCCCTAAGCTATAATACTCATACGCCTGACTTTCGAGGCCGTGAAAATCTACTTTGTTAACGACCAGGAGTATGGGCTTTTTAGATCTGCGAAGCATCAAAGCGATTTCTCCGTCTTGATGCGTCAAACCCGCACGTGCATCCACAAAAAAACAAATGACATCAGCTGTTTCGATAGCGATCTCTGCTTGTCTGCGCATTTGCGAAAGCAAAATATCGTCACTTTTTGTATCAATTCCACCTGTATCAATCAAGGTGAATGAGCGGCCTGTCCACTCCGTATCAGCATATATACGGTCTCTGGTAACGCCGGGAGTATCTTCAACAATTGCAATACGATGACCGGCAATTTTATTGAAAAAAGTAGATTTTCCAACATTAGGTCGGCCGACAATAGCGACCAATGGATTACAATTCAGCATCTCCACCCTCCTCCGGGAAATAAAGAAACCTCAGTTATTATGATGGATTCCATAACAGGTGTCAAGGAAGGTAAGTGCCGGCAATGTATAAAAGGTCTGTAAAGAAAAACCCATATTCTTTCCTTTTTATTGCATGCCGGAGCAGGGTGCAGGACTGTTTATCCTGATAAAACCTTAAACAAAGTTTCGGAATATTCTAAATGACAGTGAGTCAGGTTTTTACACTATAAAATTTAGATTCATAAATCATTGACCATTATAAGTGACCTCACTGTTTCCATAATCTATCTCTTTGTGATTATTTAAAAATAAAGAACTGCATTATATGATATTATGCTCAAGGTATGATTTTTATTTTTTCAAATAGATATACACATAAAAAGCCCTTGAAACCATAAGAAATCAAGGGCTTTTGTGTGGCGGAGAGTTAGGGATTTGAACCCTAGGTGGGGTATCAGCCCACACACGATTTCCAATCGTGCGCCTTCGACCACTCAGCCAACTCTCCATGCTGTGTACCAGCGGGAGCAATAATATCACAGATAGACAACCTCGTCAATGTAATTCAACTATGATTCTTCATACGTGGCAGTTAGTGCAGGAAAATACAATAGAAGCTAAGTATCAAGTATAGTCTTCGGAGAAAATAACCCTGATAACACGGCTCATGATTTGTTTTTTTTACACCATTTGTTTGAATGGGAAAGCAAATCTTGTCAATACATACATTGTCAAAAATGGTGATGTGATAAATGGACGACATCTTGACAATGTATAAAACGGCATGTATGATATTTGTATTTAAGGGAGGTAAGACGAATGGATTCAGCATTATTTTTTGATTCACAAACAAAGGGTGATCAGCCTTTTAGTGTGGAGGGGCGTCATACTCCGGATGAACTGGCACAAGCCAGCGGAGTCTGGATTGCAGCTGCAGGAGCATCAATGCTATCACAGGGGGCTCACTCCTTGAAAGAAGTGGATTGTTGGCTCTGGATTGCTGCGCAAAATGGAACCTTTTCATTGTCCAATGATGACTTTAACATCCAGCTTAAGGGAAAAGAAAGCTGTATGGTGCCTCCTCATACAGCCAGGCTCCGACTGGAAAGCGATCAGGAGACCAGATTACTGTGGCTAATGGTATCCGGCCCCTTGTCCGGAAAGTTTTTGCAGAAGATGGGGGCATTGCCTCGCAGAGCAATGAAACAAGGAGCCTTGCCTTCGCAATTAAAGCTGGCAAAGCACATTGTTCAGGCGACCGTTCGCGTTAGCGCAGCTCAAGATGCCTCTTCAGCACAGCTCCAGCAGCTGTTGTGGGCAATGCTGGCTTCACACAGCGGACAACCCGTCGCAATGGATGCCGTTTTGTCACATGAGATTGCCAAAGTTATAGATGCTATGCGCAAGAATCAATATAAAGATAGTTTTACCCTCAGTGATATGGCAAACCTCAGCCGTATGCCCGTTGAGACTTTCCGGAAGCGTTTTGTTTCTGAGGTCGGTATGCCTCCACAAAGCTACCAGTTGTTCTGTAAGATGGAACGTGCAAAAACCTTATTAAAAGATGGGAGCACCGTACGCCAAGCGGGTGTAGAAGTGGGAATGAGTGATCCCTATCATTTCTCAAAGACTTTTAAAAATATTGTCGGCATGAGCCCTTCGTCATATAGTAAGACGGCTCAGCAGGGCTGATGCCATTCTATGACGCTCTTACTCCCCAAGAGCTGATGATGTTAAGCCCATTGCAATTAGCCTATATTGGGGACTCAGTCTATGACCTGATGGTTCGCAGCAGCTTATTAAAAAACAACTGGAAGCTGCATGCCATGCATTTGGGCGCTACACAGAGAGTCAATGCCACGGCTCAAGCACTGACTTTGCAGCGAATTCTCCCTTATCTTAGTGAAGATGAGGCGGATTATGTACGCAGAGGCCGTAACGCACATGCAAAGCACGGAGCTCCAAAGAACTCGTCACCTGCTGATTATGCTGCCGCTACCGGTTTTGAAACTCTTTTCGGTTATCTGTATGTACAGGGCAAAGAAGAAAGGCTCAAGGAACTTTTTGAAATGTCTTGTGAGTTTACAGACGGTTGAAAAACCGTGAATAACATTGGGTAGAATTTAGTGTTGCTTTGTTGTTGGTTCGGGTATTGAACAGTTTTTCAGGACATTAAGATGAGAAAGACAGATCATGGCACTAAGGATACAGACCGGTCATGCGTGTTGAACCCTGAAGCTGCGAACAATGTTTTATTTTATCAGCATTTGCAAGATGCAACGAATATAAGGAAAAGGTAAACAATATGGCTTTTTATAAAAAGTTTTCTTCAGACAAAGGAAACAGACATGGCAGATCCTTCCAAGGCCAAAAGCAGCGATCCGGTCGTCATGGGGAACAAAGATATAGTGATACAAAAACCGGGCCGCAGCGTGAAGAATATCAATATCCGGCAAGACAGAATGATGGACATTCTTCCTACGGCCAAGGCAAGCCGGGCAGGCGGCCGCAAAACGAAGGTTTGCAGGATAGTGGGTATGGAAGAGGCAGGGGAAAAGGTAAGGCTTTTTCAAAGCCGGGAGCGCAGCGCAACTTCCGTCCATTCAGCCCCAGTGGTAAAGCATCTTTTAATAAAGAGAGACATACTGATAACCGTACCCGTTATTCAGGCCAGGGTTCGATAGACAGCACGGCACAGCGTTCTCGTCCATTTCAAGAGGCCCCTTCGATCGATGGGCCAGCCCTTTATGATGTCCCTGAAAACCTGCTCAGCGGCCGTAATCCGATCCGAGAGGCGCTCAAAGCAGGGCGTGATATTGAGAAGCTCATGGTTGCTGAAGGAGATTTATCAGGCTCTGCAAGAGAAATTGTTTTTATGGCGAAGAATGCCGGCATTATCGTTCAAACGGTTGAACGTTCACGGCTCGACCAAATCACACGCAATCACCAAGGAATGATCGCCTTTGCCTCAGCCTTTGCGTATTCGACCGTGGATGACATCTTGAATACAGCAAAAGAAAGGAACGAGGCTCCTTTTATTATTATACTTGATCGAATTACTGATCCCATGAATCTTGGCGCTATTATCCGATCTGCAGCCTGTGTAGGTGCTCATGGGATAATCGTCCAGCAGCACCGCGCAGTAGGCCTTACCCCGTCAGCTGTCCGGGCATCCGCCGGAGCGGTAGAGCATGTCAAGGTTGCGCGTGTAACCAACATCAATCAAGTGATTCGGGATTTAAAGAATCGTGATGTATGGGTATACGCAGCTGACACCGATGGCGAGGATCACCGAAAAGTTGATTTCAGCGGCGCTTGCGCATTGGTTATAGGCAGTGAAGGGGAAGGAGTCAGTCAGCTAACCCTTAATCTGTGTGATAAAATCGTCTCGATACCAATGTCCGGCTTGATCGATTCTTTCAATGCTTCAGTTGCTGCAGGAATTTTGATGTATAGTGTTTTTAGCGCCCGCGTACCTTAATACAGGAGAGATGCTGTTTTTAATGACTAAACCGATTGATCTCCACAATGCAAAGTCTCGAGTCAGTAAATTTGAGGGGAAGAGCGATGAGGACATTGTCGCTCTTGCGCAAAATGGGGATTCCGACGCTCTTATTCATCTTCTTGAGGCTTACAAGGGGCTTGTTCGCATGAAAGCCAGAGGATATTTTTTGATTGGTGCAGACCATGAGGATATCGTTCAGGAAGGGATGATTGGCTTATATAAAGCAGTTCGTGATTTCAGGCCGGAAAGACAAGCGTCTTTCCGGGCCTTTTCTGATCTTTGTATTAAGCGTCAGATCATTACAGCCATCAAAACAGCAACACGTCAAAAACATATTCCGCTCAACAGCTATGTTTCACTGAACAGACCGGTATATGAGGAGGGTAATGATCGAACACTGCTTGATGTAATTGAAGGGAAGATTACAAATCCTGAAGAACTCTATATCAATCAGGAAGAAATGGTCTCCATGCAAACGATGATAGATGAGGCGCTTTCGGGGTTTGAGAGACAAGTGCTAAGCGCATTTTTGGACGGAAAAAGCTATCAGGAAATCGCTCTTATGCTTAACCGTCAGATTAAAGCGGTTGACAACGCCTTGCAAAGAATCAAGAAAAAACTAACACGTTATCTGAGTTCCCGGGAGTCATAAAATTAGTAAAACTAAAGGAAGAATAGTTGACAAAGCATACAGCCATCAGTAGAATGTACAGTGATTGTTTTGCGGGTGTAGCTCAATGGCAGAGCGCCAGCTTCCCAAGCTGGTAACGTGGGTTCGATTCCCATCACCCGCTCCAAGTCTCCCTTGCGGCATCGCCGCATAGGCAGCAAAGCCGGCAAGAAACCGGCGGAGCCGGCATTGCGCCAGGCATAGCGTATTTTGTAGGAGGAGATACCCATGGCAAAGCAAAAATTTGATCGCTCCAAGCCGCACGTCAACATCGGGACAATCGGACACGTAGACCACGGCAAGACCACCTTGACCGCGGCGATCACGATGGTACTGGCAAGGGCCGGCGGCGCGACGGCGATGAAGTATGACGAGATCGACAAGGCGC
>CAZVUU010000067.1:0-13265 GCA_964630465.1 uncultured Christensenella sp.
AAGTCCTCCTTGACCCTGGCGCCCATCGCCAGCACATCCTCGTGGCTGATGGGCGTATCCAGCACGCCGGCGGCCATGTTGGTGATGGCGCTGATGCCCATCACGCGCATGCCGCAGTGGCGGGCCACAATGGTTTCGGGCACCGTGGACATGCCCACGGCGTCGCCGCCCAGGGTGCGGATCATGCGGATCTCGGCGGGGGTCTCATAGGCGGGGCCATTCCACCAGGTATAGATGCCCTGGTTGAGGGGTATGCCCAGCTCACGCGCGCGCTCCAGGGCCGCCTCGCGCAGCGCGGGGTCAAAGGCGCGGGTCATGTCCGGAAACCTGGGGCCGAACTCATCCATATTGGGCCCGCGCAGGGGGTTTTTGCCCGTCAGGTTGAGGAAGTCAGTGATCAGCATCAGCCCGCCCGCCTGAAAGTCCGTGTTCACGCCGCCCGCGGCGTTGGTCAGGATCAGCGTGCGCACGCCCAGCAGGGCCATCACACGGATGGGCATCGTCACCTTATCCAATGAATGGCCCTCGTAGTGGTGAAAGCGCCCCGACATGATCAGCACCCGCTTGTCGCGGATGCTGCCGACGATCAGCTTGCCCGCGTGGCCGGATACGGTGGATCTTGGAAAGCCGGGGATCTCGTCAAAGGCGATCTCCCGGGGGTCCTCCAGCGCCTGTTCAAAGCCGCCCAGGCCGCTGCCCAGCACCACGCCGACCTCGGCCGGCCCGCAGGCGCGGCGCACGGCATCCGCCGCCTCGCGCAGTTTCTTCATGGATACAGCCATCTATTCCTCCATCTCCTTTAAAAAGGATGCGGCGCCAAAGCGCTCCTCGTGCCCGAAAAACTCGCTGATGGTGGCCGCCACATCGCTGAAAGTCTCCCGGATGCCCAGGGGATACAGGCCCTGCATGCCCTTTTTCCAGGCCAGCAGCGGCACATACTCGCGCGTATGGTCGGTGCCGCGGAAGGTGGGATCGCAGCCGTGATCCGCCGTGATGATCAGCAGATCCTCCGGCCCCATCAGCTCCGTCAGCTCGGGCATGCGGCTGTCGATATACTCCAGGGCGTCGCGGTATCCCCGGACATCACGCCTGTGGCCGTAGATCATGTCCGTATCCACCAGGTTCACAAAGCACAGGCCCTCAAAGTCCTGCTTCATATAATCGATCGTGGCGTCGATGCAGGCCGGGTTGCCCGCCGCGTGATTTGAGCCCGTCAGCCCCCTGTGGTTGAAGATATCCTCGATCTTGCCCACGCCGAAGACCTCCTGCCCGCCCCGCTTCAATACATCCAGGATGGTATCGCCCGCGGGGTCCAGCGAAAAGTCCTTCCTGCCCTTGGTGCGCGTGAAAGCGCCCGCCTTCTCCCCCACAAAGGGGCGGGCGATCACGCGGCCCACGGCATAGGGGCCGGTCAGCAGCCCGCGCGCCGCCTCGCACATCTCATACAGCCGCGCCGGGGGGATCACCGCCTCATTGGCGGCGATCTGAAAGACGCTGTCGGCGGAGGTATAGACGATCGGGTAGCCCGTGCGGATATGCTCCTCCCCCAGCTCATCGAGGATGGCGGTGCCGCTTGAGGCGTAGTTGCCCAGGGTCCTGGTGCCGATGGCCTCTTCAAAGGCCGAGATCAGCTCCTTTGGAAAGCCGTCCGGAAAGGTGGGAAAGGCCTGCTCAAGCCGCAGCCCCGCGATTTCCCAGTGCCCGGTGGTGGTATCCTTGCCGGGGCTTTGCTCGGCCATCTTGCCGAAGGCCCCCGCGGCCTGCGCCGCCGGCTCCAGGTTGATGCCGGGGATATGCGAAAAGCCCATCGCGTTCATATGGGGCAGGCGCAGCGGCAGGGCCTTGGCGATATTGCCCAGGGTGTTGGCCCCCTCATCCCCGTACAGGTGCGCGTCGGGCAGGGCCCCCGCCCCCACGCTGTCTAAAATGACCAGTAATACTCGTTTCATAGCTTGACCCTCCTACGGGGAAAGTATACCCCGAAGGGAAGTGGTCAGCAACACATGGTGCGCTTCACTGATTTTCCAGGGCCATCAAACGAACGGCGTTATCCAGTGAGGCAATCAACTGTTCCCGCGGCAAAACGCCGTCCAGGTATTGTATCAGCAGGCGGTCTGCCTGCTGCGCGAAGCCCGCCGCTTCATAGATCGACGAGCCGCAGATATACAGCCAGGGCGCGAGGCGGACATTATACAGCGTCAACTGCTCCGGGCTGATCTCATATTGCGCGTTTCGCAGGAATCGCTCATACTCTTTCATCTGAAACTGCGCGTCTTTCAAGTCCCGTTCTTCCTGCCCGCTCAGCCGTTCCTTATCCTTCAGCCTGTTGATCACCGCGTTTGCCCGCTCAAGCATCCGCGTATAGTTCGCTTGATTCTCTTCAAAATTTGCCTTTTCCAAGGGGCTTCTGTCCGTGCCGATGATCCTGGCCATCTCCGGCTGCGGATATTTGGCGAAAAAGGACAGCAGTTCCGCCGCATCCTCCTGCGCCTTCCCAAAGGGGTTCAGATGCGCCATGGTCAGCATCAGGGGCTGAACGGTGGGGCTTTGCGCGTCCAAAGGCAGCGGGGCCAGCATCTTCATGTTCGGGTTGTCAAACGGCGAATCGTTCCATATAACATAAAACAGGCACTCGCCCCACTGCGGTATATCTGACATATGGTCGTCCGCCTGCTCATACACCCTCTGCGTGAAGGGGTCGATGGCGTCCAGCAGCTGATTGAACAAAGCGGTATCGTAGCGCACGCTGTCCTCGCTCCTGATACTTGAGTACAGATAGGCCTTCATCATCAGCGCCGCGGCGAAGTTTCTCTCCTCCACATCCGGATCCCCGACAAAGCAGTACAAGCCTTTGTATTCGGGAAAATCCTTGCCGTAGGTCTCGGGCCAATCGGCGGCAAACTGCAGCAGGTCGATCAGCGTCCTGGGTATCTCGCTGTCATCCATGCCGATCTTTTCCATGATCTCGGGGTTCGCCTGATACAGGTAGGGGAAATAGGTTCTGACCGGCACCATGGCGACCTCGCCGTCACGCGTGATATACTCGGCGATCTGCGGATAGACCGCCCCCGCCAGATCGTCAAAGCGCTCTCCCTCCAAGGGAACGTAGTATCCCTTTTTCATCATCGACAGCAGGCTGTAATCCTCCGCCCTGGTTTGATAGATATCAGGCGTTTCCATCCTGTTTGTCAGCTGGTTTTGAAGATAGCTCAGTTGCTCTATGCCCGGCCATTCCGCCTCGGTCACCTTGCTGTTGGGATGCGTTTCTTTGTATGCTTTATACGCAAGCATGTCCTGATAGTTGATGCCAAAGGGTTGAGAGCTGATTCCAGGAGCGGCTTTCGCCTCTTCTGGCAGCATGAAAAAAAGCGCCATCACAGCAATAATAGCATAAACGAAAACTCCGCTCAATCGATTACTTTTCATTGTTTCTCCCCTTACCGGGCAGCGAGTGACCGCTGCCCGGAGGTCATTCTTATTGTATGGTAAAGTTGCCAGATACTTTGTAGTCGAGATAATCAGATTTACTAAAGCGCACGCAGTTCTTGTATCCCGATTTAGCACCGATGATAAGTGTAGGCGATGACGCTGTTCCTGACACGCCAACACTACCGCTCCCTGCGCTAGCCCAACTTCCTCCGGAGGTGTAATAATAAGAGTTCACTTTCAGCGTAGCAGATTTTGAAATCTCCATCTTTACATTTGACATTCCAACCGTCAAAGAACTGCCTCCTGGATAAAAGCAATAAGCAGTAAAAACACTCTGCTTTATATTAAAACTCCCAGAATAAGGAAGAGTAGTCACTGAAGTGGGATCAGTGTATGCAAGCGCTCCTGAGACCATCAGGGTACATAGAACAAGCAACAAAACAGCAGCTAAACGTTTCATGATCAAAACCCCTTTCTCTTGCCCGTTAACAGGCGTGCTATTTTTCTTGTAACAAACTTGACACCACAGCATTTTGCGTTACACTATCCGTGACCTCGCTCAACCAGGATCGCCTCGGCGATCACACTTCCACGTGTCGTTTTGCGGGGTCGCTTTTTATACGTAACGTATAGAACTCAGCACAATGGACTCACCTCCGCTCTTTTTCTTGTGGTAGATTAGCGTCTATCACGTTCGAGTCAGCCAAGTAAGCGTCTATATTCAATCGCCAGCCGCACATAGGCATACACGAATATGTATTACTTTGTGCACTCAGTTCAATAGGTCTTGATTGGGCTATATGCAGTTTCTGTTTCAACAACATTACCGGATAAATCCTTGACTGTAACCGAGACCTTCACCCGATAGGTATTATTCTGGATTATCGTTGCCGATCCACCGGCAGCGACATGAATTGATCCGCTTTTACTCCATGAGTCAACATAAGTCCAACTACTCCCATTTTTCTTCTGAAGAGTAGTGGTTACATCCGCTTTATATGAAGTGCTGTTCAATGTCACTGTCCCCTCGCAACTTGCTTGTCCAGATTTGATAATAAGTGTCGCTCTGATATCTCCAATACCGATATACATCGGGGATATCATTTCTGCGGATGATACTGACGCAATCACACATAGCAGCAACAGCACTGCTGATACCTTAAAAACATTTTTCATTTGACCAGCCTCCTTCATTACTGTCTTTCACCTATATGACGATGGACACATCCAAAATGTTATACATGCAAGAAAAAATTTCTCATCTGACCAGCCTCAAACTTTCAGCTATCTCAATAGCCAACTTTTCATCTCCATCAATATTTAGTACAAAGTAACGCTCATCAGCAGACCACACAAGGATGACCCGTCCTTCCTTGACCGACATCAATCCTTTATAGCCCCTGATAAGCACATTGCTTACATCCGCGTCTTCCGTATCAATGCTGGTATATGTATCCGACGTGTTTTCTGAAAAGTGCATCAGATCACCATCATTATTCATAAAGGACACAAGAGAGCTTCCCTCTGCCGCACTAGTCACCTGTACCGTTTCATATCCCTTTGGCAGAAAAGAAGGAAAGTACCTTCCCAGCCATCCATCTGGAACTTCAAACGCTTTCTCCTCATGTTCAATAAACTGGATCTCTGTATGTGTCTTCCTTGGGATGAAAATCAGCTCAAACATCGCCTTGCGCAACTCGCCGCTGCCCGCAACCACTGTGCTGATCCCTATTGAAAGAACTATCGCCACCATTGCAACTGCCTTGCCAATGGGCAGCAAGACATTCTTAGCTGCCTCACCTATCTTTGAACGCCGAAGCGAAGAAAGTGCCGCTTTCAGCACACGTTCACGTCCGTCTCGGGCCTGCTCCGCCAGTTTGTCGCGCTCTTTAGCGGGCAAGGTTGTAAAAGCATGGATCATCTCCTCACTTTCCTTCATATCCGCGTCATAAAAGGCCAAGCGAAGCATGGCTTCCTCGCAGCGGGCTTCCAGTTCTGCTCGGGACGGTAGCAGATCAGGCTTTCTGCGTAGCTTATTCATTGCTATCTTCCTCATTCAATCCCCTCCCTTTCTTTAATCCTACGGCTTCCCTTGCCTTTTTCAAATAAACACGTACGCTGGAGGGAGCCAGGTTCAAATAAACCGCCAACTCCTTGTCGCTCCATCCGATCACATCATGCAGGTAAAGGATTATCCGATAGTTCCCCTTCAGGCGTAATATGGCTTCGGTCAGCCTTTCCAAATTCAGCCTGCTCATCACCTCATCTTCCACAGAAGGGTTTTTATCCCGTATAAAGGGAATGAGGCCTTCACCCACGTTTCGTTCAGGGTGACGCACCCTGAGCAGGTCCGTCGCTGCACTTCTCACTGTTTTGACGATGTAGCCCTCCAATTTGTTACCCTTCAGCTTGCGCAGTGTAGATATCACCCTGCTTAATCTAATAAAAGCGTCCTGTACAGCATCCTCCGAATCTTGTGTGTGTCTATATAGCAGTTTCAGAGCAACATCAAGCATTAATTCGCCGTATTTATCGTAAAGCTCCTCAATAAATGCACGATCATCGGAACCCATCGAAATATCCAAAAAAATAATCACTATATCCCTCCTAACCAGGCAATCTGAGGTTTCTGTTTGTATTATATCAAACACAGTCTATTGAAATAAGAAAATCCGACTTTTCATTTGTAAATTTTAAAGACGTCAATGATTTGTCATTATAATATCGTCATATTTGCAGTGTACTGATACTGAAATGTCACTTTAAATAATTAAATAATTCATCTATTATGTATATGGATTAGTTGAAGGTTTCCATACTAAGCCAAGTTTGAGAGTTCATTTATTAACTTGAAGGAGGGTCTCAGAATGTATGTGAACGTTGGAAATGGACAAAGTCTGAATGCCCGGGTAGGCGCTAGTACCTCTGATAACATCAAATACTACATTCCACACGGACAGGAGGTAACAGTATCAGGAACCTCCGGCTCTTGGAGCAAAGTTACTGTTGTCGGTTTCAGTGGAAAGGGTTCTGCTTGGGTACAATCTTCGTACCTGCAAAGTAATAATCCCAACCCTTTGCACAATACCAAAGCCTATGCTCTGGGGGATAAGAACTTAACCACGGGATCGTTTGGTAGATATGTACATAACCTTCAAATCGGGTTAGGCATCACCGCTGACGGAGACTTTGGCCCTAACACCAAGATGGCAGTTCAGAGCTTCCAGAGCAGCCATGGCCTTACAGCAGATGGTATAGCAGGACCGAATACCAAAACTGCGCTCTGGGGCAGCGCCAGTGCGACCATCATCGCCAATGGTATCTGATTTCTAAAAAAGGGGGGATGCCGGTAAATTACTGGCATCCCCCTTTTTTATTGATCAATTACAAAAATCTACCGACATATTCAACCGTATTTTCCGTGCGCACTAAAGTGATGATATCGCCGTTTCTGATATCGGAGGTCAGGGCATATCCATCTATCACCTCTCCTGTCAGCGCATTGATGATCACATGATATCCCGCCTTGCTTTCACCTTCATGGCTGTGGTATGAGTCAAAGCTTATCTTCCAAAGCGGTGTATCAATGTCCGTTATATCATAGTACAGGCCGACCTCACAGCGCAGGTCGATCATGTCGGCGGAAACGCCATCCAAATCACTGTTAAGATAAGCTGCTCTCGCGGCATCGTAGGCTTGTTCCTGTGTCACGGTATGCCCAGAAGGAAGGCCGTACTCATGCCTTGTCAAGATATATGTGGTATCCAGCCATAGCTCCTGGTCAAACCGCTTCTCAAACTCGGGGTGCTCTGCCAGCCAGGCATCTACAACCGGCTTCCACCTTTGGCTGAATCCGGCCTTTTCCTCCACCGTTGCTCGGAAAAATGCCTTGTAGCTGTTTCCCGTCTCATCTATGCCCGGATAGGCGCTGCGTGGGATCAGTTGATCGAACTCGTACTCTTCGACGCTGTTATAGCCAAGTAACCTGCCCGTAGATGTATACCATACACTCTGTTCATATGCTTTTGTTTCAGCATCGTATTGGGCTGTTTCGCGCAGATATTCTATCGCTTGAGGCCGCACATACTCCTCGCTGATGGTATAGCTTGCCTTCCATAAGCGGTGTTCCGGCAGATATTCAGCGTTGATGACGCTGTGCTCACGCTCATTCCCGCTGAATGACAAAACATCGGACAAATAGGATATGAAAATCTCCTTGATCTCCGCTTCGCTTACTTCTGCTTCATCCTCCGGCTCTTCCCAAGTAATCGGCTGATAAACCTTCTCTTCATTGACCCACAAATCAAAAGCAGTTCCTATTTCATCTTCTGTCGCGTCCGGGGTTTCCCTCCGCCACAGGTCTGAGAAAATCACATAGAGATCCGGCGCATAGACTCTCTGCTCATCATATTCTTCAGGCTGGTCAATATAATCAGGCAAAGCCATCTGTTCGCCATATGCTGCGTCTATCAGCTGATTGGCAATCATGTCTCGTTCTTCTCTGCTTGCTCCCTCGGCGTTCAACTCTTCAAGTAAACGGACATCCATTTCAATTTCAAACTTTTCCATCAGGCGGATAAATTTTTCTTTGTCCTCCAATGCCCATCGATCCAATAAACCCTGCTTTTCCATATCCACGACCTGTGCCATATTCGAACGGACGATGGCCGAGACTGTCAGCGCCAGAGATGTCGCTATGGTAAATACCATAAGCATCGCGAGCACAAAGCCGACCGTTGTTTTCTTTTTCATTTTCTTCCCTCCTCTGATATCATCCATGATGCAGCCATGCTGACGCGCTGATACGACAATATCGCAGAGCGCTTCATCCAGGCCCTCTTTGATTCTTTTATCCTTCATCATACGAAGCCTCCTCCAGTGAATCGCGCAGTATGGCGTATGCCGTTTTGAGCCTTTTGCTTAATGTAGGGCGGCTGATCCGCAAGGCAAAGGCCGTTTCCTCCATCGTCATATCCTGATAGTAGTAGAGCAGCACAGCCTGCTTCAGCTTGTCCGGCAAGCTTATCACAGCCTGCATCAACTCCTGGTTTTCCTGCTCGTGATCCGGTGCATGAAAGGGAGCCGCGTCCGGTTCCTTTCTTCTGTCGATATGACGGAACCATCCCGTCCTTCTATAATCCTTGCATGTATTGATGGCGATCCGCATGATCCATGTTTTGGCTGAGCAATTGTTGCGCCGCTCATAGCTCTCCATGAACCGCCATGCCTTCAGGAAGGTGTCCTGCATAGCGTCCTCCGCTGAGGGGCGGTCAGCCAGATAGAGATAGCAGACGCGCAGCACATCGTTTTCATAATCGCGCATCCATTCCTCCAACCTTGCTTGACGAACCTCGCTTGGTACCGAAGCGGTGTTAATCACGGCCACCTCCTTTCACCCTATTAGACGAAGTAAAAAGTGAAAATGTAAAAAACATTACAAATTCTTTTTGTCTGTTTTATAATGATCTAAGCATTCATTTTGCTCACACACAAATGTATCACAGCACATAAATTGATGAATCTTCATCAAGGCATTTTTCTGATAACGCATTAAAGTGCGGCTTGTCTTGGAAAAATCTTTCCAGTGTTCAGCATATTCTGCTTCTATCCGTGACCAAGTAAAACCATCAAAAAAGCGCCTCCGTATCACATATGCTTCATCTTCGCTTAACAGCAATAGCCAACTTTCCACTTCATTTATCTTTTCTTTCATATCGGAAATACTTTGAGAGAAGTTGATAGATACAGCCAAACCATCTCTTCGAATCAAGGCTTCAATTCGAAAGATTTTAGCGCAATTCTGTTTATATTCAAAGAGTTTCTTTCGGATTTCTTCAACATCATATTCATCCATCAATACAGTCCTCAATAGTCTTTTATTGAAAAAATTACTAGCAATCGAAATATTAATTAATCGGTCTTAATCGTTTGTTGAATTCCTCCAATCCCCCTCCACTAACTTTGACGAATTACATATAAAAAAAGTTACATTATAAGCTATATATTTTTAACAGATATCAGAGGAATCAAGTTGCACTCGCGTTTCGAGCTTGCTGGACGCTGCCTCCCTGGCAAATCTGTAAGGAAAACCACTTCATTTGGCATGATATATATGAAGGGGAATCGCGATGAAACACAAATGGGTATTTGGACGTATCCAGCACACAATAGACACGGCTGAATTGAAAAATTTGAGCCGAAAGGAAAAACAGCAGATCATTAACAAGCAAATTGACTATCCCTAGCGGACGATCGGTTTTGATCAGCTGCGCAAATGTTATGAACTGCTGAACATACCAGAAAGCGCAAAGAGAGACCCGTAAAAAACAGAAACCTCCTTGCAGAGGTTACGCCGGTGCATTAAGGAAAAAGAAACTGTTAAGTGGTTTCTGTACTTTTATCCTCATTTGCCCGGCGTTTATGGCGGCGCGCTTGTGCTCCTTCCCTCTCCCCCTATATAATGGCTGCATCGGAGGGTGAAGAAATGATGGAATGGATCGCCTCGGCGGCCTTTGGGCTGGAAGGATTGGTCAAGAGGGAACTGCAGGCACTGGGCCTTGAAACCACCATGGATCAGGGCGGGGTGCGCTTTAAGGGGGAGGCGGAGGCCGCCTTCCGCGCCAACCTGGAGCTGCGCACGGCGGACCGCGTGCAGCTGATCGTCGGCGAGGGCAAGGTGCGCAGCTTTGAGGAGCTGTTTCAGCTGATCGGCGCCATTCCCTGGGAGGATTATATCCCGGGGGGCGGGGCCTTTCCCGTGACGGGCCAGTGCGCGCGCAGCCGGCTGATGAGCGTGCGCGATGTGCAGGCCATCAGCAAAAAGGCGGTGGCCGAGCGGCTGAAGCAACGCTATCGGGTGAACTGGCTGGATGAAAGCAGGGAGAGCTACGACATCCACGTCGCCATCCACCGGGATACGGCGCGCGTGACGCTGGATGCCAGCGGCAACGCGCTGAACCGCCGCGGCTACCGCACATGGACCGGCGAAGCCCCCCTGCGGGAGACCCTGGCGGCGGCGCTGGTGGACCTCTCCCCCTGGCGGCCCGGGCGGCCCCTGCACGACCCCTGCTGCGGCACGGGCACCATTTTGGTGGAGGCCGCCTTCAGGATGGCAAACCGCGCGCCCGGCCTGGTGCGCCCCTTCTCGATGGAGCAGTGGCACTTTGTGGATAAAAAGCGCTGCGACGAGATCCGGCGGGAGGCGAAGTTCCGCTTTAACCCGGACCTGATCGAGGGCATCACGGGCAGCGACGTGGACCCGGAGGCCTTGGTGCTGTGCAAAAAGCACCTGGCGCAGGCTGGGCTGAAGGGGCGCGTGGAGGTGTTTGAAAAGGACTTCCGCGACCTGGCGCCCCTGGCTGAGAATACCTGTATCATCACCAACCCGCCCTACGGCGAGCGGCTGGGCAGCAAGAGGGAGAGCGACATGCTCTACCGCCAGATGCGCAAGCTGGAGACCAAGGCGATGGCCGCAAACGTCTGCGTGCTGACATCCAGCCCCTCCTTTGAGCGGCTGTACGGCAAACGAGCGCAAAGAAAACGCCGGCTGTACAACGGCCGGCTGGAGTGCGAATACCTGATATTTTAAGAGCGCCCGGGCGCTGCCTGTCAGCCATACATAATATACGGAATATACGGTATTTTACGGTGTCGCCGCATACCGTATATTCTTGCCTCAAAAGCTGAGTGTTTTCAACATGTTTCAGCCCTTTTCTCCCATCAGAATGAATTTACGGTATTTACGGTATGCTTTGCGCCGTTCTGGCCGGGCCGTCATCCGGCAGCAAGCACCCCGGGGCGGGCGGAGGGGCCTGCCTGATCATCTGTATGAAAGCCCTTTCCATAAAAATAAATATGGGTATCCATCGTTATATATTCTATATCCTGTTCCCTTTTCCCTTAGCAGGGGTTTTTCGGGCAACATATCGGAATACATACCGTAAATACCGTAAATTCATTTTTGCTTGCTGAAGGTCCGGGAAGCCTTGATATACCTGGATATTTTGAACATCATTTACGGTATACGCCTTTACCGTAAATTACCGTAAATACCGTAAATCACCTCCCGCCGCAAGGGGACGAAGCCTGTCCGGTGTCCGTCCCCTTGCAATGAAGCAGGCTCAGCCGGCTGCTGCCCCGCATATCCGGTACACCGGGCTTCTCGGCCTGCCCGCCCCGCGCTGCGTGCCGGATACGCTCACATCCGGCCGGATAAATCCGGCAGCCTCCAGCTCTGCCAGGGCCAGGGCCACATCATCCGCCCGCTCCAGGCCGCGCATGCCTCTGACCTTTTCGCGCACTTTGTTTTGACTGAAGCTCTCCATCCCGCAGCGCCTGAGTGCCTTGAGCACCGCGTCCGCCTCCGAGCTCAGGTCCTCCGCGCCGCACAGGGCCAGCATGTGGGCGGCGAAGTAGCGAGCGATCTGCACCGCACCCCGCATGTGCCGCCCGTGGATATAGCCCATCGGCAGGCCGCCGCCCAGCTCCAGCAGGCTGAGCAGCGCCGCGATGCGCGCGGTGTTGCCGCGCAGCTTGCCGCCAAAGCCCCCCGCCGGGTCGCGCAGATCGCCCTCGGGCCCCAGCCGCCCCTCGATCTCAAGGCCCCATTCTTCAAAGACCGCCGAGGCCGCATCGGTCAGCCGCAGCGTCACCGGCCCCTCCATGCCCAGCAGCTCCTCCAGGCGCAGGCCCCAGGCCCCCATCAGCGCGGCGTTCATCGGCGGGCCCTGCACCAGGCGGCTGCCCAGGCTGCTCCTGGGGCTGCACACCAAAAAGCGGCTCACCATGCCGCACTCCAGCATGGCCTCGTCGCTCAAAAACCGCTGCACCACCCCCGGCTGCGCCGCCAGGCACAGGCTCAGCGAGGCATCCGCGATGTCCAGCCGCCCGCGGGCGACGCGCCGCTGGCTGAGGGGCTCGCCCGAGTAGCCGTGCAGTATGATATCCACATTGGCCGTCTGGCGGCCGGAGTAGCGCCCGCACAGCGTGGCCAGCATGCCGCCCTCGGCCGATACCAGCGCCGCGCGGCCCTCGTTGCGCGCCATGTGCTGGGCCAGGGCCTCGGGGGTGGCGTCCGACAGGATCAGCTCAAAGGGCTTCACCTCCTCCAGCTCCTCAAGCTCACGGTGGGCGCGGTCGATCTCCTCCCGCTTGCCGCTTTCAACGGCCCGCTTCAAGCGCAGCTGCGCCCCCTCGCGCTCGCTCAAAGATCTGCGGACCAGGGGCGCGCGCCGCTCGTTTTCCTCGCGCTGGTAGCGGTAGATCGGGGCGAACATGGCCGCCATCGCCGGGCTCTTGCGCTCGGAGGGGTTGGCGGAGCCCAGCAGGTAGAGCTGGGCGGGCTCGCGGTAGCCCTCCCAGGGCTCGGCCTGCACCTTGCCCGCGCAGCAGGCGCTGAGGGCCCCCAGCATAAAGCAGGCGCAAAGGTCCGCCGGCGCCTGGATGGACCGGCTCACCGTCTCCACCACCACCCGGCCCAGCTCGGGCAGCGCCTCCAGCGGAAAGTCCGGCAGGGCGGCGGAGGCCTTCGGCGGCGCGGCGGCATCCTGCGCCCGGGATACCTGAACATCAAGCGGCAGCTGCTCCCCGGCCTGGCAGCGCAGCAGCTCGCGGGCTTCCTCCGCCCCGCGCAGCAGGTAGAGGTCGCTGATGTCTTTGCAGCGGGGGTCGATGGCATGCGCGCTTATCAGATGAACGGTGCCCGGGTAACCCGCCTCCCTGAGGATGGCCGCCGTCTTGGCGACAAAGGCCTCCCCGCCCGCGTCGGGCTCCCGGTGCAGGTAGAGGGGGCGGCCGTCCAGGTACCTGATCCACTCCTTTTTAAACAGCGCGGCGCC
>CAZVUU010000068.1:0-13024 GCA_964630465.1 uncultured Christensenella sp.
AGCCGCCGCAGGTGCCCAGGCCCTTGGACAGGGTGCCCATCTTGATGTCGATGTCGCCGGGCGCCAGGCCGAAGTACTCGTCCACGCCGCCGCCGGTCTTGCCGATCACGCAGGCGGAGTGGGCCTCGTCCACCATCAGGAAACAGCCGTATTTCTTTTTGAGCGCGACAAACTCGGGCACGGGGGCGATGTCGCCGTCCATGCTGTAGGCGCCCTCGATGATGATCAGCACCTTGGCGAACTTGTCGCGCTGGTTTTTGAGGATGCTTTCAAGCGCTGCCACGTCATTGTGCGGGAAGGGCTTCACCGTCGCCTCGCTCAGGCGGCAGCCCTGGTCGATGGAGTTATGGGCCAGGGCATCGTAGACGATCAGGTCATCTTTGCCGCAGAAATTGCCCACGAAGGTCACGTTGGTGGAGTGTCCGCCCACCAGCACCAGCGCGTCTTCCGCATGCTTCCAGCGGGCCAGCTCGGCCTCCAGCTCGATGGTCAGGCTCTTTTCGCCGGCCAGCAGGCGGCTGCCGGAGGCGGAAGTGCCGTACTTGTCGATGGCTGCCTTGGCGGCTTCCATGGTCTCCTTGCGGCCGCTCATGCCCACATAGTTATAGCTGCCGAAGTTCAGCACCTGCTTGCCGTCCATCAGGCTGGTGTTGGACAGCGGCGAGTCGTGCACCACGAAATAGGGGTTTTCCATGCCGCTGCCCATGAGGGCCTGCTGGCGCTCATAAAAGGCGATGGCCTCAGGCGATTTGGCAAAGTCCGTGATCGGCTCCACCTGCCTGGGCGCTTCCGCCTCCTGCCTTTTATCAGAGCCCCGGCCCAGCTTATCCTCAAGCAGCTCGGTCAGGCCGTCCACGGTGGTGCACAGAGGATACTCCTCCACCGGGATCAGCACGGAAAACAGCTCTTCGACTTTCAGCGACAGGCTCAGCACCTGCAGGCTGTCGCCGCCCAGATCGTCGATAAAGTGCGCCTGGTCACTCAGGCTCTCGGACGCGATCTGCAGGGTGTCGGCATAGACCTGCCGCACCTTCTCACGGATCTCCGAGCTCTCCAGGCCCTTGGGGCTGGCCTCCTCGTTGACGATGGGCGTATTTTCGTGCAGGGGAGCGACGCCCGTCTTCAGGTCCAGGTCACGGTAGGCCATCTTCTCGTTTTCGATGGCGTCCTTGAGCGCCAGGCGCTTCACCTTGATGCCGTTGGCGGTCGCAAAGCGGTCAGGCGTGGCCAGCACGCGGGTCACGCGCTTCATGGCAGGCAGGCGGTTATTGAGCGCCGCCACCTGGCGCATCAGGCCGCTCAGGAAAGCGTCATCCCTGTAGCGGTCACCGACGCTGAGCACCAGCGTGATGTCTTCATAGTCGGGGTTGAGGTGACGGCGGCGCTTGAGGCGGTTGATGCGGCTGGCGCCGGTGTTCTTGATGCCCAGGATACTGTATTGATCTGCCCCCTCCAGCACGCCGAAGCTGTCTTCGATCTCATCGGGGTAGATGTTCTCGCCCGATTCGTTGATGATCACGTCCTTGCTGCGCCCTTCGACATACATGCGCATGCCCTTTTCAAGGCGCACGATGTCGCCGGTCTTGTACCAGCCCTCCGCGTCCAGATCCGGACCGATCAGGTGGCCGTCCTGCAGGCGGGCCGTGTGGACGGATTTGCCCCGGATATACATCTCGCCCGAGTTGGAGCGCTTGCCGTCTGACTGCACGCGGTACTCGGCGCTGGACAGCGGCCTGCCCACCGAGCCCGAGGTGCGGGTCTTCAGGTCCATCGAGGTCTCTACCGAGGTGATGGCCGTCTCTGTCATGCCAAAGCCGGAGATGGTGTAGTAACCCAAGGCCGATATGGTGCGCATATGCTCCTCGGGCGTATGGCTGCCGCCCAGGATGACGCAGCGCACATCGGGCCCGAGTATCTTGGCCACAACGTCCTTGAACAGCACCTTGCGGGCAAAGTCCATGCCGAACTCGGGGTTGACGCTTTGCAAAAACAGGCTGAGCGATCTGGCAAATTTAAAGGCTGCCTGCTTCTTCTTGCCTTCCAGCGCCACCTTCTTTGAAAGCGACACGGACAGGTTGTTGGCAAGCAGGGGCACCGCGCATAAAAAGGTGATCCTGAAGCGGCGTGCCGTGCCCAGGATGGTCTCCGGGGCGCGATCCTTCATAAAGATAGACTCATAACCGATATAGTTGCACCACAGCAGGTTCACCATAAAGCCGAAGACGTGGTGATAGGGCAAGAAGGACAGGGAGCGCTCCGGGTTGCCCGAGACGATGCGCGGGTTGGCCTCATGCAGCAGCTGGCTGTTGAGCACCTGATGGCACACAGCCTCCTCGTCATAGACAAAGATGCGGCTGGTGGCCGTGGTGCCGCTGGTGCACAGCGCCACTTGGCTGGCAAAGCGCGGCTCAAAGCCCTCGTGCCCTTCAGCCGCGAACAGCTCATCATGCAGGATCTGCACGGCGCCGGCGGACAGCCGGCGCGGGCTCTTGGTGATCAAGGCCGCGGCGCCCGACTGCTCCAGCATATAGTCGGTCATCTCATCCGTCAGCGTCGCGTCCAGCAGCACCGCCTGATAGCCGGCCGCCATCAGCCCCCAGAAGGTCGGAAACCAGCGGTAGCCCGTCTCCATCTGAATGGCGACGAAGCGGCCCGCGTTCTCCTCTCCCACCTTGCGGCGCAGATAGGCTGCAAAATCCATCACCATCTCATTGTACTCAGTAAAGGTCAGCGCCATTTCCCGGTCATCTTCCAGCCAGCGGCTGGCCACCAGGTCGCCGTCAGAAATGGTGATCCTGTACAGGTTTTCCAGGCTCATGTCCTGCCGCAGCAGCTCGCTGCGCCCGGAGATATCAATACGAGGCATTCTCAGCCCTCCTCATGTTCGTGTCTTGCCGTGTCATTTTACGCCGTAGTACAGGTTCAGCAGCCGCAGAAACCATCTGCCCGGGAGCACATCATGCAGCATCACCGCCAGGTGCTGCGCCGTCTGGGCCACCCGCAGGCGGACGGGCATCTTCCGCAGGCTCATGGCGCGGGCCACCTTGTTGCCCAGGGTCTTGGGGTAGGCGCCGGCCGCCTCGTCCGCCGCGATGCGCGCCGCGGCCCTTTCGCGGTTGCCGGCATACCCGGGGCTGATCATGGCGCTGAGGCTGCGGTACTTCTCAGAGCCCCCGCGGTGGTCGCCCGGCTCCACCAGCATCACCTCGATGCCCAGGGGCTGAAGCTCCATCCACAGGGCCTCGCTGTAGCCTTCAATGGCATGCTTGCTGGCTGTGTAGGCCCCTTGAAAGGGCACGGCCAGCAGCCCGTTGATGGAGGAGAAGTTGACGATGCGCCCTTTCCCCGCCTGACGCATAAGGGGCAGCACGGCCTTCACCATGCGCGTCATGCCGAAGAAGTTGACCTCCATCACCCGTTTCAGCTCATCCTCGCTGTAATCCTCGCAGGCGCCGATGTTGAGCACTCCCGCGGCATTGACCAGCGCGTCGGGCGGCCCAAAGCGCTCAAGGGCAGCCGAGACGAAGCTTTCCACGCTGCCCCGGTCCGTCACATCGAGGTACAGGCCATGGATGCCGTCCCTTTCCTCATCCCGGAAGCTGCGGGCGCCGCCCACCACCTGCCACCCCGCCTGATGGAGCGCCGCGGCCGTGTAATGGCCCAGACCGCTTGACGCACCCGTGACCCAGACAACCGCCATCGCTTCCTCACCTCCCCCAGAATATCGAACATAATAGACCATGCTGTTCAATTTTGCAATGATTTTGTTTTGAAGTTCAAATTAATTTTTCGTGAGAAAGGGCATCGGCTGACCCTGGCCGGCGCAGCGGACAGAAAACCGTGTTTTTACAACTCCCGATTGCAAACTGACCGATCAAATGCCATAATACAGGCGATCTTATTAAAAACGGAGGAAAACCATGCCGTATATTGCCATCAATACATCAAAGACCCTGTCTGACACCCAGAAGGACGAGATCAAGGCTCTCCTGGGGGAACGCATCACGCTCATCCCCGGCAAGGAGGAGAGCCGGCTGATGGTCGACATCTCTGACGGCCGCAGCATGTATTTCGCCGGCGAGCGGCGCGAGCTTGCCTTTGTGGATGTCCGCTGCTACGGCACCACGGAGTTCGCTCACAAGAAGGCCTTTACAGAGGCGGCGTTTGAGGCCCTGAACCGGGCGGCCGGCCTGCCTGAGAACAGCATCTACCTGAGCTACAGCGAATTTGACACCTGGGGAACGCTGGGGTCGATGAAGTAAGGGCCTTCCGGAGTCTCAATATTTCTCAATGAAGCGAGGCCATCCATGGTAGTTTTCGACATCAACCAAACGCTTTTATATAATATCGGCATCGGCGTTTTTTCTCTGATGATCGCGCTGATCATCTATGTCAGCTACAGAAAAAACTTTGCCGAGACCTATGATGTCCTTCTGCTGCGCAGGATGCAGCTGTCGGTCGTTGTCACCCTGCTGTCCGACATGGGCAACTGGTACATGGACGGCAAGGGCGGCGCCCTGATCAACACGCTCAATTATATCTTCACCATGGTCCATTTTATCATGCAGATCGTGGTGGTGATCGGCTGGTGGCGCTATGCCAGCTACCGAATCTCCGGGCAAAAGATGCCCCGCAAGGCCGAGATCGTCTTTGTCTGGGTGCCCCTGTCGCTGATCGTCCTCGTCATCCTGAGCACGCCCTGGACTCACCTTTACTTCTATCTGGATGAGGCCAACAACTACCGCCGGGGCGTCCTGTCCCTTCCCATGTTCATCATCAACCTGCTCTATCCTCTGAGCGTCTCCGCCATTGCCCTGGGCAAAGGGATGCGCGAAAAATACCGGGAGCGCCGGTCCGAGCTGTTTACCATCGCCCTCTTCCCGGTGCTGCCCATCATCGGCGGCATCATGCAGACGGCCAGCTTCGGCCTGAATATCATATGGCCCTGCGCCGTCATCTCCAGCCTGATCATACTGCTTCACAAGGAGAGTCAGGCCATCCTGCAGGATCCCTTGACGGGGCTGAACAACCGCCGCAACATCGAGCGCCTGTTCCGGACCTACGAAGAGCATCAGAACCGTTCCGCCGTCCTCATGATGCTTGATCTGGACAACTTCAAATACATCAACGACCAGTTCGGGCACAGCCTGGGCGATCAGGCCCTGGTCGAGACGGCCAACATCCTGCGCTCGGCCTTCAGCGGCAGCCCGGCCTTTCTCGCGCGCTACGGCGGGGATGAGTTTGTGGTCGCGATGCCTCACGGAAACCAGGCCCTGGCCGAAGAAACTGCGGCCAGGATCCGGGAGACATTTGACCGCTTCCAAAAAACGGACCGCTTCCCCTACCCCTTGTCAGTCAGCATCGGCTACGCAGTGGCCGAGCAGCACAAGGACCTCAGCCTGAACGACCTGCTCAAGCATGCCGACGAGCGCATGTACATAAATAAGGAAGCGAACCGCCGGCGCATGAGGGATGACCGGGCCATCGGTTAAAGTGAATGTTAGCATGTGATAACTTTCATTTTATGCTTGACAGCCGGCTTTTCACAGTTTATGATAAGAAACACAAGCAGCAAAGTCGCTGCGGACGATGTCTGCAGCGCTTTTGCTTATTGTAAAGGAGTGTTCGCACATGAAGAATGTCCCGGCCATCTTCGGAACCCTGGTGTTCAATGACAGCGTCATGCAAAGCAAGCTGCCCAAGGATGTATACAATTCCCTCAAGCGTACGATGATGCAAGGCGAGTCGCTGCCGCCGGACATTGCCGATACCGTGGCCGCCGCCCTCAAGGACTGGGCCACCGAGCACGGAGCCACCCACTTTACCCATTGGTTTCAGCCGATGACGGGCATCACCGCCGAAAAGCACGACGGCTTCATCGCCCCCGACGGCAAGGGCGGCGTCATCATGGAGTTTTCTGGCAAGGAGCTCATCCGAGGCGAGCCGGATGCATCCAGCTTTCCCTCAGGCGGCCTGCGCGCCACCTTTGAAGCCCGCGGCTATACTGTGTGGGACACGACTTCCTATGCCTTTTTGAAGGACGGTACCCTGTGCATCCCCACCGCGTTTTGCTCTTACTCAGGTGAGGCCCTGGATAAAAAGACCCCTCTGCTGCGCTCGATGGAGGCGCTGAACACCCAGGCGCTGCGCATCCTGCGCCTGTTCGGCCGCAGCGGCGCCAGGCGCGTCACCCCGACCGTCGGCCCCGAGCAGGAGTATTTCCTGATCGACAAGGCCATGTTTTTGCGCCGCCCCGATCTGTTCTACACCGGCCGCAGCCTGTTCGGCGCGCGCCCGAGCAAAGGGCAGGAAATGGATGATCATTATTTCGGCAGCCTGAAGCCCCGCGTGTCCGCCTTCATGCGCGAGCTGGAGGAAGAGCTGTGGCGGCTGGGGGTGCTGGCCAAGATCAAGCACAACGAGGCCGCTCCGAGCCAGCATGAGCTGGCGCCCATCTTTTCCACCGCCAATATCTCCGCCGACCACAACCAGCTGACCATGGAGCTGATGCGGTCCATCGCAGGCAAGCACGGCCTGGTCTGCCTGCTGCATGAAAAGCCCTTCGCGGGCATCAACGGAAGCGGCAAGCACAACAACTGGTCGCTGACCACCAACGAAGGCTACAACCTGCTGGAGCCGGGCGACAAACCGGAGGAAAACACGCAGTTCCTGCTGTTTCTAGTCGCCGTGATCACGGCGGTGGACGAATATCAGGACCTGCTGCGCATGACGGTCTCCTCCGCGGGCAACGACCGCCGCCTGGGCGCCAATGAGGCCCCGCCTGCCATCGTATCAATGTTTCTGGGCGATGAGCTGACCGCCATCCTGGAGGCCATTGACGCGGGCAGCAACTATCACGGCGATCTCAAGCGCCATCTGGAGATCGGTATCGGCATGCTGCCCTCCATCCCCCGGGACACCACCGACCGCAACCGCACATCCCCTTTCGCCTTCACAGGCAACCGCTTCGAGTTTCGCATGCCGGGCTCCGGCTCCTCCATCTCCGGGCCCAACATCGCGCTCAATACCGCGGTGGCCGATACTCTTCGGGGGTTTGCCGATACTTTGGAGATAGCGCAGGATTTTGAAAGCGCGCTGTCGACTCTGATCGTCTCAAACCTCCGCGCCCACAAGCGCATCATATTCAACGGCAACAACTATTCGGAAGAATGGGTGCGGGAAGCCGAGCGCCGGGGCCTGTCCAACCACCGCAGCACCCCCGAGGCTCTGCCCTGCTATATCGAGGAAAAGAACCTCGCCATGTTCGAGCGAAACCACGTGCTGTCCAGGCAGGAGGCCCAGTCCCGCTACGAGATCCATCTGGAAAACTACTGCAAGACCCTGCGCATCGAGGCGCTGACCATGGCGGATATGACCAGGCAGCTCATCGCGCCCGCGGTGCTCCGCTACCAGCGCGAACTGGCCGGCCTGCTTGAAAGCAAACATGCGCTCGCCGCCTATGACAGCTCCCTTGAAAGCTACCTGCTGGAGCGCATCTCCTCCCTGTCGGGCAAGCTGCTGAAAAACCTGCAGGCTCTGGAAGCCGAAGTCCGGTCAGCCCGGATGCCCCGTGAGCTGCTTGAACAGGCTCATTTCTACCGCGACCGGGTCATCCCCGCGATGGACGAGCTGCGCCTGACGGCAGACGAGCTGGAGACCCTGGTTGACAAGAGCTGCTGGCCCATGCCAAGCTACGGGGACATTCTCTACAGCGTAAACTAGACAACACCCGGATACCTGACGAGGGCGCGGATCGGTCGATCCGCGCCCTCGTGCTGTCAGGCTTTATTCAGTTCATGGGGTCGATCTGCCGCACCACGTCCAGGATGGTCCCGTCCCTGGCTTCCATGACGGCGACCACCTTTTCCTTGAAGGGCAGCGGGTCGGGCCTGCCGACGATGGCGTAGGCCTCCTCCTGCAGTTCCTTGATGGTCTTCAGGGGCAGCCCGGCCGCCTGCAGCGCCGCCAGGATCTCGGGGCGGCGCGGGTTCACCGCGATGCCGTAGTCGGTCACCACAACGTCCACGTTCTCCCCGGGCGTGGTCACCGTCACCACCTCCTCACAGACCGTAGCCATGCGCCCGCGCACCAGGGGTGTCACGATGATGCAGCACTTGGCCCCGGCTGCCGTGTCCGGGTGTCCGCCGGGCGCGCCGCGCAGCACCCCGTCAGAGCCCGTGATCACGTTGACATTGAAGCCGGTGTCCACCTCCAGCGCCGCCAATATCACATAATCCAGCTTGTTGACAAAGGCGCTCTTATTGCTGGGGCTTGCGTACTGGGAGGTCGACATCTCAAAGTGCCCGGGGTTTGTGTGCACCGATTCCACGCCCGCGATGTCAAAGTCCTGCGTGTCGATGAGGCAGCGCACCAGCCCCTTGTTGAGCAGGTCGACCGCGGGGGCCGTGATGCCGCCGATGATCCAGCTTATTTTAATGCCGTGCTTGATCAGGATCGGCTCCAGGAAGCGGTTGGCCGCCAGGCTCGGCCCGCCGGCACCCGTCTGAAAGGAAAAGCCGTCCTTGAACCAGGGCGTCGCCTCGATCACCTTCGCGCAGTATTCGGCCATCAGCAGGTCCCTGGGGTCGGTGCTGAAGCGGGCGGCGGAGCTGGCGATCTTGCCGGGATCGCCGATTTCGTCCACGACCACCACATAATCCACGTAGCTTGCCTCGATGGCCGGCGGAAAGTTCGGGAAATCCACCAGGCAGTCGGTGATCACCACCACCTTGTCCGCGTAGCGGGAATCCACCTCCGCGTAGCCCAGCACGCCGCAGTTGCTCTTGCCGCCCTTGCCCCTGGCATTGCCCATGCAGTCGGCCGTCGGCGCGCCGATGAAGGCCACGTCGATATGCACCTCGCCCTCCTCGATCGCGCGCACGCGGCCGCCGTGGCTGCGCAGGATCGCGGGCGTTTTCAGCTTGCCCCGGGATACCACTTCGCCCATCTTCCCCCGGATGCCCGAGGTCTGTATGCCCGTCACGATGCCCTGCTCGATGTATTCGGCCACCGGGTCATGCGCCTGGCCCAGGGAGGAAGCGGCGATGGTGATGTCCTTAAAACCCAGGCTCACGATCTCCTCCATCACCTGGTTGACCACATAGTCCCCTTCCCTGAAGTGGTGGTGAAAGGAGACGGTCATGCCGTCCTTGAATTCCACCGCCCGGATGGCCTCACGGATATTGGGCAGTATCTTCGTCTCCTGATGACCGATCCGGATGACCGACCGGGGCGCGGCCTTTTGATAGCTCTGCGCGTCGCGGTAATTCGTGCCTTGGAACACCTCATAGCGCCCCGTTAATAGCTCTTCGGGGATCTCACGGTTGACAGCGTTTTTCATCTTCAAAGCTCCCCCTCATACAGCCCGGATGCGCGCGCCAGCTCAATGGTCCGCTCTGCGTCCGGGATAAAGGCGATGTCGATCATCTTGCCGTTCACGGTGAACACGCCGATGCCCTTCTCCCGGTTTTCACGCCAGGCCATCAGGATGGCCTCGGCCTCGCGGATCTCACGCCGTGTGGGCGAAAAAATCTCGTGCGTGATCGGGATCTGCCGGGGGCTGATCAGCGATTTGCCGTCAAAACCCATCTGCTTGACCATCTGCGCCTCCCTGCGAAAGCCCTCCATGTCATCCACGTCGGTAAACACCGTGTCAAAGCACTGCACGCCCGCGGCCCTTGCCGCGATCAGCATGTTCGACCGCCCGCCCAGCATCTCTAGTCCGTCGGGATAGTAGCGGGTCTGCATGAACTTGCGGTAATCGCCGCCCGAAATGGCCACGCCGATCATGCGCTCGGGGCAGGCCAGGCAGATCTCGTAGGCGTTGAGGATGCCCTTGGGCGATTCCAGCGCCGACATCACCAGGGTGCTGCCGGGCTCTTTTTTAAACTCTTCCTCCGCCCGTTCGATGTGCTCCGCCACCCTGTGAACGTCAGCCGCGGATTCGCACTTGGCGATGCGGATGCCGTCGGCCCCTGCCGCCACGCTCACGCGGATGTCCTCCTGCCAGTGCGGCGTATCCAGACCGTTGATGCGCACGATCCGCTCTACGCCCCGGTAGTCGATCGTCGTCAGCGCGTGATACAGCGAAAAACGGGCCGCGTCCTTCTGGTTCTCGGCCACCGCGTCCTCCAGGTCGATCAGGAGGGTGTCCGGCCGGTAGACATAGGCATCCTTCAGCAAGCCGGGCCGCTGGGCGTTTAAGAACATCATGGAGCGGCGCGGGCGCTTCAGCCTCTTTTGGATCGCTTCATTCATCTGATGATGCCTCCCCAGGGATAAGCCGTATCGGCCGCCGTGCCGGCCGCGCGGAAGACCGCGCATTCGACCCTTGCCTTCAGCGTGCATTCAAGAGCGCCCTTGTCAACGACGCTCACACGAGCGTCGGTGATCGACAGCCGCTTTAAGGTCTCTTCCACGCAGGCCCTGATCTGGCGGCCGTATTGCGCAAAGACGCTCGACTGGATGTCGATCTCAAGCCCCTTTGCGGGCTCCAGCCTGACCTGCGCGTCGCTTGATTCCAGCGTTCCCGCGATGGCGGGTTTTAATACTTGCACGAAGCTACCTCCACCTGTGTCAATTTGTTCTCATCTTGTCAAAGCCCAGAATATTGTGGGAAACACCAGGATCACCGTGATCAGCCGCATCACCTGCAGCAGGATCAGCTTTACATTGTGTACGCCCAGGTCGGCCGATATCAAGGCCATGTCACTGGCTCCGGCAGGCGTCGCCGCCAGAAAAGCCTCGCGCCTGTCAAATATACGCAGCCTTTGCAGCAGCAGTGCGATCAGCACGGCGCCCGCCGAATAGCACAGCAGCAGCATCACGGCGGGCAGGGCCAGATGCTTCAGCTGGATCAGCTGCTCCATGCCGATGCCCGCGCCCACATAAGCCCCGGAGAGCAGCTGCGCGGCCTTGCGCACGGGCCGCCCCAGCCAAGCCTTGGGGTAGAGCAGCTTGAATATGATCGCCCCGAGGGTGGCAAAGGCCATCGTGCCGCCCGGCACGGGCGAGGCGCGGCCGAGCAGGCCAAAGGCGGCGGCCACTGCCAGGGTCAGCAGGCTGTCGGCCAGCCCGCTGACACCGGGCTTTCTTTTCGCGGGCCCACAGGCCTGCGCGCCCTCTTCTTCGCCGGGGATGAAGCGGGCGATCAGGCTGGGGAAAATGGCGATGCCCATCACAAAGCGCACGAGCTGCAGCGCCAGAACCTGGCCCGCATCTGCGCCCATGTCCGCCGCGATGATGGGAATGTCGCTCAATCCGCCGGGGGCGCTTGAAAACAGGGCTGTCAGGAGGTCCACGGGGCCGGTCGCGCGGATCAGAAAGGCCGCCGTCAGGTTGATCAAAAACAGGCTGCCGATCACAATGCCTGCCGCCTGCAGGATGGCTTTCATCTGCTTGAGATCCCCCCGTTCGATGCCTGCCCCGATGAAAGCGCCCGCCACGATCTGCGCGGCGACCTTGGCTTCGGGGGGCATCTGTGCCCCGGCGGACAGCATGTTGAAGCCGCAGGCCCCGATGACCGCGCCGATCATCATGCCGCCGGGCACGCGCAGACGGTCCAGGGCCCATCCAAAGAGTGCCGCGGCCGCCAGGGTATACAGGATCGTCAATTCAGCTTCCTTTCAATGTTCAGTCTCAGCGCCTTTGGTAATGATTGATCAGACAGCCGTCCGTCAGGATCAGCCGCTCGTCCGGTGTCAGACCGCCCAGGCTAAGCTTGATTTCTTTGGCCGAGTTTCCCGTGATGACGAAGGCACCCAGCTCATCCCGGCCCTGTTCGAGAGCCTCCCGGAGATCCGGCACAAGGACATAGTCCCCTTCTTCAAGCGTCTGACCCGTCAAAAAGGGAAAGATGCCCCAGTTGATCAGGTTGCTGCGGTAGCGCTTGGTCGCGTACTCCCGCGCAAAGTTTGCCGCGCCGCCAAGCACACGCTGGCAGCTGGCCGCCTGTTCACGCGCCGAGCCGTCGCCGGGCTTGCGGGCATAGATGCCGCTTCCGCAGCTGATGCCGGCGGGATCGATCTCCCCGGCGCCCGCGGCCCGGGCCAGCTCCAGAGCCCTTGTGATACCCGCAGGTATATTGCCGCCTTCAAGCGCAAGCCTGTCTTTTTCGATCTCCTTGGCCCGCCCGACATAGCCCGGGTCGCGTCGGCTGAGGGTGAACTCGGCCAGGCGCAGAGGGTTGGAGCGGTAGGAGGAGGTCTCCCCCGAAGGGATCAGCTCATCGGTGGTGGTGACGGGGTCATGTAGGCTCGAGGCCAGGCGGATCAGCAGGTGCCGCTTCAGTTCGGGTATCCGGGGCCAGTCCTTGATGTTGGGGCCCATCACCAGCTCCGCTCCAGGGTCAGGCCTTTGCGCCTTGAACACCCGCCTTTCATAGAGGCCGGCATCATAGTGATAGGGCGGGATGTCTTCATCATAATCGATCTCATCCGCCGGGGTCAGGATGCCGCCGTTTCGGGCTGTCGCCGCGATGCTGCGCGCGTCCATCAGCGCCACAAAGGCCAGCTGACCCTCGCCGGGCTTGCTCCCCTCACGGTTGATGAAGTTGCGCGTGGTATGGCGGATGGAGAAGGCGCCGTTTGCCGGCGTATCGCCCGCGCCGAAGCAGGGCCCGCAGAAGGCTTCGCGCACCAGCACGCCGCTTTCCAGCAGATCTGCCGCGACGCCGTTGCGGCTGATGGCCAGGTTGACCGGCTGGCTGCCCGGATAAACGCTGAAGCTGAAGCTGCCGCTGCCAGGCGTCCGGTCCTTCATGATATTGCGCACAAGGCACAGGTTATCGTAGGTGCCGCCGGAGCAGCCCGCCACGATGGCCTGGTCCGCATGCACCCCGTCTTCGTCTGCTTTGCCGGAGAGCCCGGGCAGCTTCAGGCCGGGGTACTGGCGCAGAGCCTCATCCTCAATGCCCTGCAAAAGCTCCTTTGCGTTCGCGATAAACTCGCGCAGGGTACAGGCATTGCTGGGGTGGAAGGGCAGAGCGATCATAGGCTCAATTTTATCAAGGTCCGCCACGACCAGT
>CAZVUU010000069.1:0-12660 GCA_964630465.1 uncultured Christensenella sp.
CGTCGTCAAACTGCGCCCCGTAGGCAGCGCGGGCCGCGCCCTCCAGCTCCTCCCGCGAAAAATCGGGCAGCAGGGCGGAAAATACCCGCCCCGCCAGCCCTTGATAGTCCAGGTCTTCAGTCAGCAGACCGGACAGATCCGGGAAGCTGTCCGGCATATAGAGCCCGCCGTCGGATGCCGCTCCGTTCAGGATTGCCTCCGCGGGGCTGGCCGCGGGGCTCTGCCCGCGCGTGCTTTGGTAGCGTATGATCTTATTGTCCAAACTGCCCGCCGATCTCGTCCGCCATCATGTGGGCCAGCTCCGCATAGCTGTTCACGCCGTCGGGGGACATCATGCTCTCGTGAAAGGTTTTGTTTTCGTTGCCCTGGTAGTAGTTGGCTGTCACATGGATGCTGATCAGCGCCCTGTCGCCCGCCGCCTTGACGGGCAGGTCAAAGGGCAGGCTGTCGTCTTGCGCACGGCGGCTCAGGGCATCCTGCAGGCTTTCATACAGGCGGAATGTTCTGAAGCGCAGCAGCGTCGGCTCCGATGCTTTCTCAAGCGATACGATCAGGCTGCCCGAGGACACCGTGACCACGGCGCGGCCGATCTCATAGCCGTCCTCCGTCACCAGGAGGAAGCTGTGGACCCCGTCTTCCCTCATATCGATGAGGATCAGCCGCAGGGGCAGGGCGGATAGCCCGGCATCCACCTGCGCGGCCCAGGGCCCGAAGGCGTTTGTCTCGATCTCATAGCGGTAGCCGCGCGGGGCGAAGGTGCGGGTCTTGGCCCGCTCACCACAGACGGTGCAGGTGGTGGCCTGCAGCCCGCGCTCGCTGAGGCTGGGCTGGCGCAGGGTGATCCACACGTCGTCCGAGCTGTGCCCCAGGGCTTTCATTTTCCTGGTCTGCTGCAGCCCGCACATCGTGCATTCGCGAAGCTCCGTGCCCTTCTGGGTGCAGGTGGGCGCGACCGACACGCCCCACGGGCCGTAGCTGTGGGCGATCTTTGACAACGCCTTCGTCCGCTGAATCAGGCAGCGCGCGCAGGTGCTGGCAGACAGACCTGTCGCGGTGCAGGTGGCGGGGGTGACGACCTCGTAAGGCCCCCAGTTATGCCCGAGCGCGGGATACACCCGCGTCTGATCCACCGTGCAGCGGCTGCATACCCGCATCTCGATGCCCGGATGGGTGCAGTCGGCCTCTTGTTTGGTCTGATACTGGCCCCAGTCATGCCCCAGGGCCGGGACGGCGCGCGTCCACTTCTGGCCGCAGCGGGTGCAGGTGGTCTCCTCCTGGCCCGGCAGGGTGCAGGCAGGCGGCTTGGTTTCCGTAAACAGGCCCCAGGCATGCCCAAGCGCCGCCGTCACAATGGTGTTCTTCCTCACCCCGCAGCGGCTGCAGACATCCTCCTCCACGCCCACCCCGGTGCAGGTGGCATCGGCCTTGTGATGCACCCAGTCATGCCCGAGGGCGGGGGTGCTCTGAAACTGCGCCTGGCCGCAGCGCGCGCAGACGCTTTTCAGGGTGCCGGTCTGCGTGCAGGTGGCTGCCTGGTACGGCGTCCATGTGCCCCAGTCATGCCCCAGCGCGGGGGTGTTTTGAAATTCCATGGGCGCGGGGCAGCCCGCCGCGCTGCAGATGTTTATCAAGCGGCCGCCGGCCGTGCAGCTGGCCGGCGCGGAAGGATCGGCCATCCAGCCACTCCAGTTATGCACATGCGGGGGCGGGGTCTCAGCCCCGACGTATACAGCCGTCACGGCGATCATGATCAGCGCCGCCAGCAGGGTCAGGGAAAGCCATCGAAGTGTCCGTTGCATGGTATCATCTCCCCGTGTTTCTCTTTGAGAATACTCTATCATGCGGAATATGCAATGTCAAAAGCCGGCGGTCATTGTTTACAATCGACGCCGGTCCTCAGATGAATGGCGCGCTGCGCCCCGGGCAAATTCAGGCATAGACTGCTTTCCCCCTGTTTGCGCGCCATCACTCAATACATATTCGATATTTTGACACTATGATAATGCGGTGATACTGTTTCCAACGGCGAGAAAATCGTCCTATGCCATGAATAAGGAGAGCGAATACTTGAAACGTCTGATGATCCTGTCCCTCATCCTGGCTCTGCTGCTGCCGCAGGCGGCGCTGGCGCAGACCCTCATCGATGACGACGCCCCGCGCAACATCGTCCCCGGATCGGGCAGTGAAAACAACCCGCTGATCCCGGGCGAGAGCATGACGACGGGCCTGGCTGCGGATACGCCCTATCTGCCCGTGCTGGTCAACATCGACAACGTGGCCGGGGCCTGGCCCCAGTGGGGCATCACCGAGGCTGATATCATCTATGAAATGCCCGTCTACAGCCGCACGCTGACCCGCCTGATGGCGCTGTTTGCCTACAGCCACCCCGAGAACGTCGGCCCCGTCCGCTCGGCCCGCGTGATGCACGCGGAAATGCGCGAGGAATGGGATGCCGCCTGGGCCTACGTGGGTATCCAGAACAAAAAAGGCTCAAACGTCAACGATATCCTGCGCAGGCTGGGTGCCAGGGAGAAGGAAGTCAACCTGCTCTTCAACGGAACAGCCGGTCTGTTCACGTCCATGAAGGGCTACGATAACCCGCACAACCATAATGTCAAGCTGGCGAAGCTCGCCGAAAGCATCACGAACTATCCCTTCCCCGAGCGGCCCTTTCTCTTTACGGATGAACTGCCGCGGGAGGGCCGGTCCGCGCAGCAGGTGTACATCACCTATGACGGAAACCCGGATTCCTACACCAACTCACATTATATATATGACGCCCAAACCAATCTCTACGCCCGCTACCGCGGGAACAAGCCTTATGATGATAAGAATGATCCCGGCGTTCCGCTGAACTTCAGCAATGTGATCGTTCAGTGGACGGAGCTCAGCTTCAACGGATCCCGCGATGCCCCGCTGCTCAAGGAGGTGGGAGAAGGCAATGCCGATATCTTCATGGGCGGCCGCTACATCGCCGGCTACTGGGTCAGGGAGTCCCTCTCCTCCAGGACTGTGTTCTACGATCAATTCGGCGAGGAGATCCGCCTGCAGCGCGGCAAGAGCTTTATCCACCTGCTATCAGGCAGCACGCAGCTCAGCTATGAATGAGGGGGCAGATTGCTTGCCCCGAAGGGGTCATCACAATCACCCGTTGCCGGACTCATTGGGGTTAAACTGCAAGTAATAGATCAAACCGTCCGTCGCCCGCATAACGATGGTGCGGATGCCTTCGGGGCGATGGAAGCTGAACGTCCAGATATCCTCCATCTCCTGAATCACATGGTTATACAGCCGGTAGTCCGCTGTTACCAGAGACTCATCCAGGATTGATTCATCGATCTCCAGTTCCTGCGAAACGGCGGACTTCGCCGTTTGGAGGGCCTGTTCATAGCCCATCTCTCTCTCCCCGGGCAGCGCGTGGGAATACCGCTCAGCCGGAAAACCAGCCGCGCGGAACAAGCCGTCGCGCAAGGCCAGATCTTCCATGCTCATTTCATCCATGTTGGCTGCAGCCGGGTACTTCAGTGCGATTTCGCGCTGCCGCTGAATCAGATCGGCCGCCCAAGGCAGTATATCCGGCCCATAGGCCATAGCCTTTCCCCAATCGGAGGCCGTGAAGCCGCGCGTTTCTTTCCCATCCAGCGACCAGGTGATCTTTGGGTTCTCGCCTGATAAGTCGACCCGATAACTGCCGAAGTGTCCCGCGATATGATCGGAAAAATCCGAACCGGCCAAGGAATTGGCCCAGAGCATGTCATGCTCCCATTGCCTTAACTGATACAACACAACCAAAGGCTCATATTGAGTGATAGAGGGAACAAACACCGCAAGTTCTGCCTCCCCAATGCCCAGCTGATCCTCCATGGCCTGCGCAGCCTGCTTTATCATGCCTTGTTCCTCAGCCTTCAGCGCCGGGGGCACTGTGGGCGTGAATACGGGGAAGGGTACCCGGGTCTCGGCAAGCTGCTTTTTCCATTCCTCTTTATCCGCCGGAGGCCACATGGCTGTCCGCTGATCAAAAAACACTTCCAGGTGCTTCGCGCCCCAGACAGGGTCCTCATTCAGGTCATCCGATGACGGGCCGTCCCGATAAAGGGTCGGGTCCTTATCATCATGCGTCCAAGAAGCTTCCGCCTTGCCCTGCTTATCAATATGCACCATATAGATCCCGATGGCTTTCGTATTGCCAACGTGTGGCTCAAAACGGATCAGCCAGCTGCCGTCCGACTCCTGCCTGCGCTCCCAGTTGGAAAACAGATCCAGTACCCGCTCGCTCAGGCCATACTTCTCCTCTAAGGCCTGTTTTGCCGTTTTGGTGGCCGAATAATTGGGCGAATACAGCCCCAGGGCGATGGCCCCCAGTGCCGCTGCCAGCAGCAGCGCTGCCGCCATCACGGGCAGCAGGCGCTTCATCCGCCTCCCGGGCGCGCCCTGCCAGCGGGTCTTCAATATTACCTCATCCGAGCGTCTGAATCGCAGCGGCGCCAGTGCCCGGTCGAGGCTATGCTTCAAATCTTTTTCATTCTTCATCGAAGTACCATCCTTTCAGGCTTTCCCCCAGCTGCTCCCTGGCCCGGATCAGGCGGGAGGACACGGTGGATATCCCGGTACCCAGAGCCTGCGCGATTTCCTTGAGCGGCAGGTCATGATAGTAGCGCAGCAGGATGACTTCACGGTACTTAAGCGGCAGCGCCATCACCGCCTCCGCGACGCTCGTGTCTTCCGGCTGTGCGGCCTCCGTGATCAGGTGCAGATCTTCCGGCTGCCTGGACCGATCCACCCGACGGAACCAGAACCCGCGCTGATAATCCCGGCAGGTATTGATGCAGATGCGCGTCAGCCAAGAAAACTCGCTGCACTCGCCCCGAAAGCGGGGCAACCCCTTCCAGGCCTTGATGAAACTCTCCTGCACGGCGTCCTCCGCAAGCGAAGCGTCCTTGAGGATCAGGGCGCAGCTTTTCACCAGGCTGTCCCCATGCTCGCGCATCATGCGCCTGAGGCGTTCTTCTCTCTCTTCCCGGCTGTCCGTCTTTTCCATCGGCTGTCTTTCTTCCATCACCCTGCCCCTTTCACTCTATTAGACGAAGGCCGAAGGGGAAACTATTCAAAATATGGATGGCTTTTTTAAGATATATTGTCTCAGCGCAATATTCAAGTGAAAAACGATCTTAATTCTGATGCTTTGAATAATTCTGTGTTCCGCCTCCGTCAAAATGAATGCAGAGGGTAATCCGGCCACCTTGTGATCTCTCCGGCCTCTGGCTCGATCAAACGAAGAAAGCAGGAACAAATCTATGAAACGTTTAGTCAAAAGAATGCTGGCGCTGACCTGCGCCGCGCTCGCTCTGAGCACAGCCTTTCCCGTGGCAGCAGAGAGCCTGCCCATCGGCAGGACGCTGCTGCGGGAAGAGTTCTCACAAGGCACCTACAGGATACGCAATGGCAGCATCGCCTGGCTGAATGGGCGCATCCTGTTTGTCAACGATGCGCAGCTGATCAGCCTGGATCCTCTGAGCGGTGAAACAGACATCTCTCCCCTGCCCCTGCCCGAAGGGCAGAGTGTTCCCGGCAGTATGGGGCTGGCCTTGCTTGCCCAAAAAGAGCGGCTGTGTGTGATAGACATTGACCGCGGCCTGCTCTATCCCCTCACTGTCACAGAGGATGGCCCCGTATTGTCAGTGCCTTTGATTCTTCAGGACTGGGATGATTATATTGAGCTGTATTACGACACCTTCGACTACCCCGACATGAGGGAACCCCTTGATTTTCTGCTGTTGGATGACAGCCTCTGGGTGCTGCAGGCAGCCATGGCCGGTTTTGAAGTAGGCGGGCCGTTTTATTGGGTCACCCGCTTTGATCTTCAAAGCGGCCGCGGCAGCCGGCTTGATATCCCTTTCTTCAGCTCTTTCACCCCTTACAAAGAAAGAAAGCTGCTGCTGACCACGGCATACTCCACCGACAAAGAAGGCCGGTTCAAGCCCGGCCAGTTCGCTCTGCTGGATCCCGATACATTATCTATTGAAGAGCTCTTCCCCGAAGAGCAAACGCCCTGGGCTATCTGCTGGGACGAAGCAAGCGACACGATCTATACCGCCTGTGAGCTGGAGCTGTACCGCCACGACACCCTAAGCCCCGCGAGAGCGCTCTGTGCCGCCCTGCCCGAATGGAGCAGGATAGGCAGCCTGATGTTCCCAAGGGCGGATCAGCTCATCTACTTCAACTATTCAGGCCTGGCCATGCTGGATACCAATGTCGAGCGCTTCAACAACAGGATATCCCTGGTGGTGCGGGGCAGCCTCTACGCTCCCGGTATCCGGGAAGCTGCGGAAGACCTGCCTCAGTATCGCGTCATCGCTTCAAACAGCAGGCTGAGCTATGAAGAAATGATGCTGACCGACAGCAAGAGCATTGATCTGGTAACCGCCTCGATGGAAAGCATCAATTTCACTTCCGCCATGCAAAAAGGCTATGCCCTGAACCTGAGCGGCATCGGCAAGGTCAGTGACTATGTTGACGGGCTCTACCCCGCCCTGCGCGAAGCGGTCACTTGGGAGGGACAGATATACGGCATCCCGATCAATCTGACAGCCAACGCCCATGGATATGACAGCGATTTCTTTGAGCAGATAGGACAGGATGTCCCCCGCACCTTCATCGAGCTGCTCAGCTTCATCAGCGCTTGGCAGGAAACATACGCGAACGATTATCCCGATCGCCTGCCCATCGAATCCTATGACTTGCGCAGCGAGCTCATATACGCGGCCTTGGAGCTCTATCAGGACCAAATGATGCTGGCAGATGAAGTTTTCACCTGGGACAGCCCGCTGATGCGTAAGATACTCAGCGCAGTTGAGGATACAAAAGCGCCCAGGACCGCCGGAGAGCCTTGGGAGGAAGACTATCCCAAGGCTGTCATACAAAGACATTTCCCGCTGTCTGACCCCAAATACATCAAGGGATATGACCAGGGAACGAGGCTGCTTGCTCATCCCGTCCTCTTGTCCGCCGATGAAGGGATGGACCCGCCGCTGAAAATGAGCGTGATCATACTCTTTATTAACGGCGCAAGCGCACATAAGGAGGCCGCACTCAGCTTTATCGAGCACTATATGGATAAGATCAGTCCCGCCAGCCGGGCCGCCATGTCGCCGGGCGAAAACGAGCTTGTGCGCAACCCTGATTATGACCGCGTCTTGCGGAACATGGAGCGGGAACTGACCTTCCTCGAGCGTACAGCCGATGATGCTGAAGGCGCTGAAAAGACGGAGCTGGCCCGGCAAGCTGAGGATTATGCCGAGGAAACAAAGCGCTATCGAGAAAATGCGCAATGGGAGGCAAGCGCGGAAGACATCGCCGCCTACCGCCGCCTTACAGAGCACAGCTTCGTTGCACGCAAGGGACAGCAGATCAGCCTATGGGATCTGTCAGACACAATCGAACGCTATGCCGGCCGGCAGATCGACATGGAGCAATTCATCGAGGAAATAGAAAGCAAGACCCGGCTGATGATGCTGGAGAATCAATAGCCACAACAAAAACGCAGCAAGGCCGCCTGCGGCGGCCTTGCTTTGGTTCATATAAAGCTCATATCCCCCGGCCTATATCCCTGCGGCAGCGGCTCCTCCCTCAAAAACACGAAGCTCTCATCCCGCAGCACCGGCAGAAAGTATTCATAGGGCAGCCGCGGAAACTCGCAGGCGTAGCCGCTGGCGCCAAACCAACCGCCTTCCTTGGCCTTGAGGTTGAGGTCACGCGCGAACTTGGTGCGATTGGAGCAGTCGTGCACCATGAGGGGCCAGCCCTCCTCCGCGGCTCTCTTCATCATCTTCATGGAGATCTCCCGGCTGAAGGTCGGGGAGATATAGCCTTGGCGGTACATGTACATATTCTCGCCCTCGTAGTTTGCGATGTTGTTGGGGTTGAGGTGCAGTTCGGCGCAGTTGATGAAGTCGATGCCGCTGCCGAGGATCTGCCGCTTCTTGCTCTTGAAGGCGGTGAAAAACTCGGGCGTCATTGGGGTTTCGATGCCCACTTTGGGGATATACCGCTTGGCGACGCGCATCATATCGATCACGCGGTCAGCGCAGTTCGATGCGCCCAGGTTGAAGCGGATCTCATTCAGCCCCGCCTCACCCAGCGCCTTCAAGGACTCTTCCGTCGCCGGCAGGCCGTTGGTGTACAGGTGCTGGTGAACGCCCGCTTGCCTGAAGATGCGCACCACGCCGTAATACTTTTCGATCTCCATGAAGGGCTCCAGGTAGACATAGGACACGCCCGTCGGCTTCTTCTGGATGCTCAGCAGCATCTCCAGATCCCGCTCGCGGAACTTAGTGCCGCCGATCTCCCACATCCCCTCCCCCACGGGCGGGATATCGTCCAGCTCGCCGTAATTATAGCAGAATTTGCATTCGATGTTGCAGCGGTTGGTCTTGCGGATGGCGGAAAGCCCCGTGCCCGACAGGCAGGACCTGCAGCCGCCCGGAAACTCGCCCTCATCGCCGACATAATAGCTTCTGCCCTCAAAGGTCTTCAGCCCCGGGATACCCTCCATCAGCCTGTCCATCCGCGCATCCACCGCTTCCTCGATCTGCGACAGCACCGCCCAGACAATTTCCTGCTGCCGGCTGAACAGTTCCTCTTCTTCGGGCAGCATGGAAAAGAACTCAAACCAGCTTAGCGCGTCCTTCTTGGATATGTACACCTGTACCCCTCTCAGCCGGGATATCCGGCATTCGGATCAAAATGTTTCGGCGAAATGAGCGCCGAAAAAGCAACATTATATCAAAGAACGGAACAATTCCCCATTTTCGTGTTTTCTGTTCTTTCTATGCTTCATTGTTTTTGCGTGGGATCAGGTATCGTCTCCTGATTACAGATCAGACTGCTTTGCTAGAATGGCAGACAGCATTCCCTCATATTTTCGTTTCACTTCAGCAGGCCCTTCAATTAGAATGCCACCTTTGTACTGCAGAACCCATCCAAAGAAAGTGCTGCTGGGGAGCACAGATATCCGTGCCCTGAAGGTTTCTTTATCAACGGTAATGGTTTTGATTTCTTCCCCAAAACGATCCAGAACATTTTTCATATGTTCATTCAGGCAGCGTAGCATCACCATCTTCTCCGGAAGATTATCATCGAACATCTTAATAGCCTTTTTACTATACTCGGCTACATTGAAATTCGAATCAATGCATGCTTCCGCCTCCAGAATCTGCACTTCACACATGCGATCAACCCTAAACTTCACCATTCTCCTGTTTTTTTCTGAATAAGATAGTATATAATACCGATCATCATTCCATATCAAGGCATAGGGGGAAACGTTATAGTCTTTACTGTCATGACTGAGGACCTTTTCTTTGCTTGGCGTATAATCCCAATAATTAAAAGTGATCTTTTTCCGGTTGCAAATGGCTTTGTAAATAGTGTCGATATTGACGAGGATATTAGAGTTAGTGGTTTTCAATCGATCATTGATATAAATCCGGGCTGGGATCCAATCCCGGTTTTCAACATTCGTCAACTGTGATAGTTTACTGATCAAAAGTTCGCTTTTCTCGGCAGTGATAAACCGGGATGAGGAGACCGCATCCACCAAGAGCCTTATTTCAGGTAATTCAAAGAGTCTTGCGCCAATTTGGTAGGCATTTGTTTTGGTTTTATTCCGTGCAATTTGATTCACAATGACCTCGAAACCAGACGAAACCAAAACTGCAACATCATTTGCGATGGTTTGCCGCTGCGCTTTGTATCCATTTTCTTCATACAGATTTATCAGTTCTTCTGTTGTAATGAAATGATCATCATCCGTATGCTCCTCTAAATAAGCGCGGAGGAATAAGATTCGCCCTTTGTTCCCCTTCATTTACGAATGTACTCCTTTTTAGTTGTATCGATTCAAGAATTGGAGCACTTATGTCTAGAGGTTGTAAGCCGAAAAAGATAAGGCAAACTTTGTAAAATCAAAACTCCTCTCTATGGTCAGTATATTTTCTTACAAAGTCCACCGTGTTATCCCATACCTTCAAATAATCATACCACTCATTCTTGTGACCTGAGAACGCTTTGGTGATGTACTCATACCATTCTGTCTTTGTACTTGCTGCCATATATTCAAATTCGTATGATTCTGTTTCATGCACTATATCTGGAACTAGATAGATATGGATTTCTGCTTCTGGCCCCCAAGTGTGCCTTTTCCCTTCATCGCTTACAAAAAACGCTCCAAAGGTAGTGAGATCATCCTCTGTTCTTCTCTCTACCTTATCAAGCCGCCAATCTGTGATCATCACCACTTCTGCTCCATCTTTTTCTTTGACACTTACTTGGATCTCTGCATCCGCACTCAGGAAAGATACCGGCACCACGATGTTGGTTCCAGAAAAAGTTATCTCGATATCATCGGCAACCGTTTTCTTCTTAAGGCTAAACCAGTATTTGTTGTCTAAAGTTTCGTTCAAGAACAGCCTCTCTCCCTGTGGATGAAGAAGAGCGTCAACCCTCGTTTTCTCGGCATCAGAGATTAGCTCGGCATTAGAGATTTCTATTTGTTCTATCAAACCAAACACGAGATCTAGATTCAAAATCAAGGCCCCGGATACTGGAGGCAACTCAGTTTTTCGGATTTCCTTCAGCATTGTGTTATATTTCTTAACCTGTTCCTTCTCTTTCTTTGTCGCACCGTCGGGTTCTTTCTGTTCGACAACTGCAGTAAGATATGTTTTGTTAAAGTTCTTCTGCTCATGGAGAAGGTTAGTAACGTTATCAAGCACAATACTATATGCACTTTCAAGATACTGATTCTTATCTGTCTTATCAGAATCATCTGCCTTGGCAAAAAGAGTCACATATGTTTGAGCAGCAAAATATCGTAACGCCCAATCTTCATTTCTAGTATTCTCAATAATAGCTTGTGCCCTTGGTGCAGCATATTTTGTATAATTCGAATTGTCATATGTCTTTTCAGCGGCAGCGATAGCAAGGGGGAGCACTTTCGCATATTCATAATCTTTACGAAATATTCTAGCCTTTTCTTGCATGCTTTCATATGTAGTCATGGCTGCGATGCACTTTTCTAATTCACCGTTATTGTAGTAACTTTCAGCCAGAGCGAGCCAATAACCACCATACGCTTGATAGGTCTTCTCGTTCGATTCTAGAAGATGAATCCTTGCAACAATGTTGGAATCGTTTTTCCATCTTATAAATTCCCGAACAGATTCTTCAGTCAACGCAAGATCGCCATCAAGCTTATAATCGTTCACGATTTTCACCATATAAGTGAACATATCTTGCCTACTCTGATGTAGTTCATCTGCTTCGCTATCATCCAACTCCCAGCCATCATTCAAGTACTTCAATTCGGCCTGGAATTTCGCAGTTTCATAGCTTGCAGCAGCATCAACGGCCATATACACAACAGATGCGACAAGACGCGCTGGCGACAAAGAGCGTACAGTGCTAAGCAATCCGAGAGGATTTGGAATTGCTGACCTTATTGCTTGCGCCTGGTTCTGCTCGTAGATGTACTGCAAACGTTCGCGTTTGACACTAATCATGCGATACTTCTCCATTGTATTCGTCAGTCTCGTCACTCGGCTGAGAGTTTTGTCGTCAACAGAATTGGGATATGTGTTGTTGATAAGTTCCGAATAAGCCTGCTCCATAAACAAGCGGCTATTTTTCGAATCATTTGTTTCCTGTGAAAGAACAGTAAGATGATTCAGCATTGCCAACGCCGTTATCCGTTCATCCATAGTATCTTCAACTTCTTCAGCTAAAACGATACACCAAGACAGAGCCATTACAAGAATCAACACCAAGCAGATTAACCGATTCCTCATTTTCCTCATCCTCCATTTCATTGTGGCGCTTTGAACAGATCGTCTTGCGTCTTTTTTTTAGTTGTGAATGTAATATTCTTCCCATCACTGGTGCAGGTTATATCTCCTTGTAAATCTGTGCGATAAAGGTCAATATCCATGTTTCGTAAAGAGTTAAGCGTTTCTTCTGATGGGTGTCTATATTTATTATTTTTTCCGCAAGAAATAATTGCATACTTTGGATTTACCATATCAAGAAAAGCATAAGTGCTTGAACTGTTACTCCCATGATGTGCCACTTTTAGAACGTCTGCTTTGAGTTCAACTCCTGAATCAAGCAATCGTTCCTCTGCCTCTTTCTCTATGTCTCCTGTAAACAAGAATGCATTTTCTCCGTAAACAATCCTTACAACCAAAGATATGTCATTATTCTCATGGTTTTCTTCTGGTTCATCACGACGGAACATTGAAGAAAATCTATCTCCCAGAGTTCGAACAAAGTTCTTTCTTTCTCTCCCACAATTATAGAATGTTACGGTAGCACCGCCAAGATCAACCGTGTCTCCATCGTATGGGATCTTAATTTTCGTTTTCTGATTCTCAGCATATTTCAGCAGATCACTAAAACGATCCGAATCATATTCCTTTACCGGAGAATAAATGTATTGAGCTTTGGCCTCTTGCAATGCAGCAGGCAATCCTCCAATATGATCATTGTCTGGATGCGTTGCAACCACGTACTTCAAATTACTTACATGTTCTTTCATAAGGAATGAGTAGATTTTACTTGATTGTCCAGGCAGTCCACCATCAATAATCATCGCTTCTCCATCACATA
>CAZVUU010000070.1:0-12281 GCA_964630465.1 uncultured Christensenella sp.
AAAGCATGTTTTTCAGCCTGAAGCGCGAACGGGCAAACACATAGCCGGCCAGCGACACCAAAAACACATTGAGAGCGGTGGAGATCGTGGTGATCAGCACACTGTTGAAAAAGTAGCGGATGATCGGCGATACCTTCAGCGCCATGCGGTAGCCATCCAGCTTGTATTGTGTCGGCAGGCTGATGGCATTGGTGAGAATCTCCGCGTTGGTCTTAAACGAGGACATGATGACCCACAGCAGCGGAAACACCGCCACCAGCGTGCACAGCAGCATATAGGCGTAGCCGGGCAGGCGGGACAACTTTGGCCGGCCGCGGCGCGGGCGGCTCGTTTTCACGGCGGGTCTGTTTGTGCGTTCCATCTAAACCTCTCCCTCCGAACGCAGGAGGCGGTTGATCAGCCCCATGCAGAGCATGCCCAGCACGATGATGACGACGCCGATGGCATTGGCATAGCCGTAATTGTTCTCGGTCATCGCCGTTCGGTAGAGCAGCAGCGGCAGGTTGGTCGTGCTGACGCCCGGCCCGCCCTTGGTGGTCAGGTAGATCAGGTCAAACATCTGCAGCATATAGGTGCTGGCCATGATGACCGTGGTAGCGATCATGGGCTTGATCAGAGGCAGAACGATGAGCAGGTCCCGCTGAACGCTGTTGGCGCCGTCCACCTTGGCCGCCTCCAGGACGCTGTCGTCCAGGCTCAGCGCCTGCGCCAGGATCAGCGTCGTATTGTAGCCGGAAAACAAGGTCCAGATCAGCGTGACGCTGGCAAAGCCGGTACCCGGGTCATAGAGCCAGTTCCGCTGCAGGCTGTCCAGCCCAATCGAGCGCAGCACCGAGTTGAGCACCCCGTAGGAGGGGTTGTATATGTTCACAAAAATCATGGCGACGGCGGCGTTTGAGATGATGCTGGGCACCATATACAGCACGCGTACGGCCTTCCATCCCCGGGGCTGTTTGTAGAGTATCAGGGCCAGGATGGTCCCGATGAATATATGCACCGTCGTATGCAGGGCGATCCACACCAGGTTGTTCCTGAGCGCTGCCACAAAATGGGGGTCCCGGGTAAACAGGCTGATGTAGTTTTGAATTCCGATAAAGTTGAATCGGCCGGGGGACAGGCGGTGGTCAAACAGGGAGCTGAATACCGTGATCAGCAGCGGCACGGCGTAGATGAGCAAAAACAGCAGCACGGCAGGCGCCAGAAACGCGGCGATCCATCCCCTGTTTCGTCTCATCTGCATGCCTCCTGTCTGTCGGTCCGAATCCTGGCATCGGGCGGATGACCCGCCCGATGCCAGGGGGCTTGTCTTACTTGTTCTTGGCGGCTCCGTCGGTCAGAGCCTGCGCGAACTGCTCGGGGCTCATGGAGCCGTTGGCCAGGTTTGGCAGCTCAAGGCTCATGATGTCCAGCAGGTTGGGGTACATGGTAGCCTGCGTCGTGGCGGTGCGGATCCCGGCACCCTCCAGGGCCGCGACAAACTCAGCCAGCAGAGGAAAGACTTCCTTGGCGGTGTCGGTGATCTCCACCTGTGTGGAGGCCGGCAGCATGCCCTGCTTTTCAAGCGCTACCGTCTGAGCGTGAGCGCCGGTGAAAAAGCGGACCATCTCGACCGCGGCCTTTTCGACCTCGGGGTCATTCTGCCGGGTGACCAGGTAGCCCTGAATGGGCTCGTCATAGGCAAAGCCTTCGGGATAGATGGCCACACCCACCTTATCGGCAAAGCCTTCGGGTGCCTTTGTGGTGTCGGAGAAATCGCCGATCATCCAGGGGCCGTTGGCGATGATGGCCGTCTGGCCGGACAGGAAAGCATTGGCCGCGTTCTCATATTTGCCGCCCACCGCGTCCAGCGTGGTGTATTCCTGGAACCACTTCTGGATGACGGCCAGGGCATCGATCACTTCGGCTCTGTTGTAGTCATCGGGCATCATCTGCCCCATGAAAGCCTCGCCCTCTTCGCCCGACGTCGCGATCAGGGCGCCCATCCAAAGGCTGGTGACCCAGGCGCTGTCGGCCGTATCCATGGAAAGCGGGGTGATGCCCGCCGCCTTCAAAGCCTCCAGCTGGGCAAAGAACTCCTCCCAGCTCACGGCGGGCCCGGCAATGCCGGCCTTTTCAAAGAGCTCTTTGTTGTAGAAGTAGCCGATCGTGTTGCCTTCGCTGGAAGAGCCGTAGATCTTGCCGTCGCGGCTGTTGACTTCCAGGGCCTTGTCGTTGTACATGGCCTTCCACTCGGGGTCGGCCTCGATGTAGTCGGTCAGGTCGACCAGGGCATCGCTGCCCAGCGCCAGATCGAGCAAGTTATAGCCCGCGCCGTAGATGACGGGGGGCAGATCGCCCGAGGACAGCAGGATCTTGATCTTTTCAATGTAGTTGTTGTCGCCGGGAATTTCCTCGACGACGATCCTGGCCTTGCCGGCCTGCTCGGTGTTGAACTCGTCAACCAGCTGGGCGATGACGGGCGCGGCCGTGTTGACGCCGATCTGGAAGGTCGGGTATTCCAGGACCACTTCAGCCAGCGCGCCGGCTGCGCTCAGCAGCAGCGCCGCGGCCAGGAGAACGGATAACAGCTTTTTCATGGGAGCCTCCTTTGATATGGTATTGGGGTATACAGGTTCATGATCAGTATAGAAGAAGCCTGTCCAAAAAAGCATCCGAAAAATCGTTCAATAAATAGCATTGTATTGACTGTCTAAAGGCTTGGCCCTCTTCAAAAGGCCGGCACCAGGACTTTTTTGCGCCAAAAACAGGACATTATTGCGCAGCCGGCCTCCCTCATCCGGTAGCATAGGCCCGTCAGGCAGCAGCCTGCCAATCGCTTCATGTCAAAAAGAAAAACGGCTTTTCGGTCCGAAAAGCCGCTGCGTCTGTTGGTTTTTATGCTTTTATCTCCTTCAGAAGCCTCTCCTTCAGCCTCTCCAGCGTATCGGGTTTCATGCCGATCTCCAGCAGATAGTCCCGGGGGGAGCCAAACTCGCCGTAAAGATAGTCCAGCGTTTCCTTCATGTTGATATAATTTGATCCGCTGACATCGGATGTGAAGTCCTCGATATAGGTATGGCTGATCTCATAATCGGCGATCAGGTCCTGCCGCTCAACGCCCGCGTTGTTGAGCAGCAGCATGCTGATCAATCCGGTGCGGTCCTTGCCGGCGGCGCAGTGAAAGAGCACGCCGCCCTTTGCCTGCTCGATGGTCTCCAGCACCCGGATGACCTGCGGCCTGCACAGGTCCAGGATCTGGCGGTACATGTACTGCAGGGTGGTGGTGTCCGGCTCGCGCCCGTTCACCCGCAGATCACGGGGCGTCAGTTCGCCGATCAGGGAAATATTGTGCACGTCAAAGCGCTCGTCACCCATCAGGGTGCTGGGCGCCGCGGCAGCCTCATCGGGAAAGCGCAGATCGATCACGGTGGTGATGCCCATGGCGCTCATCTTATCCAGATCATGAGCGGTGGCCTTTTTTAAGCTGGTCGAGCGGTAGAACACGCCGTACTTCGTCTTATGGCTTAAGCCGACGGGGTAGCCGCCCAGGTCACGAAAGTTGGCGATGCCTTCAAAGGCGATCCGTTTCAAGGGTATCGTCATTCTTATCCTCTTTCCTGATTATTCATTGTCGATCCTGACCTGGCAGGCCTTCATGGCCTCCAGGGCCGTCCGGTGGCTTTGGGGCGTGACGCCCGCGCAGCAGGAGGCATCGACGATGATCTCCGTCTCCGGCAAAAAGGCGCGCAGGATCATGGCGTTTGATATCACGCAGATGTCCGTGCACAGGCCGATCAGCTCGACCGAGCGGATTGGCTCGCGCTTGTTGTCCTCATACAGCATCTGCCCCAGGGCTGCCGAGCCGAAGACGGGCTTGTCCACGGGCTCCTCCCGGCGCTGCGCCTCGATCAGGGGATGCAGCTGCCAGCCCTCTGTGCCGCGGATACAGTGGGGCACAGGGAGCTTCCGCCCCTCCTGGGTGTTCAGGTAATCCTCTCCGTGGGTATCCCTGGTCGTGATCACCCGTCCGGGGAAGTCCCGCATCTTCTCCGCCGCCCGCCCGACGATGGCCCGCGCCTCCCCGGTGCCCAGCGCGCCGTCGATAAAGTCATTTTGCATGTCAACGACGATCAGTATGTCTTGCATGGTCTCTCCTTCCCCTTATCCGCCGAAGCGGTCCACAACATCGCGCAGCTTGTCCAGGAAGGCCTGCTCGCCGAAGATGTTGATCTTGAAAAAAATGGCCTGGCTGCCGCCCGAGGTAATGGCCGACAAAAACAGCTCGTTCCCCCGGCCGACCAGGGTGACCGACAGGCTGACGCGGTTCGCGCCCAGCCAGGAATAGCGCTCAAACACGCGCACCGCCACCCGGGTGTCGCCCGCCCGGTAGTCGCTCGCGTCCTCCAGGCTGGCGGAGATACTGCCTTTGGAGATGCCTTCTTCAATGTTCAGCAGCAGCGCCTTGAAATCGCCCCGCAGATGTTTTTCAAATTTGGCCATGCCGGTCCCTCCTTCAATGCCCGTTGACAGAGTAAATTCTTATGCAGTATACCATAAATGCCGGCTGATCACATAAAACGCAAAACGTGAATGCCTTGTCATTCCCGCCCGTTAAGGATATAATAAGCTGTAATGATTTGGAAAACGAAGGAGTATGAGAGATGAGCATAATGGTAGAAACATCCGCCCGCCACATGCATGTGTCGCAGGAAGATCTGGAGACTTTATTCGGCGCCGGCCACCGGCTGACGCCCAAGAAGGAGCTGTCCCAGCCCGGGCAGTTCGCCTGTGAAGAAAGGGTGACCGTCGTCGGCCCGCGCGGCGAGATGAAGCTGAGCATCCTGGGCCCCGTCCGCAAGGCCACGCAGGTCGAGATCTCCCTGACCGACGCCCGCAGCCTGGGCCTTGCCCCGCCCGTGCGCGAAAGCGGCGACATCACCGGCTCCGCCCCCTGCAAGCTGGTGGGTCCTGCCGGCGAAGTGGAGCTCAAAGAAGGTGTCATCATCGCCAAGCGGCACATCCACATGCACCCCGATGACGCGGCCCGCTTCGGCGTCGAAGACCAGCAGGTCGTCCAGGTCCGCATCAGCAACGACGGCCGCTCGCTGACCTTTGACGACACCATCGTGCGCGTGCACCCTACCTACGCGCTGTCCATGCACATCGACACCGACGAGGCCAATGCCGTGGGCGCCAAGGGCAATGTCTACGGCGAGATCGTGAAGTAACAGCAGTACTTCGCGCAAAAAGGGAAGGGCCGGAAGCGCCCCTTCCCTTTTACGTTTTAGCGCTGTGACAGGCCTTTGGCGGGCTTTCCTTGCATAATCTTTCCATCAGTTCTACAATAGACCCGTACCAACAAGGGAGGGTCTTTTTATGATCGCTTTAGGCAATGACCATACGGCGCTGGAGATGAAGCGCTGGGTGATTGAAGTATTGGATGAGCTGGGCCTCAGCCATCTGGATTTTGGCAGCGACGGCAAGGAGCCCTGCGACTACCCCGTGCCGGCAAAGCTGGCCGCGGAGGCGGTGGCGGACGGGCGCTGCGAACTGGGCATACTGATCTGCGGCACGGGCATCGGCATCGGCCTTGCCGCCAACAAGGTCAAAGGCATACGCTGCGCCATGGTGTCTGAGCCCTACAGCGCCATGATGGCCAGGCAGCATAACGACGCCAACATGATCTCCATCGGCGCGCGCGTGCTGGGCGAGGCGATGGCGAAGATGATCGTCCGCGCCTTTTTGACCGGCAAATTCGAAGGCGGCCGCCACCAGCGGCGCGTCGACCTGATCATGGACATCGAAAAAGATAATTGAGAGGTAATATATAGATGAGCAACTGCGACGGACAATGCTCCGGCTGCGAGACAGCGAACTGCGCTGACAGAAAGCAGGCGCCCGACTTCAGCGCGCCCGCGAACGCAAAATCAAACATCAGGCACGTCATCGGCGTCATTTCGGGCAAGGGCGGCGTGGGCAAGTCCCTGGTCACCGCCATGCTGGCCGCTGCCATGCAGCGGCGGGGCCACCAAAGCGCGGTCCTGGATGCCGACATCACCGGCCCCTCCATCCCCCATTCTTTCGGCGTGAAGGAGAAGGCCCTGGGCAACAACGAGGAGATGCTGCCGCGGGTCACGAAAGGCGGCACCGAGATCATGTCGGTCAACCTGCTGCTTGACAGCGAGACCGACCCCGTCGTCTGGCGCGGGCCGATCATCGCCGGCATGGTCAAGAGCTTCTGGACGGACGTGGTCTGGGGTGAGGTGGACTATATGTTTGTGGATATGCCCCCCGGCACGGGCGACGTGCCGCTGACGGTGTTTCAGATCCTGCCGCTGGACGGCGTGATCATCGTGGCCTCCCCGCAGGAAATGGTGGGCATGATCGTGGAAAAGGCCGTCAATATGGCCGGCATGATGAATATCCCCGTGCTGGCGCTGGTGGAAAACATGAGCTATTTCACCTGCCCCGGCTGTAAGGAGCGCCACGAGCTCTTCGGCAAGAGCCGCGCGGAGGAACTGGCCAAGCGCCACAGCATCCCCGCCGTCTGCCGCCTGCCGCTTGACCCGGCTCTGGCCGCGCTGGTGGATGAAGGAAGGGTGGAGGAAGCCGGCAGCGAAGACCTGATCGGCGCCGTCGCGATGCTGGAAGCGCTCGCCTGAAGCGACAAAAGGACCAAGCAGACCAATAAAAATAATACCAATCAAAAAGACGGGAGCTTCGGGCCCTCGTCTTTTTGATACTGCAGACTTAAAATAGCCTTTACACCGGAAGGAAGGATTCAACGCGGTTTAACCGACACCACTTCCCCGCTGTCCAGCGTGATCACCACATCCGCGGTGGCGGCGATATCCGGGTCGTGCGTCACGAGGATCAGGGTCTGTCCGAAGGCGCTGACGGCCTCGCGCAGCAGGCTCATCACCTCGTCGCCCGTCCTGGTGTCCAGGTTGCCCGTGGGCTCGTCGGCCAGCAGGATATCCGGCCGGGCGCACAGGGCCCTGGCGATGGCGACACGCTGCTGCTCGCCGCCCGACAGCTGGTTGGGGTAGCGGTCCAGCTTCTCCCGGATGCCCAGGGTGTCGATCACGCGGTCAAACAGCCCCTCCGGCGGCGTTCTGCCGTCCAGGTCAAGGGGCAGGAGGATGTTTTCCTCCGCCGTGTACTCCATCAGGAGGTTAAAGGCCTGAAACACAAAGCCCACCCTCCGTCGGCGCAGGGCGGCCAGCTCCCTGTCCGACAGGCCCGAAACCGCCTGCCCGCCGATCACCACCTCGCCGGCTGTCGGCCGGTCCAGCGCGCCAAGCAGGTTGAGCAGCGTGCTTTTGCCCGAGCCGCTGCGCCCGACAATGGCATAAAACCTGCCCTTTTCGATGCTGATGTCGGTGGGCTTCAGCGCCCGCACCGCCACTCCGCCGCCCTGTCCGTATGTCTTTTCAAGGCCCCTGGCCCGGAGGATGATGTTCATTTTTATTTGCTCCTTCGTATGTTTCGCCTTAACGGTAAAATGCGGCCTGCGGCCGCGCAAAGCGGTGGCAAAGTGTCTGCTTCGCAGACGCGAAGGGATTACGAGGCATCCGCTCCCGGCTTCCCTTCACGACTGTTTCGCGGCGGCGCAGCCGCCTCTTCGCGCGGCCAAAGGCCGCAGTTCGCCATTGCTTCGCGGCGGTGCAGCCGCCTTTTCGCGTGGCCGAAGGCCACTCTTTGCCGTCATCCCTCCGAAATATTCTCCACCGCCGGGCGCCTCAGCACGGGCATCAAAGGCCGCAGGTGCAGCAAGGCGCTCAGGGGGATAAAGGCAAGGCACAGCAGGCCGTGCCACAGGAAGGGATAGCCCCGCAGCGCGCCCTGCATCAGGCCGGCCCATCCACCGCCGCCGAGGCTGCCAAGCGTGAGCGCAAGGCCCAGCAGCAGGTTGGCGGCACAGACCGCCATCAGGCCGACGAGGGCCCCCCAGGCTGCCTGCGCCCGGGCCATTTGGTCCCGGCGCAGGCCCATGGCCTGCAGCACGCCGATGCGCCGCCGCTCCTGCTCCGCGGCCAGGCCCAGGTTGTTGGAGAGGATCACCGCAGCCACCAGGAAGACGAAGCTGCCCAGCATCGCCGCCAGCATCATGTTATTGACCGCCAGGCTGCGCATGGCCTCGTTGGCGGGGCGCCAGCTGTGCAGGTCAAAGCCGGCGCGCCCGGCGAAGTTATACACCGCCACGTCACCGTTATCGCGCCCCGCCCGGCCGCCGCCGTAGGCATAGAATGTGGTCACGCCGTACTGGTCCGGGTAGAAGTGGCGCACGGAGGCGCGGATGCCCGCCAGCTGCTCCGGCCCGACGCGCATGGCAGCCTGGGGGTAGATCCTCGTCACCAGGCGCTGGCTGCCCACCAGGCTAAAAGGCTGCGGGTCGCCCGAGAATGGCCAGATGCCGGGCAGCGCCACATCATATATGACCGCCGCGATGCGGACAGCATGCTCGTGATAGGTATCCGTCCGGAAAGCTTCGGTGATGGTCGTGATCTTTGTTTCAATCTTCAGCACTTCACCGGGTTTGATGGTATCGTCCTGCGTCCACCCCGCCCTGTCATGAGGGTTCAGGCTGTAGCTGATCAGCCCCTCCCGCTCCCGGTAGCGCGGCATGATCAGGATGGCTTCCTCGCCCCGGTCAAAGGCCTCAGGGTCAATGGCCCCCGCGTCGATCTCGCCGATCAGGCGGAGGATCATCTCGCTGTCAGGCGGCGCTCCCCATACCCTGGCCGGATAGACCAGCCCGCCCGGCCCGCCGGACACCGTGAGGCCGGAGGACGCGGCGCGCAGCGCCGCCATCAGGCTGCCCTCGCGCTCCTCAAGCCCCTGTGCCGGTATGCCGACATTTCCGCCGGACAGCATGGCGTCAACACGCGACAGCACGGGCACCACGGCCTGCAGCCGGTCGAGGTTTTCGCGCATCCACCTCAGGTTCATGCCGTAGGGCAGGCTGAGCTCATAGTCCGGCCGGTCGAGGTCAAGCACTTCGGCGCGGTAATCGAAAAATGCATTGTGCCCGAGGTAGATCGATGTAAGGGCGGACAGGACGATCAGCGCGGACAGCGCCGCCTGGCCCAGGCTTCGCCCGGCGTTGACCCGGGCGTTTCGCAGCACACCGCGCAGGGCCGTCTGGCGCCTTCTTTTCAGGGGACCGGCAGGGCGGCGGATGAGCTTCACCGGCGCTTCAAAGCTGCCCGTCAAGGGGATGCGCACCGCGCGCCACAGCGGCAGGACCATGCCGGTGAACACCGCTAGCACACCCATCGCAAGGCCGCCCGTCAGCGAGGGGATGCTGACATAGAGCCTCACCCCCGCCGCCTCGTCCAGCGCGTTCATCAGGCCGATGCCCGCCCGGGAGAGCACCAGGCCCAGGGCCAGACCAAGCGGCAGCGCAAAGCCCACCAGCAGCGCGGCCTCCCACAGGAGCATGCGCGCTACCTGCCCGTTGTCCGCCCCCAGGGCCTTCATCAAAGCAATGCGCCGGGCGCGCCGCCTGATCTGCGTTAAGAATACCTGCAGCACGGCCGCCAGCGTGATCAGGCTGAGCGCCCCTTCCATGATGCCCTGCATGGCGCCCGATACCTCGCTCGCCTCCATAGGGTAGGCAAAGCTGTTGATGCGAAGGGCAAGGCTGCCCGTCTCCCGGGCGCTGTCGGCGCTGACAGGCTCGGGCACGATTGGCTCAAGCCCCGGCACGCGAAGGCTGCCCTCGTACAGATCTCTGAGCCGGGCGGCGCGGGGCGGGGTGATGGCGGGGTCCGTGCCGGGCGCCTCGCCGAAGCGGAACAGGATGGTCTCGTCGTATCCCGTAAAGGGCACGGCCAGCTCCTGCCCGGTGGCGGGGTCCAGCCCCACAAATATGCCCTCCAGCCCGCCGAAGAGATCACGCCCCAGCTGATCGACGCGGTAGGCGGGCCGGCGCTCGTCAATAAACAGGGGCAAAGCCTTTTCAAACAGGGCCCGCGCGCCAAGCGCCTCGTCGTACATCAGCAATAGCGCCCCGGGCGCGTAGCGGGGCAGGTCTTCGTAGTCCTCCTCCACCCGGGCGATGCCCCGCTCGATCTGGCGCAGCGCGTCGGCAGACACAAAGGCCTCCGGCAGCGCGAAATCGCCCGCCGCCCACTGGTCGGTGTAGGAGGCCACGATACCGCTGACGGTGTAGGTCTTTGTCAGCATCAGCGAGCGGTAATCGTTGCCGTAGCTGACATCCTTGCCCCAATCCTCCCCGAAGCCGCTGCCCAGCAGCCTGTAGCGCTGCTCGCTGTAGCTCAGCGCCATCGTCAGGTCGCCCTCATGATAGGGCTGCGTGCGGGCGCTCTGCGCCTCGACGTAAAAGGCCCGCTCGATCTCGTCCACCCAGAAGCTCAGGTCGGACAGGTATTTTTCCTCCTCCGTCAGGTGAGAGGCATGGCCCGCCCGGCTGTCATAATACAGATGCCCCTCCAGGCGCCCGCCCTCCGCCTTCCAGGCTTCAAAGGCAGGGATGAAGGCCTCGATGCCGCCCATCCTGTCCAGATATTCCTGCCGCAGCGACAGGGAGGCCCCGGGGCCGCTCGTGCTGAGCCGCCCCGCACCCGCGACATGATCAAAGCGAAAGACCAGCCGCAGCTCGTCTCCCGTCTTCATATGCTGCTCCTGCGCCGCCGCGCGGGTCAGAAGGATCTCGTCCTCTCCCTGCGGCAGGCGGCCCTCCTCCGGCACCAGCCGGGCCAGGTCCATGTATTGTTCATCAATCACCCCGACCTGCCCGGTCGTGTCGGCCATACCGATCAGCGTACCCGAAGCAGGAAAGAGGCCCGCCTCCTCCATCGCGCGCCGCTGCGCCTCATCGGCCCCGTAGAGCATCACCTGCCATTTGCCGTGGCGAATGATGCGCTGCTCAAACTTCGTCTGTTCGGTGGAGGACAGTACGATGGCGCTCATCGTGATAAAGGCAAAGCACAGCGTCAGCACCAGCCTCAGCAGCCGCGTGTCGCGCCCCCGCCCCTTCATGCCCCGCCTGACCAGCCTGACCGTCTGCATCGCGCCTATCCGTCTCCTTGCGTTTCCGCCCATCCTATCAAAAAATGACGCGCTGCGCCAGCAGAAATCCGCTTGTTTAAAATCTCTGTATTCTGTATAATGATGCAAAAACACGAGCTTCGCCTCAAGGAGGGTGTTCCTTTGCCTAACTTCTCACTGTCGGACGAAGTCTTTCTGCGGGCGGCAGAGCAGTTTCCCACCCCGTTTTACCTTTACGACGAAGCCGGCATCCGGGAGGCCGCACGGCGTCTGCATGATGCCTTCGCCTGGAACCCCAGGTACAGGGAATATTTTGCGGTTAAAGCCCTGCCCAATCCCTCGATTTTAAAAATTCTGATCGATGAGGAATGCGGGCTGGACTGCTCCTCCCTGACGGAGCTTCTGCTGGCCAAACGCCTGGGCATCCGGGGCGAAAACCTGATGTTCAGCGCCAACGCCATGCCGCCCGAGGAGTTCCGTCTGGCGCGGGAGATGGACGCCATCATCAACCTGGATGATATTTCGGACATCGACCTGCTCCTTCATCACGGCGGCATCCCCGAGAGCATCTGCCTGCGCTATAACCCCGGGGGCCTGTTCGGCGACGGCAACGCCATCATGGGCAGCCCCAAGGACAGCAAGTTCGGCTGGACGCGCCCGCAGCTCAGCGAAGGGCTGAAGCGCCTGAAGGAGCTGGGGGTCAAGCGCTTCGGCCTGCACGCCTTTTTGGCCAGCAACGTGCTGGGCGAGGTCTACTACCCCCTGCTGGCAAAGCTGCTGTATGAAACGGGCAAGGAGCTGACCGGAGAGGTCGGCCTGCCGCTTGACTTCATCAACCTGTCGGGCGGCATCGGCATCCCCTACAGGCCCGAGGACAAGGCGGCCGACATCGGCCTGATCGGCCGGCGCGTGGAGGAAGACTATCAGGAAAGCTTCCACGACCCGAAAGCCGGCATGGTGGCCATCAAGACCGAGCTGGGCCGCTACATGACCGGGCCCTACGGCTGGCTGGTCAGCCGCGCCGTGCACGAAAAAAACACCCACAAGCGCTACATCGGCCTGGATGCCTCAGCCGTCAACCTTTTGCGCCCCGCCATGTACGGGGCCTATCACCACATCACCGTCGTCGGCAAGCGCGACGCCCCCCACACCGCCCTGTACGACGTGACGGGCGCGCTGTGCGAAAACAACGACAAGTTCGCCATCGACCGCAAGCTGCCCGAGATCGGCATCGGCGACCTCGTGATCCTGCACGACGCGGGCGCGCACGGCTTCGCGATGGGCTA
>CAZVUU010000071.1:0-12168 GCA_964630465.1 uncultured Christensenella sp.
CGGGGGTGACGTTGTACAGCAGGCGCATGATCTGCACGCGCAGCGCCGGGCTGACGGCCAGGGCGGTGCCGAGGCTGAGGCAGAGGATCAGCACGGCTGCCGCCGCGACGGTCAAGGGGCGGGGGATGCGCCGGGGCCTTTCTGACCGCGCGGCGCGGCGTTCATGCTTTTTGATCAGGCGGAGGGTGCCTTTTTCTGTGCGGGCAAAGAAGCGGGCCTCCTCCCGCTTTTCGGGCGCGTCGGGCGGCAGGGCATCCCAGGCCGCCTGCATCGCCTCATCCTCCTGCCTTTGCGCCTCAAGCAGCGCCAGGCGCAGCCGGGTATCCTCCAGCTGCCGCTTCAAGCCCTTTATACTCAGGATCTGCTGCTGCGGTTTATTCATGGTCAATCTCCTTTTTATCCTCTGAATACTCGAAGACACTGAATATCAGCAAGTAATAAAAATCATGAAGAATCACTTTACACGAACCAAACTGCGGGCGACGGTCAGGGCGATATCATAATCTTCCGTGATGGACAGGGTGAAGGCCTTTTCGGTATTTGACCATACGATGATCGAGTACCCGGCCTTGTGGGATATGATACCTATCGCGCCGTTGATTTCCACTTCCTGAACGGTATAGCCTTCAGAGTTGATGTTGCTTTCGCTATCCAGACCATATTCCCTAAACACCATGGAGTGATCGTTGGAAGCGATATATACTGAAACAGGCATATTTTTTGCCCCTGCGATCGTATCTAACTTATACCCCTCCGGTATGAAAGCAGGATAATACAGCCCCGTCCACCCGGCGGGCACATCAAAGGAGGCAGCTTCATCCGGTACAAAACGGACTTCCGTGTATTCGGGGGTGACGTTGTACAGCAGGCGCATGATCTGCACGCGCAGCGCCGGGCTGACAGCCAGGGCGGTGCCGAGGCTGAGGCAGAGGATCAGCACAGCCGCCGCCGCGACGGTCAAGGGGCGGGGGATGCGGAGAGTACCTTTCTCTGCGCGGGCAAAAAAGCGGGCCTCTTCCCGCTTTTCGGGCGTGTCGGACGGCGGTGCATCCAAAGCTGCCGGTGGTGCCTCACCCTCTTGCCCCTGGGCCTCAAGCTGCGCCAAGCGCAGCCTGGTATCCTCCAGCTGCTGCTTCAAGCCCTTTATACTCAGGATCTGCTGCTGCGGTTTATTCATGGTCAATCTCCTTTTTATCCTCTGAATACTCGAAGACACTGAATATCAGCAAGTAATAAAAATCATGAAGAATCACTTTACACGAACCAAACTGCGGGCGACGGTCAGGGCGATATCATAATCTTCCGTGATGGACAGGGTGAAGGCCTTTTCGGTATTTGACCATACGATGATCGAGTACCCGGCCTTGTGGGATATGATACCTATCGCGCCGTTGATTTCCACTTCCTGAACGGTATAGCCTTCAGAGTTGATGTTGCTTTCGCTATCCAGACCATATTCCCTAAACACCATGGAGTGATCGTTGGAAGCGATATATACTGAAACAGGCATATTTTTTGCCCCTGCGATCGTATCTAACTTATACCCCTCCGGTATGAAAGCAGGATAATACAGCCCCGTCCACCCGGCGGGCACATCAAAGGAGGCAGCTTCATCCGGTACAAAACGGACTTCCGTGTATTCGGGGGTGACGTTGTACAGCAGGCGCATGATCTGCACGCGCAGCGCCGGGCTGACGGCCAGGGCGGTGCCGAGGCTGAGGCAGAGGATCAGCACGGCTGCCGCCGCGACGGTCAAGGGGCGGGGGATGCGCCGGGGCCTTTCTGACCGCGCGGCGCGGCGTTCATGCTTTTTGATCAGGCGGAGGGTGCCTTTTTCTGTGCGGGCAAAGAAGCGGGCCTCCTCCCGCTTTTCGGGCGCGTCGGGCGGCAGGGCATCCCAGGCCGCCTGCATCGCCTCATCCTCCTGCCTTTGCGCCTCAAGCAGCGCCAGGCGCAGCCGGGTATCCTCCAGCTGCCGCTTCAAGCCCTCAATGCTCAGGGGCTGCTGCAGCGGTCTATTCATGGTCAAGCTCCTTCATCATCTCTTTGAGGGCGCGGCGGGCGCGGCTGAGCATGGAGGGGACGCTGCCCGGCTGTACGCCGAAGGTGCCGGCGATTTCCCGGTCGCCCATGTTCAGGATGTACTTCATGTTCAGCAGGTCGCGCTGCCTTTGAGGCAGGCGCTTGAGCCCCGCGCTCAGCAAGGCTTCATCGGCCTCGCGCAGAAGGCCTTCATCCGGGTCCGGGTCAAAGGAGGCCATGGTATCCATGAAATCCTCATCGCCAAAGAGCAGCTCGCTTCTGCGGCCGCGCTTTCGCAGCAGATCGATGGCGGCCCTCCTCGTACTAATGACGACATAAGAACGCAAAACCAAACACTCAAGCGTCATTAAAAGGGGAATTTTATTCATCAGCTTCAGCAGGGCGTCGTTGATGATGTCTTCGGCATCCTCATGCTGCCCCGTGACGCGGTAGGCCGTATGGTACATGGCGGACTTGCAGCCGAGGTATAATTGCTCCATGAAGCTGCGCTGAGCCTCATCCTCGATCAATAGAAATAAGAGCATGCTATCTCCTTCGTCACCCATTATTGCTGACAGTACGATATCAAAAAAGACATCTGTAAACAAGGTGCATCCCTGGATTAAGCCAAGCACACAAATAGCTAAGCCGCGCTCACTGGCCCTTCATATGGTCATAAAGGGCTGGCATACAAGATAAAATTTCAATGAAGATAAAAAATTTCTCAAAAACTGTTTTAACTCACTCTCTTCCATCGTCTTAAAGATTGAGAAGGCGAACAGGAGGAGTTCTCATGTGCTGTAAACTGAGAATTTTTGTAGTAGCGACCAGCTTGCCCATGCCCTTGTTCAATGTCATGGTTGCTGGGGCAGTGCAGCTGATGTGTGCGTCAGCCTGTACATCAGCTGTGCTTACGGTGACTGCTGCCAGTATTCGTCAGCTTCAAGGGCACGACTGATGCGACAAATCAAGGAGAAAAGCACAAGATGAAGATAAATTCAACCGGTCGGCTGCTTATGATCATGCTGTGTTGTGTGCTGCTGATGGGAGGCTGTGCAGCTAAAGCACCTGCCTTTACACCGCCAGAACTGCGTCCACTCAATATCACTTTGCATGAGACGGCCTTTGAGCAGCTGCCTGTACAAGGGGTAATCAGCGCTGCATTTTATGATGGCACACTGTACTTGATCGACAAAAATAGCAATCAAGTACTGCGCTATACAAAGGATCTGGAGGCTCTTCCCGGCTTTGGCAGTACTGGCAGCCGGGACGGTGAGCTTGTCAACCCGCAAGGTATTGTGGCAGATGGGGCGGGCATTCATGTACTGGACTGGGGCAACAGGCGCATCGTGCGTTATAACGATGAGGGTGAGTTTATAGAAAACATCAAGATAACAGAGGCCGGAGACACCCACACGCTGATATTTGGCTTCACACATGCAGACGGCAGCTATTATATATCTTGCTCTATGGGGGATTTTGAGCCAAAGTTGATGATTGCACAACTCGAAAAGGCAACAGAAATTATTTCAGTGGCTGGTGTAGGCGGTTTTTTTAAGCAGAAAGGGACTATCCACTTGCTTGTTCGCCTGGCGTTGCAGCAAGAAAGCGGCCAAAATGCTTTGGTGTCCTTACCGGGGGGCGCTATCTATGCAATATTGGGCAGCACGATAAAAAAGACGGGACAGAGCTATGCCGGTTTGATGCTTTCGCCCTTTATTCCCTTTCAAGACGGTCTGGCGGCGTTCAGCGCTACGCTCAGCGATATAGGCCTATATGATGCAAGTGACTATCAGCTGCGGGGCTCCATCCGCCTGTTAAGCCAGCTGTATCCGGCATGGACAATAGATACCCAAACTCAGGATATCCTGCTTATCGGGGGTGAAAACACTCTGTATCTGGTGTGGCCTTCAAAGCAGATCATCATCAAGCTGCAAGCGGAGGTCAGTTAGCCTGTGTATCGTATCGCTTTTGTTCTGCGGCGGGCCCTGCGGCGAATCACTCATCATCCTTTGGTGAGCATCAGCTTGTTTTTCGCCTTTGCATGTATAGGCGCGCTTCTTGCCCCTTACCTTGGCATAGACCCAGATATCATGATGCGTTCGCCTGCCTTGCCATACATTGCACCGGCGGATGCACTGCGCCTGGCCAGCCCGGATGAAGAATTTGCCGCGCAAATCCGAGGCTTTGCGCAGTTGCAAGGAATAGATTATGTCGAATTGCTTGAGCAGGACGAGCAATGCATGACCCCGCAGGGCTTGCGGTCTCTTCGCATACAAAGCTTGGTCAGCGATGACAAACATCTGCTTAATTTGCCCTTAGCTGATGATGAAGCAGCCCTCAACGCAAAATTTTCAAAGCGTTTGGGACTGTACGATGGGGATAGCATCAGCATCCAGGGAGAAAGATACCGTATCCGCATCCTGAGAGATAATATGGAGGGTGGCGTGGAGCTAATGCTGTCAGCGCCACTCTGCTTTGGGTTGCAGGAACATGTAGTGGTGCTGATGCCGAGGGGAGAAAGCAGCGCGCTAAGCCTGCTTGAGCACTTGCAAAGCACCATCAATCATCCCATCAGCCCCAGAGAGCAAGGCGGCTTAATCACCTATGAGCTGGTGAAGGAGCGGGAAGCAATAGACAGGGTTGCTATAGAACGCTTTTATACAAGCCTTCTGTTTTTTATTCTGGCAGGCACCCTGTTTACCCTGTCGCAAATGTCTGCCCTGATGCGCTACCATGCGCAGAAGTGCCGGCGAGAGGATGGGCTTTGCAGGCAGTGGCAGGGCCTTGACGGGCTGATACGAGAGCAATTGCTCTCCATAGGCCCGCTTGCGTTCCTGTCGTCCTTAGTTGGCTATTTTATCAGTACCTATGCTCTGTACAGTATAAGCGGGGCATCGCCATCCGGCACGCTGTGGGGTTCACTTCTTGCTGCGGGTATTACCAGCCTGTTTTCTCTTGCATTTACCTTTGCGATCAGTCGCTTGGAGAACAGGAACAAGAGCTTGTCTCAGCATATGAAGGAGGACATGTGATTTCTTTTCCCTTCTTGCGAGTATGGCAGCGCATCAAGCAAAGGTTGCCTTATAATCTATGGCTGTTGCTACGCTTAACGGCGGGGCTTACGCTGCTTATTTTCTCCATTTCTGTCATGCAAAGTGTCAGCCAAACAGTAAATGAAGGGCGTTACAACAACAGCCGCTTCAAACGATTGGCTTTGCTATCACGTCAAGGAGAGTTTTTAAAGGAACTGCCATTGGCAAGCACAGACATTATGCATTTAACGCAACAGTACCCACAGGCGCAGTTTTCGCAGCTTATTGTTGGTGATCTTGCCATTATTGCCCCTCCTGATCTCCTGCGTTTTGACCGCTTTATACTTGCCCAGAAAGATATGCTGCCGGAACTGGGCCTGACCAGCATGCCCGGCGCGGAAAGTCTTTCTTTGCTTCAAAATGCTGTGTTGATATATAGAGGGGAAGATTTACTGACCGGTTTTCTGCAAGATGCCTTAGTAAACGAAACGGTGTTTGCGCTGCAACCCAGCCCTCTTGCTCAGAATGCGTTGGGGCTTCGGGCCTCTGACGAAGTTGAATATGTCGGCCCTCTATGGCTATTCCTGGTGCCGGGTCCCTTGCCTGAGCAGGTACCGCTGCACGCTCCCCTAAGCTACGCTCTGCTGCCTGAAACGAATGAACGGGACAACGTGAAAATTGCTGCGGATATTCAGGGAAGCATGGCCGCCTTGCATCAAGATATGAGAGCCTTGGTGCTCAACGCAGACGAGAAAATTGCTTTGTCGGCGCAAAAAGCCAATGGGCTTAGCCAACAGTTGTTTTTTCTCACCATTATCATCCTGACAGTAGTTGTAATTGGTATCTTCGGCAACTACCTCATTCTTTGTGACAGACGCAGGCAGGAGTTTGCGGTGCTAAACGCTATAGGCGTTTCCAAACAGGTGCTGGTGATGGAACTGTGGATAGAAAACACCGGGCTCTTCCTGTTGTCCTGGATGCTAAGTTTTCTGCCCGGGAAGCTGTTGATAAACCAAACAAATTTTGCCGGTATCGCTGTGCACTTTACAGGCATGTCATTGCTTGCTCCCTTGCTTGGCAGCATAGCGCTGTCCACATTAATTACCATGCTTGGCGTGAGGACGGTGCTGGTGCGCACTGCCGCCAGAACACTAAGGGAGGGCTAAGCCAATATGCTTAAGCTATCACATGTAAGCCGCATATTTAACAGCGGCGCAACACGCGTGGAGGCATTAAAAGATATCAGCCTCGACATTGAAAAAGGCAGTTTTGCGGTGATAACCGGTCGCTCCGGCAGCGGCAAAAGCACCCTGATGCAGGTGCTGGGCTTGCTGGACAGAGCAGATACGGGACAGTATTTTTTAAATGGGCAAGAGGTTGGAACCTTGCAAGAGAAACAGCAAAGCGCCATACGCCTCAAAGAAATCGGCTTTGTGCACCAATCTTTTTATCTGCTGCCGCATGAAAGCGCTGTCAGTAATGTGGCGCTGCCATTGGGATACCTGGGCTATTCTAAAAAAGAGCGTGTTATACTGGCGGAGAAAGCGCTTGAGCGTGTGGGCTTGCAAGAAAGGCTATATCATAACCCAACTCAGCTATCCGGCGGTGAGCAGCAGCGCGTAGCCATTGCCCGCGCAATCGTTACAAAGCCCAACCTCATATTGGCGGATGAGCCAACCGGCAATTTGGATAGCAAGAACGGCTTATTGATTCACCAGCTTTTACGGAGACTTCACCAAGAGGGACAAACCATTGTCATGGTCACCCATGATCAGGGCATGGTGCAGGAAGGCGACAAACACATCGTTTTGAAGGATGGACACTTGCAAAGCAGCTGAATCAATTGCTTATTCCGGATCACCTATGTTTTTAACAGAGCAGACCTCTCAGAAATAATACGAATTTAACAGCAGATTTTGGTATAGCGTGCTGATTTCATAGTGTGAGCAAACAATACGGGCAACACAAGAGGGACGGACTTCCTTGCCCTCCTCACGCATTCCATGTACAATGCCATTGCAGGCAGCTGACTCTGCCTGCTTGGTGACCGTTAAGGAGTATTTGGCGTGATGACCCGTGTGATCAGCATGTTGCTTTTATTGATGCTGCTGGCCCTGCCGGCGATGGCGGATGAGGAAGTATCCCTTTTCCCCGCCGGGCTTGGCGCGCCCGGGGTGACGGCGGCGCCGCGGGAGGAAGCCCCCCCTGCGGCGGAGGAAACGGCGCCCGCCGCCATTGTACCGGAAGAGCCCGCGGCGGCAGCAGCCGCCCCCGCCGCTGACAGCGCCGCGCGGGATGAATTTATCGATCATATGATCGACCTGGCGGAGGAACTGTTCCGCAAGGCGGGCGGGCGGGCGCAGCCCGCCAACAGCTCGGGCGACATCTACGTATGCAAAAACTTCACCGTGCACCTGTTCCGCAAGAACCGGGATGACTACCGCATGGCGGCCTTTCCCGATGTGCCGATGGTGATCCCCAACAATCTGCCCGCCAAGGAATCCAGGCCCTACAGCTACGGCATCTCCTGGGAGGAAGTGGCGGCGGAAGCGGGCAACCCCTTTGTGATCGGCGCACAGTTTTTCTATGACGCGGATGAAAGCAAGGAAGAAAACCGGGCCCGGGCGACGGAATTCATGAAGCAGGTGCAGCGGGGCGATTTCTTTCAGATGTCGGCGGACTATTACTACGGCATCGGGGCGCACAGTCTGGTATTTACCGAGGACTATGACCCGGACACCGGCACCGTCACCTGGACGGACTCCAACATGAAGGGCGAAAAGCGGGACGGCAAGCGCTACGGCTATGTGCAGTTTGACGCCAACAAGGAGATCGAGTGGTTTGTGGACGCCTTCTGCAAGAAGGGCCGGGGGGCGACACTGTACCGCCTGCGGGATGACATTATCAAGAGGTGATACCAACTCGAACCTTTCGCGCCTCGCCGCGCCGATTCTTTTGCCCCGGGGCTGTGTCACCGGCAGCTTGACGTAGCGCTGCTACGCCTGCGCTCCCGCTCCTTGCCCCGAGACAAAATAATTCGTCGCTTTGGAGACACGAAACATTCTCCTTGGTATCGGAAAAATATACAATATACATGGAGAGACAGAGCATAGATGGATTGGATAGAGATCAGCATCACGACCAACACCCAAGGCGCGGATATTGTATCGGAGGCCTTGATGCGCGCGGGGGCCAAGGGCACCCAGATCATCGACCGGGCGGATGTGCCCGATCCCTCGAAGCCCTCGGGCTATTGGGAGCTGGCCGATCCCGCGATGATCGAGCGGATGCCCGAGCATGTGGTGGTGAAGGCCTGGTTTCAGGATGAGCGGCAGATCGCGCGCCTTGCCGAAGACATCGCCCAGCTGCCCGCGATGGCGGGCTTTGACCTGGGCGGCCTTGAGCTGTCAAGCAACGAGGTGCAGGAGAAGGACTGGGCCGAATACTGGAAGCGCTTTTACAAGCCTTTCCGCATCGGCAGCCGGCTGGTCGTCCGCCCGAGCTGGGAGGACTACAGCCCACAGCCCGGCGACGCTGTGATCGATCTGGACCCCGGCCTGGCCTTCGGCACGGGCACGCACGAGACGACGGCGCTGTGCGCCGAGCTGATCGAGCGGCATTACACGGGCGGCAGGGTGCTGGACGTGGGCACGGGCAGCGGCATCCTGGCCATCGCGGCGGCGCGCCTAGGCGCGGACAGCGTGCTGGCCATCGACATCGACCCTCTGGCGGTGCGCACCGCGCAGGAAAATGTGGATAAAAACGGCCTGGGCGAGCGGGTGAGCGTCCGCCGGGGCGACCTGCTGGAGGGCATTGACGGGGTCTATGACTTTGCCGTGGCGAACATCCTGGCGGATGTGATCATCATGCTGGCGGGGCCGCTCAGGCAGGCCCTGAAGGCGGGGGGTATTTTCGTGTGCTCGGGCATCATCCGGGAGCGTGAGGAGGATGTGCGGACGGCGCTTGCGGAATACGGCTATGAGATCGTCGATACCCGCCATCGCGGCGAGTGGGTGGCCTTTGCCGCCCGGCGCGGGTGAGCGGGTGGGGCGGAAGGCTGAAGGCTGAATGCTGAATTCGGAATGCGGAATGGACGAGGCTGGGGTTACGGCTCGCACAGAGGGCACAGAGGCACAGAGGCGCTCCGCTTTTCACAGAGAGATTTTTTGTATAGAAGTGGTTGTTTTATAGATTTTTCTTGATTCTTTGCGCCCGCTGCGACGGGGGCGGAGGATGCAGAGACGGCTGCTTCACAGCCGTTTGTGCGAAAGGGGAAGTTTGGAGATTGGACATATGGAATGCGCGGCGCGGGGCGGGAACGCGGAGATTTGGCCGAGGAATGAGCCGCGAAAGGACGTGAATGGGTATGCCAACCTTTTTTACGCAGCCGCCCGTTGAGGGCTTTGCCCTGCTGGACCCGCAGGACGCGCACCACGCGCTGAAGGTGCTGCGCCTGCGCGCGGATGAGGCCCTGCATATCGCCAGCGAAGGGCGGCTCTATGAAGCGGTCTTTGCGCCCGCGGGGGCGATGCCCAGGGCGCGGGTGATCCGCGAGATTTCAAGCCATGAGCCCCGGACCCGCGTGACGCTCTACCAGGGGCTGTCAAAGGGCGAGCGCATGGATACCGTCATGCAGCGGTGCACGGAGCTGGGCGTCAGCCGCATCGTGCCCTGCCTGTTCAGCCGCTGCGTGGCGCAGTGGGAGGGCGGGGAAAAGAAGCTGGCCAGGTGGCGGCGCATTGCCCGGGAGGCGGCGGTGCAATCGGGGCGCAGCCTGGTGCCTGAGGTGGCGGACTGCCTGAGCTTTCAGGCCCTGACGGAGGCGCTCAGGCAGCACGAGCAGGTATTGATCCCCTGGGAATCGGGCGGCCTGCCCCTGCGGGCGGCCTACAGGGGGGCAAAGGATGTTGCCATCGTGATCGGCCCGGAGGGCGGCATGACCGGGCAGGAGGTGGAGGCGCTTTCGGGGCAGACCGTCACGCTGGGGCCGCGCGTGCTTCGCACGGAAACAGCGGGCATGGCGGCGCTGACGATGGTGCTGATGATGAGCGGGGATTATGATTGACGCAACGATAGGCTACCGAACATGATGCCGAACATGTTGCCGAACATGATATCAGAAAGGGCTAAGGGATACGGGGAACGGTCTCGCACAGAGGTCACAGAGAGACAGAGGACGCACAGAGAATTTTTTCATGGACTCTCTTGTACTCGGTAAGCATCATGGCGCTTATCATATCGCTCCGCTGCGGCGGGAACAGAGTTATGGGAGACAGCTGCTTCACAGCCGTTTCCTCGGAGAGATTAAAACAGGGCTCATGGTATTCCCTCTGTGCAGGGAACTGTGAAGTAGTTCCCTCGCGGATTTTTGTTCCGGCCGAAGCCGGACGAAACGGGAGGAACAAGAGAGAACGATGAAATCAGCCGCTTCTTATCAATCATTCTCTGTGAAAAGCGAAGCGCCTCCGTGCCTCCGTGAACTCTGTGTGAAACCGTCGCCCAACCTCACGTATCCTGATCAATGAAAGGAATCGATTTTTGAGTACAGTTGCCTTCTACACCTTGGGCTGCAAGGTGAACCAATATGACAGCCAGGCAATGCTGGAGCAGTTTTTAAGGGCGGGCTATGAGGCCCGGGGCTTTCACGAGCGGGCGGATGTCTATGTGATCAACAGCTGCGTGGTGACGGGCATAGGCGAGAAAAAGAGCCTGCAGGCCGTGCGCCGCGCGATGAAGAAAAATCCACAGGCCGAGGTGATCCTGGCGGGCTGCCTGGCGCAGAAGGACGCCGAGGGCCTGCTGGAGCGCGGCCTGCGCCTGGTAATCGGCAACCAGCGCAGGAACGAGGTGGTCACACTGCTCGATGAGGCGGTGGCCAACGAGACGCAGATCGCCGCGGTAGACAGCGTGCTGCGCGTGCCCTTTGAGAAGATGGAGATCGCGAACTTTGACGGGCATACCCGTGCCGTCATGAAGATACAGGAGGGCTGTGACCGCTACTGCGCCTTTTGCATCATTCCCTATGTGCGGGGCGGCATCCGCTCGCGCGAGGTGGCCGATGTGCGCGCGGAAGCGATGCGGCTGTCCGAGGCCGGGTACAGCGAGGTGGTGCTGACGGGCATCCACCTGTCGAGCTACGGGCGCGACCTGGAGGGGGCGGGTACCCTGCTCGACGCCGTCCGCGCGGCGGCGGAGGCCCCGGGCATCCGGCGCATCCGCCTGGGCTCGCTGGAGCCGGTGATCGCTACGGAGGAGTTTGTCACGGAGCTGGCTAAGATCACAAAGCTCTGCCCGCAGTTTCACCTCTCGCTGCAGTCGGGCAGCGACAGGGTGCTCAAGGCTATGCGCCGCAGGTATACGGCGGAAGAGTACCTGGCGGCGGCCCGCAGGCTGCAGGCAGCCTTCCCCGGCTGCGCCCTGACCACGGACGTGATCACGGGCTTCCCCGGCGAGACGGAGGAAGAGTTTCTGGAGACCATGGCCTTCTGCCGCGAGGCGGGCTTTGCGCGCATCCACGTCTTCCCCTACAGCAGGCGGGAGGGCACGCCCGCGGCCTCGATGGAAGGGCAGCTGCCAAAGGCCGTTCGTGAGGAGCGGGCGAGAAGGCTGATCGCCCTGGCGGATGAGCTGGCGGACGGCTACCGCAAGAGCCTGCTTAACACCGTGCAGGATGTGCTGTTTGAGGAAGAGAGCGGCGAGGGCGCTTCGGGCTATACGCCCCAGTATGTGGAGGTATGGGCCCCGGGCGCCGTCCAGGGGCAGATAGCAGCAGTCAGGCTGCACAAGCTTGGGAAGGAACGCTTTGAAGGCGTCATCATATAAGGGAGGGTAAAGAGATGGCCGATAACTGCCTGTTTTGCAAGATCATCAGGGGGGAGATCCCCTCAAAGAAGGTGTATGAGGATGAGCTCTGCTACGCCTTTTTGGATATTCAGCCCCAGGCCCCCGGGCACGCGCTGATCGTGCCACGCCGGCACGCGGAGGGCCTCAACGACCTGGAAGCCCTGACCGATACGGAGCTGGCCGCCTGCCTTCGCGCGGCGCGGCAGGTGGCCGGAAAGCTCGGGGTGGAGGAAGGCGGCTACCGCCTGGTATCCAACTGCGGGGAGCA